>JBDHHA010000092.1:0-21272 GCA_039589615.1 Gemmatimonadota bacterium
GGCCGCCCGACTTGCGACGCGCTCGACGCATCCGACCGGACCTCACCGTACTCGAAAAGCGCCCAACGATCCCCTGGCACGCGTGGTTTCGCGCCTTGCGGGCGCACCAGTGGGTAAAGAACGCGCTGCTCTTTCTCCCGGCATTGGCTGCTCACCTGGGCGGGAATTCCGCTTTACTCATTCCACTGATGGCTGCGTTCTTCGCTTTCTCATTCCTCGCGTCAGCCGGATACCTACTGAACGACCTGGCCGACCTCCAGAATGACCGGTTACACCCGACAAAGCACCGTCGCCCCGTCGCAGCCGGACAGCTCTCAATCCCAGCAACCATCGGCGGTACCGGTGCACTGCTCGGGCTCGCCGTGTTGATTGCCGTCCAGCTGTCCATTGGCTTCCAGGCAGTCCTGGGGGTCTACTTCGGGTTGACGATTGCGTATTCAGCAGGACTCAAGCGAATCGCCGTGCTAGACGTGATCGTGCTGGCCACCCTCTACACGGCGCGAGTCGTCGCGGGGGCCGTCGTCGTGGATGTGCAGCTCTCCCGGTGGTTCATCGCATTCTCAATCTTCCTGTTCCTCTCCCTTGCGCTGGTCAAGCGGGTCAACGAACTGCAAGCACGGTCGGCACAGGACGCCACGGGGATTCCTGGACGAGGATACCTCGCGGCCGATCTCTCCGTCCTTCGGACGCTGGGACTCGCCGCCGCCGGAGCCAGCACATTGGTGTACTGCCTCTACATCACCGGACCAGAGGTCACCCTCCTGTATCGGCACCCAGACCTGCTCTGGCCGGGGCTGCCGCTCCTGCTCTATTGGGAAGCACGGATCTGGCTCCTCACCGCCCGACGACGCTTCTCCGAGGATCCGTTGGTCTTCGCCTTGCGTGATTGGCCAAGCTACATCGTTCTTGGTGCGTTCTTGCTGTTCGTGTGGCTAGCCGCATGAGCACGTCCACGCCGTGCAGTTTGCCACGTTGCAGCCGCGCTCAATACCTGATGGCGTGGCGATCGCGCAACACTCAGGCCACAACCCATGTCGTAAAGGGGACAGGCTCCAACGCCCATCCAAGGCGCCCATGCTCGACTCCGACATCTTAGCCGAATACAACGCGTTCAGACACTGCAAGAATCCGAGCATCTTCTGTCACGCACCGTTCACGAGCATCAACTTCGCGCAGAACGGCGATGTCACGGTTTGCTGCTATAACCGTCAGCACATCCTCGGCACGTATCCAGAGAATTCACTACAGGAAATATGGACGGGCGACAGCGCTGCCAAGCTCCGTGCCTTGCTCCGCCACAATACGCTGCCCAACGGGTGCTGGATCTGTACGGAGCAGTTTCGATCACGAAACTTCGGTGGAATGCGAGCCCGCTTTTACGACCATTTCGCTGAAGAGACCTACGGGGGGGTTGAAGGAGACATCACACCGTGGCCAAAGGTCCTCGAGTTCGAGATCACCAACACCTGCAATCTCGAATGCACCATGTGCAACGGGTTCTCCTCCTCCGCTATCCGCAAGCACCGGGAACATCTTCCACCCTTGAAGAGTCCATATGATGCAGCCTTTGTGAAACAACTCGAGCCGTTCATTCCCCATCTTCGGGAAGCACGTTTTCTTGGTGGCGAGCCGTTTCTCATCAATATCTACTACAAAATCTGGGACCTCATTGCTCAGGTGAACCCTGATATCGACGTCACTATCGTGACCAACGGAACCATTCTGAACGACAAAGTCCGACGCACATTGGAGTCTCTCAAGGCGCACGTCAACATCTCCATCGACGCACTGAATCCTGACAACTACGAGCGTATTCGCGTCAACGCGAAGTTCGACCAGGTCATGGACAATTTCCGATATTTCCGGGATTACGTTGCCGGACGGCAGACCAGCATGACGCTCAATGTGTGCCCCATGCGTTCCAATTGGCACGAGCTGCCAGATTTCCTGGAATTCTGCAATGGGCACGGGATCCGTTTGTTCTTCAATACGGTTCTTTATCCCGAAGAGGTGTCGTTACGAGGGTTGCCGCAACGCGAGTTGACAGAAATCCTGGATTTCCTGCGGACCGTCGATCTCCCCCACGTAACGCCCAATGAGGCAGACAACAGGAGGAATTATCTCGATCTCCTGCACCAGATTGGCAGGTTCCGTGACCAATCCGTCGATTACGACGAGTTCGACGAGGTAGATCTCGCGGGGAGTGACTGGTCGCTGCACACGCGTGGGGGGGACGTCGCGGATCTGGTCGAGACGCCCGCCGATCCGCAGACGGCGCGCATCGTGATCGCCAAGGCCGAGTCGCAGGTCCCCTGGAATATTCAACTGAATAGAGCGAAGGTGCGGATCGAGCCACACCGCCGCTACGTGATCATGTTTCGGGCGCGGGCCACCGGGCGACGAAGCATCTGTTTTGGGGTGGCCCCCGCCGAGGCCCCGTGCGAACAGCTAGGGCGCCACAAGACGGTCCAACTGACTCCGGAGTGGCAGGATTTCGACGTGGGGTTCGAGTCGCCGCGCAGCGGCGATGCGCGTTTTCACTTCAACCTCGGTGGAAACGACGCCGCGGTCGAGTTGTCCAATGTCACGCTTCGTTGCTTTGCCGTTCCCTGACCTCCGGCCGCGGTGGACGGGCGCCTTTGTTTAATGGCCGGCGGCCACCGTTTCCCTCTGCCGAGAGAAGACGGACGATAGCACGGTTGCCAAGGTTTCGTCACGCTGTACCAGGCGCTTCACCAATACGCCCTCGATGAACTTCGCTTCCAGCTCCCGCAACTTGACTACACGCTCCGTCGCGTCGCGTGCGGCCGCCACGGCTTCGCCCATCTTGCCCTCTGTCACGTAGAGCCAGGCGCGAATCAGGTAGGCCTCCGGACGTTTTGCGGTGATGGCAATTGCGTCCCGCAGTTCTCGGGCCGCGCCGTCAAAGTCACGCAGACCGATCTGGAACTCACCTTGCAGGCACTTGAGATGATAATACTGAGGATCGTCCTCAGCGATCACTTCTATTTCCCGCATGGCTTCCTCAAACCGGCCTTCCATATTCAACTGCCACGCCCGACTCAGTCTCTCCCTGCTCCCCTTTTCATCCGTTGCAGAGTCCTGCGTTCCCCGCCGTAAGTCGCCGGACGCATTCAACGGCTTGCCCTTGAGGTGACCCCTCATCTCTTCCACCATGGTGAGCCAGACATCCCAATTGTGTTTCAGCCTACCTCGCAGCCTATCCGTCCGTGCATCGAGGGTCCCCACGATAGGGCTCAGCTCGTCGACCCCGAGCGTGAACAAACTGCACGATGGAGGCTCCGTGACGAAGATTTTCCACACAAAGCAATCCAGGTCCTCGGCGAAGAGGAAGAAATCGGCCACTTCGTGCCAATTCTGGCGCATGACGCAGAAGTTCAGTTGCAGCCTATGGTCACGCTGGGCGGCGAACCGATCGGAGTTCCCGCGGACATATGCATTGAACTGACGGATGTTCTCCATCAAGGATTCATACTTCACATCAACGCGAATATTCTCGATGGTCTCTTTCGTGACCCCATCCACCGATATCGCGAGGTTGAACGGAAGATTGTGTAGTACGTGTTCTACTCGTCGGTTGTAGATCGAGCCGTTCGTCGTCACGTGACAAGGAATGCCCAGCTCCATGTCGATGAGCATGTCCCAGATGCGATAGCACTCCCGCTGCATGAATGGCTCCCCCCCGAGAAAGGTCAGGGACGTCGCATGCTGCAGGTAGGGAGCCAGCTGCTGGAAGAAACGATCACCGAATACCCGCGGCATAGGCGGCAACCCTTCCCTGGCCCGCAGCACCGACGAGTACTCACTATCGCACATGATACAACCGAGGTTGCAGGCGTTGCTCAGGGCAAACTCGAGCTTCGTTGGCCACTGCCCACCGGGGAGTATCGGGAGGTCGTCGTACTGCCGGATGGGGTGATACAGGTAATTCCCCGCCTCCAGGGACCAGCGACACGACTCGCAACCACGTGGAAAGACGTAGCCCTGCAGCGAGCGGCTGAACTCGCGGATGCGTGAGCCGTACCAAATATCGTCGAGCCCCTCGTTTCGGACGTTCCCAAGAACATGGGATCGGCTGATGCAGCACGCACTGACGTTGCCGGTTGGGGAGAAGGACATCTGTACATTCGGCGCGTAGCACAGCGATCTGAAGGGCTTGCCCTCCAAGTTCCGGACCGTGTCGAACGCTCGGAAACGGTCCACGCTTAGCCCTCTTCTTTCCCAACGAGGAACACCGCGAGCCGTCTCGGTGACCGGTTCCCCGACCGGGGATGGCCGCGATCGCGCCGCAGACCGGAGGTCACTACCGTATCCGCTCGCCCCGAACGCGACGGTTGCGGGCCACCACCACCACGGCACGCGCCCGAGATCCCTCCATCTCGAACTCGAAGCGGGTCTGCGGTTCCGTCGCCAGCGTGAATTCGTGCCCCTGCTGGTGAATCAGCCTGCTAACCCACGGGCAGACCTCCCGCCACCCGACCCCCGGCGGGCGCCTGGGTCGTCGGCCGGGCAGGCTGGGTCACCCCCGGCTCGCCGACCCGTTCGCCCCGGAACGTCCCCTCGCCGGTCACCACCACCAGCCCCTGCGCCTGGGATCCCACAACGTCGAACTGGATCCGCGTCTGTGGTGCGCCTGCCTGGGTGAACTCGTCCCCGTCCTGGTGGATCAGCCTGCTCTCCACCTGCCCGGGGGCGTCCACCATCAGCGCGTCCCCCGCCGCATAGACCCGAATCACCACTCCCCTGATGCGGTAGGTGCCCGAGTACCGCTCCTGCCAACCCACGGGCAGATCCGCCGGCGCCGGTCTGGCCGCCGCCGTCCGGCCCGGGGGCACGTCCGCCACGGGGGCTCCCGCGTCACCCACCCGGTCGCCACGGATCGTCCCATAGCCGGTCATCACGACCACGCCGCGGGCCCGGGACCCGGCCATCTCGAACTTGACCCGCATTTGGGGTGAGGCCGCCAGGGTGAACTGATCCCCATCCCCATGGATCAACCGGCTCACCACCTGACCGGGGGCGTTAAAGATCAACGAGTCCCCGGCGACGAAGACTTGCACCTCGGCACCATTGACCAGGTAGGTTCCCGTGTACCGCTCCCGCCAATCCGACCGCGGGCCCACGTTCCGTTGCGACGGTACGCCCGCTTGGGCTGCGGCCTCCACGACCACGTCCGAGCTCGAGGGTGGCAACCCCAACACCAGGCGGGCTACAGACGAGCCGAGTCTGAGCGCGTGTGTTCCTTCCGCGTTGGCGAGGATCACGACCGTCAAATCGTCCTCCGGAAAGCTCACCAAGGCGCCGACAAACCCATTGGCCTGCCCACCCTGCTCCAACACCCGGTGTCCCTCGTACTCCTTCACGTGACGTCCATAGACGTATCCGGTGCTCGATCCATCGTTCAACGTGGCCTCGCGCACCATCTCGCTCCCCACCCGTGGTGAAAGGAGCCAGCCGTCGTCGAGGGCCCGCTGCCAGGTGATCAGATCGAGTGCGGTGGCACAGAGGATTCCAGCTGCCCCGCGGATTCCGAGCGGATCCGGGACGGCATGAACGAGCTGCCCCTCCTCCGTGACATAGCCCCAAGCCCGGTGCGGCACGATGGCTCGGTCATGACACATTGTTGTTCCTGTCATACCGAGGGGGCCGAAAACGTTCGCTTGCAGATGCTCGGCATACGACTGGCCCGAGGTGGTCTCGACGATCATCTCGAGCAGGAGATATCCCAGGTCGCTGCGGGCCCAGTCCTCGCCAGGTTCGAAGTCAAACGGCTCGTTCTGGAGGAGCGCGAATAATTCACCGCGGGACGGATTCCGGCGGCTTGCGTCCCGGAAACCCCGGTCGAGAGCTGCATAACTCTTGATGCCAGACGTGTGCGCGAGGAGATGGTGAATCGTGACTGCGTACCCTCGAGCCGGGAAATCGGGGAGATATTCCCGAATGTCGTCTTCGAGCCGAAGCTTGCCCCGCTCAACGAGCTGCAGGACCGCCAGTGCCGTGAACTGCTCGGTGATGGATCCCAGGCGAAACACGGTCTCCACCGTCACCGGCACCTCGTGCTCGAGGTTGGCGTAGCCGTAACCCCGGGCCATGAGCAGCTCGCCCCTGAACTCGACGGCTACCGAGAGGCCGGCGGAGATCGAGCGGGCGCGCTCCGCCTGCACAACAGAGTCGATCCGCCGGACCAATTCCCCCCGATGTTGGGGCGTCGCCTGGGGGACCGCCATGGCAGCAGACGGCACGACGGCGAAGAGGCTCGCCATGGCAACCGTGACCAATTTCAGGCCGGCTGTTCTCACGACGCCGCTACGTGGAAGCCATGATTCTTGCAGAACCACCTCGGAATCGGAAAGGACGACAAACGGCTCTCTTGATCAGCCTGATTCCTCGCAAGGTTGGGGCCGGTCCCATCCCTGAGCCGGGGCGGTCCGGAAGGCTGCTAACTCATTGCCTGGCACACTGGTAATGGACCCACGACCCCTGAGGGCGGCTTCCTGCGGCTGGCCCTGCCGCACTTTGTTGCGCCCACGCAACAGCTAGCTACCTCCCATGCGTGCGGCCCGGCTTTTGCGATCCGTCCTCCTCGCTGGCGCCATCGGCGTGGTCGGCCTGGCGACCCTGGTGCCAGGCGACCCCGCCGCTGCGGAGCATTCCGTCCTCTGTCTGTTGTGCGGCGAGCGAGGAGCCGCCGATGCGCTGCTCAACCTGCTTCTCTTTGTGCCTTTGGGAGCCGTTCTGGGATCGACGAGACCGGGCACCTATAGGCGCAACCTCACCATCGCCGCGGTCCTGTCGCTGCTGGTGGAGTTGAGTCAACACCTGGTCCCCGGACGACATGTCAGCGCGGGGGACGTCCTATTCAATACGTTGGGTGCGGCCGCGGGAATCTGGATCGTTGCAAACGCGCCGCTCTGGAGCAGTCCTGCCCGGACGGCGGCCTCCAGGCTCGCCGTCCTTGCCGGAGCCACGGCAGTGATCGTGTTTGCCGGTACGGGCTACCTGTTGTCCCCTACCTTCCCTCCCTCTACGTACTTCGGCCAATGGACGCCGAGGTTGGGACACCTGGAGCCGTATCACGGTCGGGTCCTGGATGCGCGCATTGCATCGATTCCGTTGCCCCCACGGCGGCTGGCCGACTCAGATACGGTGCGCGCGCTCCTACGGTCGGGGGCCCCGCTGTGGATCACCGCCACAGCGGGGCCCCCGACAGCTGCATTGGGTTCCCTGTTCAGTATCTACGACGACAGCCAAAGAGAGATCTTGCTCGTTGGGCCCGACGGCTACGATCTCGTGTTGCGCCATCGCAGCCGTGCCAACGGCATGCGTTTCGACCATCCCGGCGTACGACTCGTTGGGGCCCTCGGGACCACGTCACCAGGCGACACGGTTCGGATCGCGGTGTGGAGGACCGAGGGTGGCCGTTGCGTGGAACTAGACAGGCAATCGACCTGCCGGCTCGGCTTCACCGTCGGGAGCGGCTGGACGGTTCTCCATTCTGACACTCGGATACCGACCGCAGTCCTCAACGCCGGATGGTTGGCGCTTTTGATGTTGCCGTTCGGGTACTGGGCCCGGAGAAACACGGCGTCGTTGCTGGCCGGGGCAGCGATTGTTGGGGGGCTGATCGTGGTCCCACTCGCGACGCCGTTACTTGCAACGCCGTTCACCGAGTGGATCGGCGCCATGACCGGCGCCACAGCCGGTCTCTGCCTGCAGCGGGGGCCGCGCTAGTTGCGGGGCGACGCCAGCACCCCAATATTAAGGAGTTGTTTAAGATAACGATCTAAGTCGGCCTCGCCGGGTGCGTCCCTCCTGCGTCGCCGCTGCAGCAGCGCCCAGTCTGTCACGCATAAGGAGATCTCATGGCCCGTCGGACTCTCGTCGTCGCCCCGGTATTGGCCGTGGTGGCCGGCAGCTTGTTCCTCTTTTCTCTTTCCCGTGGATCGACCACCCTGGTGGCCGCAGACGTCATCGGCGCCTTCGGCTTTCACGCCGGCGAATTGGTCCACGACTTCTCCTTCAAGGACGTGAACGGCGACCGCGGCACACTGTCCGGACTCCTGGCCGGCAATCAGGCGCTGGTCATCGCCATTCGCACCACCGAGTGTCCCGTCTCCCAGAAATACGGGCATCGCATCGCCCGCATAGAGAAGGAATACGCCGAGCGGGGTGTGGCGTTCGCGTACCTGGACGTGAGTCCCCAGGACACGGAGGAGAAGATCCGGGCCGACCTGGAGACCTTCGGCTTCCAGGGGCCATACATCCCCGACCCCGAGGGCGTCATCGGCGCCCTCTTCCAGGCCAAGGTCTCCACCGAGATCTTCGTCGTCGACGCGGCCCACACGCTCCGCTACCGCGGCGCGGTGGACGATCAGTTCGGGATCACCTTCTCCAACCCGGTGGTGCGCAACGAGTACCTCAGGGATGCGCTGGAGAGCGTGCTGGCCGGGGAGGACGTGGACGTGGTGGAGACGGAGGCCTCCGGGTGCTACCTCCAGACCACCGAAGACCGCCTTCCCGAGCGGGACCTCACCTATAACACCCGGGTGAGCCGCATCGTGCAGCAGAACTGCGTGACCTGCCACCGAGAGGGCGGCGTGGGCCCCTTCGCCCTCGACAGCTACCAGCAGGTGTTCGGATTCCGCCAGATGATCAAGTTCATGGTGGAAGAGCGCCGCATGCCGCCCTGGTTCGCCAGCCCGGAGCACGGCGAGTGGAAGAACGACCGGTCCCTCTCCGAACGGGACCGCCGCGATCTCCTGGCGTGGATCGAGGCCGGCGCCCCCGAGGGCGATCCTGTGACGCCGCCGCTGGCCCGGAATTTCATCAAGGGCTGGCAGCTGGATGAGGAGCCCGACACTATCTTCCAGCTTCCCGAGCCGCAAGATGTCCCCGCCGAGGGCGTGCTGGACTACCGCTACGTGTACGTCAAGACCGACTTCGCCGAGGACAAGTGGATCGAAAAGGCGGAGGCGCTGCCGTCGGCCCAGCAGGGAGGCTACACCGGCGGCGTGACCCACCACATCATCGTCTACCTGGAGGGCCCTGAGGACGAAGAGCGCGGGGCATTCCTCGTAGGCTGGGCTCCTGGCGTGCCGCCGATGGCCTACCCCGAGGGTTCCGGCAAGAAGCTCCCCAAGGGCGCGTGGCTCATGTTCGAGCTGCACTACACCCCGAACGGCGTGGCCACCACCGATCAGACGATGGTGGGATTCACGTTCGCCGATGGCCGTCCCGAGGACGCCGTCGAGACCACCGCCGTGGCCACGACGGAGTTCGAGATCCCCGCCCACGCATCCAACCACGAGGTCGTGGCCGAGCAGGAGTTCGAGCGCGGTGGACGCATTCTCGGTCTCCTGCCCCACATGCACCTCCGGGGCAAAGCCTTCCGCTACGAGCTGGTGCGGGCGGACGGCTCCAAGGAGGTCGTGCTGGACGTGCCGAACTACGATTTCAACTGGCAGCTCTTTTACGAGTTCCAGGAGCCCCTCGTGGTTCGCCCCGGCGACGTGTTCCGGGGCCGCGCGTGGTACGACAACAGCGAGGGCAACCCCGCCAATCCGGATCCCGGCATCCCGGTCGGGTACGGCAAACAGAGCTTCGAGGAGATGATGTTCGGGTTCTACGACTGGATTCCCGAGCGCCGCGCCAAACCTCGCGCCGAGGACAACTGACGGGCGCCGGACGCCCATGAGGTACAGGGACCTCGGCGGGTGACCGCCGGGGTCCTTTTTACATAGCTTCCCTGAGCACTCAACCCTGGAGCACCACGTGGAAGTCAGCGTGTATCTGGCCGGAGAGATCCACTCCGATTGGCGGGAGCAGATCGCCAAGGGCGTGGCCGACGCCGAGCTGCCCGTGACGTTTCTCGCGCCCGTCACCGACCACCCCGCGAGCGATGACGTCGGTGTGGGCATACTGGGCGCCGAAGAGAACCCCTTCTGGAAGGACCACAAGGGTGGCAAGGTCAATGCCATACGCACACGCACGATGATCGAGAAGGCAGACATTGTCGTGGTGCGGTTCGGCGACAAGTACAAGCAGTGGAATGCGGCGTTCGACGCCGGGTATGCCGCTGCCCTGGGCAAACCGGTGATCACGATGCACGATTCCAGTCTGATACACCCGTTGAAGGAGGTCGATGCGGCGGCGATGGCCGTGGCCGAAACCCCGGACCAGATCGTGGAGATCCTGCGCTACGTCACCACGAAGACCTAGGACAGCCATGAATGTCACACGCATCCTCCTGAGCACCGCCACGGTTATGACCATGTTCGATTCCCAAGCAGCCGCCCAAGATCTCCATGACCGCGTGGAGCACCACTACGCCGATAACGACGGCGTCAGGATTCACTACGTCACGTTGGGCCAGGGTCCACTCGTGGTGATGATCCATGGATTCCCCGACTTCTGGTATTCCTGGCGTCATCAGATGGAGGCGCTGTCGCAGAACCACCGCGTGGCGGCGTTGGACATGCGTGGGTACAACCGGAGTGACCGGCCGAAAGGTGTAGACAGCTACGGCATGACCCACCTCGTGGCCGACGTGGCGGCCGTCGTGCGGGACGCCGGCGAGGACGAGGCGATCATCGTGGGGCACGATTGGGGCGGCATGGTGGCGTGGACCTTCGCCATGCAGCACCCGGAGCAAACCGCCAAGCTCATCATTCTGAACCTCCCCCACCCCCGGGGCCTCTCCCGGGAACTGGCCAACAACCCCGAGCAGCAGCGCAACAGCCAATACGCGCGGAACTTCCAGCAGCCCGATGCCCACACCGCACTCACGGCGGAGGCGCTCGCCGCATGGGTCGCCGATCCCGGCGCCCGGGCTCGATACGTCGAGGCCTTCGGGCGTTCTGATTTCGAGGCCATGCTCAACTACTACAAGGCCAACTACCCCCGGGAGCCCTACGTGGAGGACACCTCACCCCTGGTGAAGGTGCAGGCGCCCGTGCTCATGTTTCACGGCCTGGAAGACCAGTACCTGCTGCACGGCGCACTGAACAGCACGTGGGAGTGGCTCGAGCAAGACCTCACGCTGGTGACGATTCCCGGCGCGCAGCACTTCGTGCAGCAGGACGCGGCGGACCTGGTGACACGGACGATGGTGGCGTGGTTGGGGCGGTGAGCTACCCTACGTAGGAACTGACTATGGACCAGATCACGGATTTCGTCGTTTCGATTCGCGACGCGCTGAACTACTCCCTGTTTCAGCTCGGCGATACCGCGGTGACCCTGTGGACGCTCGTCTACGTGAGCGTGCTTCTCACCCTACTAGTTTTTATTTCAGGCCAAATCAGGCGCTGGGTTGCGCGATCGCTCGCCGCAATCGGGGACGTCGAGATCGGGATGCGCCAATCGATCGCAACGATCGTACGGTACGTCGTCATCGCCATCGGCCTCATCATCATCATCCAATCAGCCGGGATCGACCTCAGCACGCTCACGGTCTTGGCCGGCGCCGCTGGATTGGGAATCGGCTTCGGCCTCCAGAACATCATCAACAACTTCGTCAGCGGCCTGATCATTCTGTTCGAGCGGCCGATCAAGGTGGGTGATCGTGTTGACGTCGGCAGCGTGCACGGCGACGTGGTGAGCGTCTCCGCCCGCGCCACAACGGTCGTCACCAACGACAACATCGCCATCATCGTTCCCAATTCGGAATTCATTTCCGGCAAGGTCACCAACTGGAGCTACACCGATCGCAAAGTGCGCTTTGACGTCCCCGTCGGGGTCTCCTACTCGTGTGACCCCGAGGTCGTCACCCGGCTCCTCCTGGAGGTCGCGACCGCCCACAAGGGCGTGTTGGCCACGCCCCGCGCCGAAGTGCTGTTCGACGAATTCGGGGACAGCTCCTTGAACTTCTCGCTGTTGGTCTGGACCAAGGACTACTCGGCGAAACCGCGAGTCTTGAAGAGCGAACTGAACTACGCCATCGCCCGGATCTTCAAGGAAAACGATATCGAGATCCCGTTTCCGCAACGCGATATTCACGTTCGCAGCGGCGCGCTCAGTAAGACTGCACTCGACTAGCGAGCGCAATGGCATCCAAAATGGCCAATGACGTCAGCGGCACTGAAGAGTCTTCCGATGCACGAGGGGAACAACCTCGCGTGATCGGAGACCGATATGAGGTCATCCGCGTGCTCGGCGAGGGCTCCTCCGCCCGCACGCTGCTGTGTTCGGACACGCACGACAAACGCCGAGTAGCGGTAAAGGAGCTGCATTTCGAACACCTCGATAATTGGAAGTATCTCGAGCTATTCGAGCGGGAAGCAAAGATGCTCTCTATGCTCGATCACCGCGGGATTCCGGAGGTCTTTGACTTCTTCCAAGGGCGGAGCACTGCCACCACGTTGTACATCGTGCAGGAGTTCATAGAGGGCGCTTCGCTGAAGCAGCGCATGGAGTCAGGGCCGATGCTGGGGCAACAGGAGGTTTACGATTGTGCGCTGGGACTACTTGACGTTTTGGACTACCTCCATGGTCGCGCGCCCCCGGTTCTACACCGGGACATCAAGCCCTCAAACGTGCTCATTCGGCCCGAAGGCGACGCAGCACTCGTGGATTTCGGTGGCGTATGTTTCGGCTGGCGACCACCCAGTGTCGCGGGAACAACCGTTGTTGGCACATTTGGCTATATGCCCCCCGAGCAACTCCTCGGCCAAAGCGGCCCAACCTCCGACCTATACGCCCTCGGTGCAACGTTGCTCCATCTCGTCACCGGAACACCACCCCACGAGTTCCCGTTCGATTCCGGACGCATTGAGGTGCCAACGGACCTCCCAACTAGGGATTCGGTCACCCGGTTGATCGAAGCTCTGCTGCGCCCCGCTCCACGAGATCGACCGCAGACCGCTGCCGCCGCCCGCCAGATTCTGACCGATGATGTGCAGGAGGCGCCCAGCGCAGTTGGGGGCGCAACAGCCCTCACCCGCCCTGGGTCGTTTCGGCGGAATGTCGCGATCATCTCCGGTGACGGGCCGCAGTTTGTAGATATGGGACCCCCGCCACGTGACCCCAAGGGAGAATTCAAAGACGTGTATCGGAACTTGGTCAATCCGCTCTTCCCAGCGAAGATGCTGTGGTCATCGGCCATTCAAGCAGTTGCCGTAGTCGTGTATGGCGTTGTGTCGGTCGCGACATTGGGTGTCGCACCCCTGGTGTATGCCTCGAAGGTCAGAAACCGCAAGCGCAGGTACACCGACCTGTTTCGACGCGGAGAGTCCACGCGTGGGTTCATCCTTTCCGCAGAGAAAGCAGAAATTTACGCTACGTTCAAATATGAGTTCGAAATCGCGGGTTCAGCATACATAGCGTTCATGGAATACACAGTGGAGATGGCGCGATACTGGGGCGAGGGTGACACCGTCCCCGTGCTCTACGATCCTCACGACCCAAGACAGTGCTGCTTTGTATACCGCTGACGTTCTTGTATGACGCCGCCAGTATCGCCGGAGCGCTAGCCGGGCAACGCGAGGAGTTACCGCAACGCGATCTGCACCTTCGCAGCGGAGCGCTCGGCGCGTCGTCACAAACGCCGTGAACGGCGGGCCTCGACTAGCGAGCGACCTCGTGACTCAGTGCCCATCCCTTCAACTGGTCCACTACCGAGTACGCAGTCCAGTCGAATAGAAGCGGCGTGATTGTGATCATGTCACGCATGAATGCCTCGGTGTCACTCTCGGCGGGGAAGCCCGTCTCGAGCCCGATTCTCGGACGGAACCGTCTCTCCTCACGGCCGTCCTGGTTTGCCCATATGCCGGCCACGCGAAGAACGCAACCAAGGAAATGAACATGGGAATGACCCTGAGGTGTGCGTGTGTCGCGATCACGATCCGCTCCGTTTGTCACAGGTTCAGGAATCGTCATTTCCCCCACAGGAAACCGTCGGAAAACTCCAGCGCGACAAGCAAGATGAGGAGAACGGTGAAGCCTGCCATGATGATGATCCCGGCCTTGTCCCCTCCGTTCGATGCCTGGCGGCCCGGGTGGTATGCTACCGAGTCAGTGGCCGGTTTGAGGTTTCGCGCCTGCCACAGCAACGCGGCCTTCCCGCCCTCCACAACGGGAACACCAATGCGGCTTTGTGGTGGTGTGGTGCTGTCAGTGACGGCTTGTTCCTGGTGGTCGACCTGTGTGGCTTGCTGTGCTGGAACGCCGGCCAAAGTGGCGGCGAGGATAATCGAGATGACGACCCGCACGGCGGTCTCCGTTTTGGACGTTCCGCTCAAGATAGACGGGGACCTCCAGTTCATCCACCGCCCTCTCAGAACAGCTACGGGTCTCGGTCCAAGACGAATCCTCTTGCAGCGGAGGATTCGTCACGAAGCGCGTCGCTCACCTTGCACCTAGCGCACCGTCGCTCGCACAACAACCGACGTTCACGGGCACGGGCCGGACCTTCGGGCACCACATATTGACGATATTGGCTATACGCTATATTGTTATAGCGCCACCGCTATAGGCATGGTCTCGGGTGAAGGGCTAACCCGGGGGTTAGCCCGGTTAGTCTACCCGCTGGCGCCTTGCACAGCGCCGACCACTTGCCCCTCCGCAATCCCAACGCGACTTTCGTCCAAATCCGTTCAGTGAGGAATGCGTCATGCCGCTCCCCTTCCCAACGCGGGTCAGCCTCGCATCGATAACCGCACTCGCCCTCTCGGTCCCGACACCCGCCAGCGCCCAGGGGAGGCGAGTGGAATTGAACGACCTCGGTCATGAGATAGGACTCGCCAGCCCACGACTGTCTCCCGACGGGAACTGGGTGGCCTTGGTCCTCCGCCGCACGAACTACGAGGAGAACCGGTTCGAGCGGACAGTCGTGCTAGTGGACGCCCACACAGGGACGCACCGCGATCTGACGCCGGGGCGGGCCAATGCGTTCGCGCCGGAGTGGTCGCCGAGCGGCGACCGGCTCGCCTTCCTTGCGTCGGACACCGACACGCCGGTGCAGTTGTGGGTGATGCCCACGGGCGGGGGCGAGGCGCGACAGGTCACGACGGTCAAGACCGGGGTACAGGGGTATACATGGCATCCAGACGGACAAATGTTCGCCATCCGACTCGCGGACGAACGTGAGGAGCGAACCGGGGAGGAGCGGCACAACAAATCCTTCGAGGTTGGGGACAACGTCTACCTCGCGCAGGAAGCCCCCATGTCGGTCCACGTGCACACCGTCAGTGTCGATGGCGGCGACCTCATGCGACACTCGTCCGGAACCAAAAGCGTCAACAGTATGGAGTGGGCGGCGGGTGGCCGCGAGCTGATCCTACTGACCCAACCTCGTCCCCATACTGGCGAGTCCCGTCGAACCCAACTCGAAATGGTAGACGTGGAGACGGGCGAGGAACGGCTGCTGGTTCCGGGTCCGACCGTCATCAACGGCTTCGACCTGTCTCCTGATGGGCGGTACGTCTCCTGGGGTCATTACCGTGGACGAGAACCGTATTTCCATCCCGCCGATTTGTCCGTGTTGCCGGTGAGCGGTGGGGAGAGTCGACTCTTGACTGAGAGCATCGACCGCAATGTCGGCAACGCAGACTGGCTCCCGAGTGGCGATGCCCTGCTCGTTTCCGGGTTCGACGGTACTCGCGTAGGTGTCTGGGTCGTGCCCATGGACGGGGACGCGACCCGACTCGATCTCGGCACCATCGACCCTGTGTCGGGGTTCGAGATCCACGACGGCGGGAGTATGGTGTTCTTGGGTCGCGAGGCACATCGACCGACCGAGTTGTATCACATGAGATCGTCTGACGCAGCGCCACGGCGGTTGACCGATTTCAATGCGGAGTTGGCGTCGCGTGATCTCGGTCGCGTCGAGACCATTACGTGGGACGGACCCGACGGCTTCGAAGAAAACGGAGTTCTCATCTACCCACCCGACTTCGACGACGGACGCACGTACCCCCTCGTCTTGAGCATCCACGGTGGGCCCATGAGCACGTCGACCGAAGGTTGGTCGACGTTCGGGCAGCTTCTCGCAGCACAGGATTGGGTGGTGTTCAGTCCCAATTATCGTGGAAGCAGCAACATGGGAGACGCGTACCAGAGTGCCGTTATCGACGACGCGGGCGAGGGACCTGGCCGGGACGTCATGGCCGGCATCGAGGCGGTGACGGCACGGGGTTTCGTGGACGACACCCGCATTGCCACGTCGGGTTGGTCGTACGGGGGGTACATGACCGCGTGGCTCACAGCGCACTATCAGATCTGGCGCGCCGCGGTTGCGGGTGCCGCCGTGACCGATTGGTTCGACTGGTACAACCTCGCCGACATGAACGTGTGGGCAGGCTTTGGACTCGGTGGATCCCCGTGGCTCAACGACAACGCAGAGAATTACTGGCGTCAGTCACCCATGGCGTACGCTCACCAGATTCGGACGCCGACGTTGATCCTCTCGACGACTGGCGATCCCCGCGTGACCGTCACGCAGTCGTATAAGTTGTACCATGCCCTCAAAGACAACGGCGTGACCGTGAAGTTCATTGCGTACCCAACAGGTGGGCACTTTCCACCGGATCCCGTACATCAACGGGATGTGCGACGACGCTGGATCGAATGGATCACGTTGCAGTTTGAGAGAGGTCAGACCTCAGAGGGTGGGCGGTAGCATAAACCGATCGTGCTAGCGCCGACCCGCCTTGATCGGAGTAACCCGCCCAGCCGAGCATGGTGCTCAACTTGGGCAAGATCAGAGGAGGCATTAGTTTACTGCCTCGGGAGGGCTAGACCTAACTGGTAAGGCAGCGGGCTTGAAAACCGCCGGGCGTTAAGCCCTTGTGGGTTCGAGTCCCACGCCCTCCGCTTGCTCCCTGGCGTAGGGTTCATCTGCGGTGGCCTTCGGCCATCCTCGATGCGCTCGCGTCGCTCGCGTCGAATCCCCGGCCCTCCGTTTGGCCCGAGAGCGGCCCCACCGCCCTCGGGCTTTCGCGTCAGGCCCAACGACTTCGCGCACCACTCAGGTCGCCGCCTCGGGCGGCTCGCTCACGGGCTGCGGCGCGTCCGACGCCGCAGCCGAGCCCGGGCGGAAGACCTATCCATACTCCGCAACGACAAAGGGCATCGCGTATCGCGTCCCGCAATGCGTCACTACGCGCTCAACCGATCGATCACGTCCTGTGCCGCGGCGATAAGTGCGTCAGCCTCCGATTGCGTCAACTTGTCCGCCCGGACCAATGCCTGCGTCTCCTGGATGAATGCCTGCAACTGGTTGATGGCTGCGCCCACGTTGTCCTTGTCGAGCTTTGCGAGGACGTTCTCGAGCTTGCTCGTCAACGAAGCCGCCGCCCCTCCGTGCAGATCGAGATCCTCTAAGATCTCATCGATCATCGCTTCGATTTGTTGGCGAATTCCCTTTGACGGTCCAACGGCAACGAAACGGAGCCCGAACGGTCTATCAGGCTCAATGTCCTCTGCGGGGATGTGGAGCAGCACGTTTCCCGAAGCGTCCAGGTGATCCAGGTGGGCTGGCGCGCTGAACCATCCAGAACTCAACACCCATACGCTGCCATCGGCGGGTACGAGCGCGATGCCCCGCACGCCGACGTTGGCGTAACCAGGCGAGCTGAAGAGGAGGTTGCCGTTCTCATCGTACTTGCGAAGGGTCTCGTTCCCGAATCGCGAACTGGTCCACACCGAACCGTCGGAGGAGTTGACGGTCACGGTGCCGGGCGAAGCGATCGGAATGGTGGCCACCACGTCGCCGGCCGTGTCGATCTTTTCGAGCCGGTCACCAAAGAGCACGGACGCCCAGCAGGACCCGTCCCGCAAATCGATGTCGAGCCCCGTGGCAAATTGGGCGTTGTTCGGCGTGGGCGTCGTCGTGGCCGATAGTAAGATCCCGTTCCGGTCCATTTGCACCACCCGCGGCGGCCCGGATGGATCGGGCGTGTACCGGCCGACGTCAATGTACCAGACCGTACGATCGTTGGCGTTGACCACCAGGTCGAAATGGGGGACGCGGACTCCAGCGAAGGAAGCCAGCGCTACTCCCGACGGACTGAACCGGGTCATTTCGAAGAAGGCGCCGGCCCAGGCCTCGCGCGTAACCGGATCCACCCCGATGAGCCGACCACCACTACTGAGCGGCTGTTCCAGGAGCAGCGAGCCCGACGCAGAATAGCGACGCATGACGCCATCGAGCGTGACAGTCCACACGTCGCCGGTCACGGGATCCACGTCCATGGACTGGATCTGATGGGATTGGGGGAGCGTCAGAATGACCTGGCCCGTACTAGCATCCAGCTTTGTGAGGCGCGCACCGACGATGCCCGACACAGTCACCCAGACCGCCTGACCCGCCAACAATTCGCCGGTGGTGAGCGCAGCGTCCTCGCTCGAACTCGTCCCCCTGGCTTCCAGGACGTAACCGGAACCCGCGGCACCTGCCATCGACAGGTCGCCGCCAACGGGGGGAGAGACGCCGGATCGGTCGAACGCCGCACTGTCGGCAGGGGTGAGACTGATGACAGCTCCCTCGGGTGCCGCCCTCGCAACCGCCGAGCTTCCCTCTTCCGACGGAGGCGAAAACAGTGAGGGATCATCGCAGCCGGCAATTACGAATGCTGCGCCGACCAGCGCCAGGGTACGGAGTCCGTAATTCATCAGCTACCTCCCAGAGGACGTAAATCCCTCCACAGGCACGGTTTGCCTCGTTTTGTTGGTGGCTCGGGGTTTGAATCGCCTGGCTGGCATCGCGATGGATGCCCAGGCGTCGGTGGAGTTGTCCTAGATTATGAGGCAAAGTTCACTCAATGGCAAGCGCCCTTGACACCACGGCCTGGTCGACCGACCGTCTGGCAGCCGCGGAATTGCTCGATCGGGTGCGGTCGACCGGTACGGCGGGCGGGCACTCCCTACGACGTAGGCCCCAACGGCCAGCAGTTCGTACTGCGATTGACGGCCGTGGCTTCACGATGGACACCCTTGCGGTGACCGATCTTCAGAATGGCGATGAGGATCGTCTTCGCCGAGACGCTATATCAAGACAACTTGAAAAACGCCGGGCGCGAGCGCTTCGGGGTTCGAGTCCCCGCGCGCCGCTCGGGTCGCCGGCTAACGCCGGCTCGCTCGGGGACTGCGTCGAATCCCCGGCCCTCCGTGGACCAACGACTCACAGAGCCCTCCACCAAGGAGCGTTTGTGTTGGGCACATCGAAGGCAGAGGCGGGTTCGCCCCGCTCGGTGGCGATTCGGTGCGTCCCCCATGTAGAGTCCAAGAAGCGGGCGTCGTCGGCTTCATCGCATCGCCGACACGACTCAGTACCGCAACATCATCGTGGAATCGGCCCAAGAGAAGGGTGCGAGAGCGTGACCCGCCGAAGCCTCGGACCTGGTGATTAGCCCCGCTCCTCTGCTCGGACACGAGGACCTACGAAGACCGTAAATGCCACGGAGATCTTCCTTGAAACGACCACTCCTCCAGACGGCGCTTCTGCTGATCGTCCTAGCCGGGACGCTCTCCGCACAGGAAGGCAGCGACGGCCTCCGCCTCATGACCTTCAACATCCGCTACGGCACCGCGGACGACGGTGTGAACTCCTGGCCTGCCCGCAGGGCGCTGGTAGCCGACATCATCGCTCGTCACGCTCCCGACGTGCTGGCGATCCAGGAGGGACTCGCCTTCCAGCTTCAGGAGCTGGAAGTGGTGCTGAAGGGATATCGTAAGTTGGGGCAGCACCGGGACGGTGGCCTCAAGGGAGAGTTCTCCGGCCTATACGTGAACGAGTGTCGCCTGCGCATCCGGCGGTGGGGAGAGCTCTGGCTGTCCCGGACTCCGGACTCGGTGGGGTCCCGCGGATGGGATGCCGCGTTGCCGCGTATGGCAGTCTGGGTGGACCTCGAGCGAGTCGACGGCGGCAGACCGATCCGGATCTACGGCACCCACTTCGATCACCGCGGGCAGACGGCCAGACTCGAGAGCGCCAGACTCATCGCCCGGCACGCGGAGGGAGGGTCAGCTGCGGTCGTGATGGGAGACCTCAATGCCCGTGAGGACTCGGAACCTCTCGGGGTCTTCTTCGACCTGGGATATCGCTCGGCCTTCCCGCTGCTCCATCCGGGAAGCGAGTTGGGGACGTTCAATGGCTTCCGTGATCCTTCGGGGGGAGAGCGGATCGACCACATACTGCTGACTCCAGCACTCCAACCCCTCCAGGCCGAGATCATCGACGAGAGAGTCGACGGCGTCTGGCCCTCGGACCACTTTCCGGTGGTTGCAGTACTCTCATTCCGGTGGTAGGGCCTGCACCTGGGGCGGTTCGCGGTGGCAACCCGAGGAGCGGTCAGAAACAACCACCCGGCGCTGGACCAAGCGCACAGGAGCGTTGGCTTGGTGCCGCAGGCGTGCAGCCAGTGGATGATGGTGCCCGGGTCTAGCTGGGCACATCCTTGGGCACATACGCTTGCAGACAGACACAACCAGACGGGGTCAGACGCAACAGGTCCGAGCGTTCTTCTCAAGAAACGCAGTCAGATCGAACCAGACGCAACCAGACGCAAAAAACCGGTGAGAACTTGAAAACCGCCGCGCGCGAGCGCTTCGGGGTTGATCTTCGGAGCGCTACCGCGCTCCTCTATCCGCTCACTTCGGGTCACTCGCTTTCGCGAGTTCGCTCAGTTCGCGTCGAATCCCCGGCCCTCCGCTCAACTTGACTTCAGCAAGCTGTTTTGCGCGCACCGCGGGGTCGTACTGGTGGGAAGCGAGCAATACAGATAGATCTTGATTACCTGATGTCATTACGAGACGAGGTCCGGCAGCAGCACGCCCGGGGGCGCTCCATGGGCAAGATCACCAAAGTCCTTCTCGGTCGCGGAGGCGTGACCTTGTGCGCCCGCCGTTGGCCGGGATTCGTCGCGCTCACTCTCGCGGCGGCCAGTGCTCTCGCGGTCGGCTGTGGCGAGGCTACCAGTCCTCCCACACCTGTTCGGCTTACCGTTTCACCCGAGATCGTCATCGTCGACCAGATCGGACGCACTAGACAATTCACGGCTCGCGCCGAGGACGCGGATGGCGCGAGGATCTCAGGCGTTTCGGTTGCCTGGAGCAGTAGTGATCCAGCGGTTGCCACCATTGACCGCGCTAGTGGTCTCGCCAGCACCCGATCGATCGGAACTACGACAATCCTCGCCGCTGTTGCCGGAGTCACCGGCGAAGCTACGCTCGAAGTCTTCGTCCCGAGTGGTCCCGACTTCGTCGCAGGAGAGACCTACTTTGGTCTCCGGGGGTACACGGAATATCAGGCTGGAGAT
>JBDHHA010000093.1:0-16899 GCA_039589615.1 Gemmatimonadota bacterium
GACTTCGACGTCCGGCAGCGGCGCGCCGCTCGTATCAACGACGAGCCCCACGACCCGGGTCGTCATCTGGGGGCGCGGGTGGAGGTCGAGGTCTTGCCGCCACATGCGTCCGTCCATCAGGCGGAACGCCGTGCCGTCGTGCACGCTACCATCCTGGAACGACAGAAGCATCCGGCGACTTCGCCAGAAGTCCCGCTCGGCGTACAACGCCACCGTCGATCCGAACGGTATGCCGCAGAGTGCGTACAGGCCGTCGGGCCCCGTCTCGACCGTGTCCGTCAGCGCCTCCACGTTGGACGCGAGTTCGGTCAATCGGCTCGGCAAGGCGCGGGATTCTACGATGACTTGCGTTCCGGGACCGCGCAGCACGGAATCCGCCATGGTGGCCATGCCGATGATCACGCCGTGACGCTGCGGTACGACGTCTCCGCACGCAAGCAGCATGATCGAATCCGACGCCATGGGCGGGGCGCCGACCGCAGGCGCCAACAATCGGTACGTGAGCATGCGGCCGTCGAACGAGAACGGCGGAAATGTCGATTCGCGAACGCCGGCTCCATCCACGACGAGGCGGTAGCTGCCGAGCCCCGGCGGTGCGACCTGGAACAGTCCGTTCTGGTCCGTGATGGTGGTGCCGATACGCACTCCAGCGGAATCCAGCAAAGAGACCGACATCGCGGGGAGCGCAACGCCGGTGAGACTGTCCACGACCTGGCCCCGAACCACCTGGGCCAGAGCGGGAGCGGAAACGCCAGCCAGGAACACGGCGAGGATTGGAAGGATGGTACGCAGTGGACGCATGTATTGGCCTCCACGTCCGTCGCTGCGGTGGACGAGCCCTGGAATCAGATGTAGTACAGGCAATGTCGACAGACCCGGCTGCAAGTTCCAGACCCTTGGTGCATTGACCGTAAGTATTTGGTAATTAATAGCTTACAACGATGTGCCGAGACGTAACGACTCTTGAACGTCCCTGTTCGAAGACCGACGTCCCCTGAGAAGGACGCGCCGTCCCAGTTGATGACCTGCGGCCCAGTCGGCACATTTGCGCCTCACGCACCACGGGATCGTCATGTCGCTCACTACTCGAGTCCTCACCGCCTTGGTAGCCGGTCTCACCATTGGCGTCATCGTTTCGTGGTCACAGCAGCCCACTATGCTGGCGGCCGTCTCCGCCGTGGAGCCAATCGGTGCCCTCTGGGTCAATGCCATCCGCATGACGGTGGTTCCCCTCGTGGTGTCGCTCCTCATCACCGGCATCGCGTCGGGCTCCGCCCGCAGCGTCGGGCGCATCGGGGGGCGCGCCCTCCTGCTCTTTGTCGTGCTCATCGCCGGCACGGCCCTCCTCACGGCGGTTGCGGCGCCGGCGTTGTTGTCCCTGGCGTCGTTTGACAGCGCCGCCTTCGCGTCCCTGCGCGAATCGGTTCCCAGCGGAGGAACCGAGCTGCCGCCGGTCCGCGATTGGATCGTGGGCCTCATCCCGGCGAATCCCGTGCGGGCGGCGGCCGACGGCGCCATGCTGCCCCTCGTAGTGTTCGCGGCGATTCTGGGGCTGGCCATAACCCGTACCGAGACCGCGCATCGCGAGACGCTGGTGAATTTCTTCGACGCGATCGCGCGGGCGATGTTCGTCATCGTGGAGTGGATCCTGGCCATCGCGCCGGTGGGAGTGTTCTTCTTGGTACTGCCCCTGGCCGCCCGCACCGGCGCCGATCTCGTCGGGGCTTTCGGCGTCTTTCTGCTCGTCGCCTGCGGGCTGATATGCGTGGCCCTCGGCGCCCTCTATCCCATCGTGGTGGTGTTTGGGGGAGTCCCCCTTCGTCAATTTGCCCGGGCGTGCGCACCGGGGCAGGCGGTGGGCTTCAGTACCCGGTCGTCGTTGGCCGCCCTTCCCGCGCTGCTCGACACCGCGGAGCGGGACCTCGGTCTTCCCAATCAAGTGAGTGGCGTCGTTCTGCCACTCGCCGTGTCGGTGTTCAAGTTCGCGTCGCCCGCTGCCAGGATGACGGGGACGCTCTTCGTGGCGCGCCTCTACGGAATCGACCTGAATGTGGGGGAGATCGCCGTCATCGCGGCGGCGGTGGTGGCCCTGAGCTTCTACTCGCCGGGCATCCCCAGTGGCGGGCTCTTCATCTTGACCCCCATCTACATCGCCCTCAATCTGCCCGTGGAAGGCGTGGGGATCCTCATCGCCCTGGACATGATACCGGACATGTTCATCACGACGGCGAATGTCACGGGGAACATGAGCGTTGCGGTGTTGGTGTCACGGTGGGGTGGCAGTGCCGGCGGCGACGGCCACGCGCCGCCCGGCACGGTAATGTCGTGAACCACCTTGCGTGACCAGCCGGAGTTCTCACGAAGGGGAGAACTCCGGCCTATCGGCGCGTGCCGTCAGTTCCTTCTCGGCCGCCGGTAGCGAACCGGAGCCGGCGGTTCGGGCTTGAGGACCACGCGTTGCGTTTCGAGGAGGCGCAACGCCTCTTGCACCGCTCGCTCCAATTGCGGATCGTGGCCTTCGATCACCGGCCTCGGATCGTTGCGGACTTCTATGTCCGGCGCGACGCCCACTGCTTCCACCGCCCACTCCCCGTTGGCGTCGATGAAGCCGCCACGGGGGGCGACGAACCGGCCGCCGTCGATGAGGGGCGGTGTATCCCATGTCCCCACCAAGCCACCCCAGGTGCGCGTGCCGATCAACGGGCCGACCTCTTTGAAGCGGAAGAGGTGGGGCAGGAGGTCGCCGCCGGAGCCCGCGCGCTCATTGATCACCATGACCTTGGGGCCGAAGAGGCCGGCCATGGGTTGGGTGAACGGCTTCCGATCGCCGGCGCGGGAGTTGAAGTACCCGGTGAGCTCGCGGTCCAACACCTCTACGATGTAATCCGCCGCGGAGCCGCCGCCGTTGTTCCGCTCGTCAATCACCGCTCCTTGCTTGTCCTGCTGGGCGAAATACATGCGGTTGAAGTAGGTGTACCCGCCTTGGCCGGTGTTGGGGAGATAGACGTAGGCCAGGCGGCCGCCGCTCATCTCGTCTACCACATCACGGTTGTGTTCCACCCAGGCCCAGCCCCGCAGTTGTCTCTCGTTGGGCACCGGCTCGACCACCAGTGTCCGTGCCCCGTCCATCGACGTGCGGTCGTTGACCGTGATGGTGATGGCGCGGCCGGCGGTGCCTTCCAAAACCATAAACGGGTTGGTGGGCGGCCGTAGCTCATGGCCCTCAATGGCCAGGAGGTAATCCCCTTCGTCCACGTCCATACCGGGAACGGCCAGAGGCCCGGTGAGCCCGGGTGTCCAGTCTTCGCCCGAGTAGATCTTTGTGATGCGGTAGTGGCCGTCGTCCTCCGCCAGATCGACGCCGAGGAGACCGGTGCGCGGATTGACGAGCTCCGGGTAGTCACCGCCCCGAACGTAGGAGTGTCCCACGGCCACCTCACCGGAGACGATGTCCAGGAGGTGATTGAAGTCGGACCGGTGATTGACGTCCTCCAACCACGGGCTGTACCACTCCCACACGTCGTCCCACGGCGCCCCGTGCTGGTTGTCCACGTACAGGAAGTCGCGCATGAACCGCCAGCCGTCCCGCAGCATCTGGCTCCATTCGGCTCGAGGGTCGATCTGGACGCGCATGCCATTCAGGGCGAGGCGGTCGCCCGCGCCGTTCCGTGGCGGTCCGCCGCCGGCATCGACGACCGTCCATGAGCTACCGCTCCGGTAGAGGAGCTTCTTTCGGTCGTGTGAGACCGTGATGGCGTTCACGCGTTGCAGGAACTCCTCCGACTCCCGGTCCTCCAGGGTGTAGCGGTGCAGGGTGGTTCCTTGCTGGTTCGGGACGGCCTCCCTGACGAATACCCGCCCCTCGGGTCCGGGCATCAACCCGGTGTAGTTCCTCGAGGGAAGCCCGGGGGCATCCACGATGCGCCGGGCGATGCCGTCGAAGTCAATGACCACATCGGGTGGGTCCGCTTGATCACCTTGGCGGTCGCCCTCGCCTTCTTCCGACTCTTCCTCTTCATCGCTGGCAGGCATGAAGGGCGACACCTCGCTGCCCTGGAGCAGCGCGACGTAGAGCGTCCGGGTGACTGGTCGGTCGTAGGATGTCATGTCCAGCCATCCAGTGTTCAGCGCGTAATTCGTGGATGCCAGGAAATAGAGATACTTGCCGGAAGCGTCCCACACGGGCGTGATGGCGTCGGCCATGTTGTCGGTGAGCTGGCGGGTCTCTCCGGTTTCCGTGTCGTGGACGAAGATCGCCCGGAGTTGGTTGTCCAAGCGTCGCGCGTAGGCGATCCACCGGGAGTCCGGCGACCACACCGGGTTCATGGTGCGCTGGGGATGGGCGTAGCGATCGGTGTCGACATGCGTGAGTTCTCCGCTGGCGACGTCCATCACGAGCACCCGGTAGTCGGTGTCGGTGAAGGCGAGGCGAGTCCCATCGGGCGACCACTCCGGCACAAAGTAGAAAGTGGGGTCGGCGATGGGGATCCGGCGCTGATTGTTGCCGTACTGGTCCGCTACCACCAGACCGTACTCGCCGCCGTCGTCATTGAACCACGCAATCTGTGCCCCGTCGGGCGACCACACGGCGTGCCGGTCTGCCACCCCCGACGTGCTGGTGATGTTGCGCCAGCTTCCACTCTCCACCGGAACGGTGAACAGATCGCCACGCTGCTCGAACAGCGCGCGCTTGCCCGTAGGCGACAAGCGGGCATCCCGCAGCCCCGTGGCCGACACGTCCTCCCACCGCCGTCGGGCCCAGTTGAGATCCCGGGCCACCCGGATGTCGAGCTGCCGGCTGGCACCCGTGGACGGGTTCAGCTCGTGGAGGTAACCACCTTGCTCGTACACGACCACGCCGGAGCCGGCGCCCAGGCTCTTCACGTCGAAGTCGGCGTGGTGGGTGAGCTGCTGCTCCTCGCCGGTGCGCGGGTTCCAAGACCACACGTTGCTGGCCCAGTCCCGCTCGGACATGTAGTACACCACGCCGTCCAGCCACACCGGGGCCAGTTGCCGCTCGCCCTCCCACGGCGGCGTCACCCGCTCCCAGTCCCGGGTGGAAACCACGCTTACGGGCTGGGCCTGGCCGCCACGGTAGTTGCGCCATTCGGGGTCCCAAAGTCCGATTTCCTGGTACGCGAGCCAGTTGCCGTCGGCGCTCATCTCGCCCTGATAGGCTTGAGGTACGGCCAGCGGTTCGGGGAAGCCGCCACCGGTGCCGACCGTGTAGAGCTGCCAGAGGCGGGTGGGCTGACCGTGCCGTCCCGACTGGAACAGCACGTCCCCGTCGGGCGTCCAGCCCTGCACAACGTCGGCGCCGGGGTGCCAGGTCAACCGCACCGGCTCTCCACCCGTCGCGGGAATTACGTACACGTCGGTGTTGCCGCCGTACTGGCCGGTGAAGGCGATTGATCGACCATCCGGCGAGAAGGCGGGATCGGTTTCCGCTCCCTCGCCGCTCGTGAGACGCAACGCGTCGCCGCCCCCTCGCGGAGCGAGCCAGAGATCGTTGGCGTGGACGAAGACGATGTGGTTGGGACCAACGTCCGGGTCCCGCAGGAGGCGGGTGCCCTGGGCCTCCCCGTTCTGGGGTGCCAGGACAACGGCGAGGGTCAGCCAGAACAAGTCAACACGATGGGACGACATGACAAATCTCCTCGAGGGAACTTGGAGGTGAAATAATGACATTGCAGTAGAATCCGGCATTCAGTCGTGCACGATGACGCCGCCCTTCATCACCCAGCGCACGCGCCGCGCGTTGGCGATGTCCTGCGTGGGGTCGGCGTCGAGCAGCACGAGGTCGGCGAACTTGCCCTCCTCGACCGTGCCCAATTCCTCCTCGCGGCCCATGGCGCGAGCGCCGATTTTGGTGGCCGCCACCAGCACATCCATCGGGGCGAGTCCCGCGTCCTGCAGTAATTCCATCTCGCGATAGATGGACGGCCCGTGCAGTGTGCCCGGATTGCCGGCGTCCGTGCCCACGGTGATCGCGACGCCGGCGTCGTGCAACCGCTTGGCGTTCTGCTGGCCGATCGCTATCCGTCGCTGCGTGGCCCGGGCACTCTCGGGGCTCAACCGGCTCTGGGGCACACGATCTCCGGATGGCGGCGACGCCACGAGAGCGCGGGACCGCTCGTCGGCGCACTCGAGGGGGTAGAGGGACCCATCCACTGTGCCCCGCGCGGCATGCAGATACCCTTCCACCACCGTGTTGCTGGGCGTGTACACCACGCCGCTCTCCTGTGCCAAGGCAATGAACTCGTCGTCCACCGCTTCCGACCAGACGCTGTGGACCAGCAGGCTGGCGCCGGCGCGGATGGCGTCCTTCGCCTCCCACAATCCGGTGGCGTGCACGATCAACGGTAGCCCCTGTGCCGCCGCTTCCTCGGCTGCCGCCCGCACCAAGCGTTGCACGCGAGCCGTGTCAGGGGGTTGGGGCGGCATGATGTACCAGATCTTCACCGCATCGGTATCGAACGCGGCGTGGCTCCGCGCCGCACGGCGCACCGTCTCATCGTCCGCCATATAGACGAACTGCTGTTGCCCGGGCAGGTTGAGCCAGAAGTCGACGGTGGAAAGCAGGGGCCCGGCTGCGGCGATCCGCGGGGCGTGGTGGTCGTCTTGGAAACGGCGACGCATCGACCAGGTCCACGGGTAACCGCCGACATCGAAGACCGCCGTGACTCCCGAGCAGAGATAGGCGTCGAAGAACCGCTGCGGGTTGGCCTCGAGATCGGCAATCACGTCGGGGTAGGGATACTCGTCGCGAAAATCCGCGGCGTCGGGACGGCCGTCGTACCAACCGGTTTGGCTGAAGTGCACGTGGGCGTCAATCAGCCCGGGTGTGAGCCACGCTCCGGCGCCGTCGATGGTCTCGGCATCTCCGGGGACCGCGCAGTCGGCGCGGGGCCCGGCGCAGAGGATCCGTCCGTCGCCCACCACGACCACGGCGTCCTCAACCGGTGCGGCACCTGTGCCGTCAATCAAGGTTGCCCCCACGATGGCGTAGCGTGATGTGGTGGGAGCCTGGCACGCGGCCAGAATACACAAGCCCAACTGGATCGGGAGGAGGGCTCGAATCGGGCGTCGATGAGGAGAGCGTCTCATGGGATTATCGACTCGGGGTAAGGTCCAGTAAACTACACGCAAAACCCTTTGCCTGGGTCGACCCACCTCGCGATCTTGATGTAATCCCATAAGTTAGATGCTTATGATCAACCGCTCCGAGCGCCGAATTCCGATCCCGGGGACGGGAGCGCCATGACGGGCGTGCTCAACGCCCCAGACCTGTCGAATCTGACGGGGGATGAGGTGGTGGCGCGACTCGAGAAGGCCCTGGACGAGGCGGCCCGCGCGGGCGCGGCGGACGCACAGGCGCTGCAGCTCGACGAGGCGGCGGTCACCGCGCTACGAGAGCTGCCCGATACCGATTCCGTGCTCGGCGAGATCGACCTCCAACGACTCGCGGGCCTGCTGGATCGGTGTGTGGCACGGTTTGCGGGTGTGGAGCAATCATCCAACACTGGCCTGCGAACCCTCACCTGGGACGTCCTCGACCTCGTCCGCCGCTCGAGTGTGCTCCGGCGCATCGATGTCGCGGCACTCGGTGAGTGGTCAGAGCGGATGCTGTCTGCAGTGGAAACCTCCGACTTCACGGTCGGTGCCCTGTTCCGCCAGCGGGCCGAGGCCTACGAATCCAGCGTGTTGTTCGAGATCCCCGATGCCGGTGGAGGCCGCAGTCTCACCTGGGGAGAGGTCGTGTCGCGGGTGGACCTTCTGGCTCGCGCGTTGCTTTCCCTCGATGATCCCGAGCACACGGCGCCGATTGCCATGCTCTCGGAGAACCGCATCGAGCTGGCCCTCATCGATCTGGCCTGCCTCACCACCGGTCTGGTGAACGTCTCGGTGCCGGCCAATGCGACGGAGGCCGATGTCGGGTACATCCTGCGGCACTCCAAGGTGGGGACCGTCATCGTCTCCGAACGGCATCAGCTGCACAAGGTCCAGGGGAATACGGAATCGCTGCCGGACCTGAAACGGATCGTGGTGATGGACGTCCTGGAAGACCAGGGCCCTGACGTGATGACCCTGGAGGATCTGAAACGCGAGGCGGTGAAGGTCCCCGGCACGATGGTGCGGGAACGGGCCGACGCCGTCCGCATCGACGACCTGGCCACGGTGATGTACACCTCCGGAACCACCGGGTCGCCCAAGGGGATCCAGTATTCCCAACGCAACCTGGTGTTCAAACGGTTCGCCCGGGCGTTGGCCTTGCCGGAGATCGGGGACCACGACGTCTTCCTGGCCTACCTCCCACTGTTCCACACATTCGGTCGCTTCTTGGAGCTACTGGGATGCGTCTTCTGGGGTGCCAAGTACTGCTTCCTGTCGGATCCCTCGATGGAGGCGCTCATCGAAGGCATGCGCCGCTACAGGCCTTCGGTCCTCATTAGCGTGCCCAAGCGATGGATGCAGCTGTACGACGGGGTGTCCCAGCGAGCCGATCCCTTTCGGGCAACGGACGAAGAGCTGTTGAAGGCGACTCGCGACTTGACGGGTGGACGGTTGCGGTGGGGCCTGTCGGCGGCGGGCTATCTCGACCCCGACATCTTTCGCTTCTTCCACCGCCAGGGCATTCGGTTGCAGAGCGGTTTCGGAATGAGCGAGGCCACCGGTGGCATTACGATGACGCCCCCCGACGACTACCGGGACAACTCGCTCGGCATTGCCCTGCCGGGGATCGAACTCAAGCTGGAGGAGGACGGGGAACTGCTGGTCCGAGGACCCTACGTGATGATGGGGTACCTCGATCCGCCTGACGGCGAGAACTCCTTCGACGAGGATGGGTGGCTCCACAGTGGCGACCTGATGCGCATGGACGATGACGGTCACATCCAACTCGTTGATCGCAAGAAGGAAATTTACAAGAATGTGAAGGGCGAGACGATCGCGCCGCAGCGGATCGAGAGCCTGTTCCGACAGTTTGATTCGGTGGGACGAACGTTCTTGGTTGGAGACCACCGGGAATACAACACTCTGCTGATTTATCCCAACCCGGCATACGGGGTCCTCGATTTCTCGTCCCTCTCGGCTCAGGAGGTACGGGACCATTTCCGCTCGCTGGTGGCGTCGGTGAACAGGTTTGTCGCGCCGTTCGAGCGCATCGTCGATTTCGCTATCATCGATCGCGACCTGGACGCGGAGCAAGGCGAGCTGACTGCCAAGGGTACGCCGCGCCGGAAGATCGTCGTGGAGAATTTTGCCAAGGTCATCGATTCTCTCTATCGGCGGACCAACCTTCATGTCGGCGGTGTGGCAGTCACCATATCCAACTGGATATTCCAATTCCTCGGCCTCACGGCGCAGGACGTGCAGATCGGTGAGGATCGGATCGAATTGCCGTCCATCGGCACCAGTCTCACAGTACGGCGGACGAGCGAAGACCAAGTGCAGGTGGGAGCCTGCGTGTACCGCTGCGAGCGCGAACCGCTGAACCTCGGCGCGCTGTTGGCAACACCGCGACTCTGGTTGGGCAATGAGGAGTTGACCGAATTCGCTCCCCTGGACATGGCCGCCCGGCAGCGTCCCGGACGGTCCCAGGCCTGGATCACGTGGGTGGCCCGGCCCCGGCCCTACGAGCCCACGCGGGCCGACCGGGAAGAGCTTCAGGAAACCCTGCGGCACGTCGAGCCGGGCTTCGACGAGCTCCATCAGGCAGCCCAGATGCTCTCTTCCGCCGATGAGGAGAGCGCGCTGAACGCTGTTCGGGTCTTGGAGCGGGTGGTGTCCAGCGAGGAGGGGCGTCTCAAGGAGCCTGCACTGTTCCTGCTGGGACGCGGGGCGGTTGCGGAGACCGAAGAGGTCCGGCGTCGGGCGTTCCAGATGCTCGTGCCCGCCGAGAGAGTGTCGCGCTTCCATGCTACACTGAATCGGTTCCTGGCGGAGGACCCCTTGCTCCTCGATGAGGAGACGTCGGCTTTCCTCCGCGAGCGAAGCTTACCGGCGGTCAAGGTCGAGGCGTTCATCGAATTCGCCGAGCGCGTCTGCATGGGTGACGGCGGGCAGTCCGGACAGGACCAACCGGCACTGTCGCTGTTGAGTTTCCTCGCCGAGTACGGCGCAGCACACCCGGTGCGGTATGCGAGGATTCGGGTCTTCCTGGTTCGGGCGGGTCTGTTTGCTCCGAACCCGGAGATCCGGATGCACGCGGCGAGCGCCCGGGTCACCTTGGAGAATGGCTTCCGCCAGTGGCTGGGGCCCACCTCCAAGATCGCGGTGGATACGGAAACGGGGCAGGAGTATCGATGGGACGATGTGGTGGTGTTCGAAGAGGAGATTTCCGCAGATCATCGGCGCACCTTGTTGTCGGCCATCAAGAACACGCCGTTTCTCAGGGAAGCCCTCTTCCTCTTGTATCGAGGCACCGTCATCCGGCTGAACGAAATCCCTCCCGGCGGCGTCTGGATTCGGCTGCTGGCCTCCCGCCACGGCAAGGCGGTCTACCGCATAACCGTGCAAACCCGGTCCCAGGAAGCCCACGATCTCGCCGTGAACATCAGCGAGATCCTCACGCCCGAGCAGGTGCAGGAGGAGATCGACTGGCTGATTCTCTGTGGTGGTTCTGAGAGCCGGGAGCCGGTGGTGGAAAACTTTGGTGGGTATTTCCCAGAGTACAATCTGTGGAGTGAGGAGCATGTGTCGGGTGACACATTGGACCGGGAAATGCGACGGCAAGCGCGCCGGGCTCCAAAAGAAGAACATCTGAAGCAGAACTGGCCGTTCATGGCGTGGGGGGGCCTGAGCGCGTTCGTGGATTTCTGGGATCGCACCGGCCGACGGTTCGAGATCGCCGATCTCAGTCCCGCCGACATCGTGCTCCCGACGCACGACTACCTGAGGGGTTCGCGGATCGTCTCTGTCTCGACGCGCCGGGTCCACCGCGGCCTGCTGGCGATGGTCCAATCCTTCAAGGACGAGTTCATCGCGTCAGTGGAACAGGAACACCCGGACGTGACGGGCCTGGTCGGGTGGGATGTGATCTTTTCTTCGGTGCTCGAGGTGGTCGGCGAGCATGAGGGTTTGGCCGCGTTCGAGAGGGCTCTCGAGGTGGAGACCGACGCTCCGGTCGAGCTGTGCAATGCGCTCGGTGATTACGTGTCCACGGTCCGACAGCGCGGCTTCCTTCCCATGCGGCTGTACTTTGCTACGAAGCGGTATCGTCGATGGGCCACACTCAACCAGGACGCGACGCCGTTGGCCCGGGCCAGTACCCTGCAGGAGTTTTACGACACGTACGGGCTCGACCTCCTCGCCGGCGTATACCCCGAGGTGCGGGTGCGGTTCTTCCGCGAGACCGTCTTCCGCGACAGCTCGGAGGAGCTGCGGCTGGGCCTCGACGACTTGATCAGCAAGGTGCGGGCTGGCGAGATCCGCAACGGCGAGCTGGCCAGGGCGATCCCGGAACTCCGACACCGCCTCAAGGTCAGTCCCGACGACGACTACTTCCTGGCACGCATCCCGTTCGCCCACCTGCGGCCCGAAGACACAGTGGACTTCGTCAGCACCGACCTGGGCGGCCGGTACCAGAGCGAGATCGTGATAACGCTGGACGACGTGGACGGGAACTCATTCCGGATCCGCCACGCCCTGCTGCCCAAGGAAGTAGAGCGGCTCCACCGCCTGTTCCTCGCGGCCCGTCTCGACGTGCGGTTCGGACCCGAGCACCGGTATCTGGTGGCCATCAATGAGCGGGACCAGATCATCGGGGGCATCTATTACGAGGTGGAGCAGGGAGGCCGGGACGCCCACCTGGAGAAGATTGTCGTGGAGGACGGCTATCGGAGAAAGCGGGTGGCCGACGGCTTGATGGGTGAGTTCTTCAACCGCCTACGGGCGGACGGGGTGCAGCGGGTCACCACCGGGTTCTTCCGCCCCGAGTACTTCTACGCTCACGGCTTCAAGATCGAGAAGCGCTACGCGGGTCTGGTGAAGTCGCTGGAGGACGAGCCGGAAACGAAACCGTAGAAAAATCCCCGCCACTGCGCACAGTGACAGGGATTTCCCGTACGTCTCGTCACCCAGCCGCTACTTTGCGCCGCTACCTGCCATCTCAGGCGACTCGATGCCGGCCACTTCCTCCAACATCGCCGTCGTCACGGACTTGGGACGCTCGATCGGATACCCGAGGGCCCGATCCCAGGTGATGTTGGCCAGCACGCCGATGGCGCGGCCGATGCCGAACAGGACCGTGTAGAAGTCCCACTCGGTCAACCCGTAGTACCACTGAATGACGCCGGACTGGGCGTCCACGTTGGGCCACGGGTTCTTGGCCTTCCCGTGCTCCTGCAGCACCCCCGGCGCCACCTCGTAAATGGTGCTGATCAGCCTGAACAGCGGGAAGTCGGGCAAGTGCTTGAGGCAGAACTCCCGCTGAGCCATGTAGCGGGGATCGGTCTTGCGCAGCACGGCGTGACCGTATCCGGGCACCACCTGCCCGCTGTTGAGCGTGTCCCACAGGGCCTTGCTGATCGTCTCCTCGGTGTATTCCTCGTCACCGAGCCGGTCCATGAATGCCTGCGTCCACCGCAGCACTTCCTGGTTGGCCAGCCCATGGAGTGGACCTGCCAGGCCGTTGATCCCCGCCGAGAGCGAGTAGTAGCAGTCCGATAGTGCAGAGGCCACCAAGTGCGTGGCATGTGCGGACACGTTCCCGGACTCGTGATCCGAATGCAGGATGAAATACATGCGCGCCACGTCGTCGTACGGTGCCGCAATCCCCATCTGGTGGGCGAAATTCCCGCCCCAGTCGAGGTCCATGTCGGGCTCGATGTGCTGATCGCCCTTGTATTTCATGCGGTAGATGTACGCACCGATGCTGGGCAACTTGGCCAGGAGATTGGTGCAGTCCTCGTACATGGGATCCCAGAAGTCCATCTTGCTCATACCCTCGTCGTACTGCTTGACGAAGACAGAATCGGGCTGCATCGCCAGGATGGCCGTCGAGAACAGCGTCATGGGGTGGGTGTCCTGGGGCATGGCCTGCAGGACGTCGCTTACGTGCTGGGGGACCTGCCGCCGAGCCTTGAAATCCTCCACCACCTCCAGGGTTTGGTCCTTCGTGGGCACGTCACCCGTCAAGAGGAAGTACCAGAATCCCTCCACATAGGGGTAGTCGGAACCGGGTACCTTGGGGAGCGCCTCGAAGGTTTCGGGAATGGTCTTGCCGCGGAAGCGAATGCCCTCGTACGGATCCAGGTAGGAGATGTCGGTCACCAGGCTTTTGATGCCGCGCGCTCCGCCGATGACCTGAGCGATTGTTACATCCATTACCTTTTTGTCAGAATGCTCCTTGAGCAGCCGTACCGTCCGTGGACGGTGCGCCTCGATCTTCTTTTGTAGAGTTTCCTTGAGCGTCGACATACTTTTCTCCTCTTCTGTTACCCTCCACTTTGTTGCAGTGGTGTGTCCTTAAAGATACCAGCGGGGACGGTTCTCTGGCAGTTAAGGAGTATGTAAGAAAGGTCCTGGACTGAGAGTCTCAGGATCTCATGAGGATCAATTCATGGAGCCCGGGCGGACGGGCCGCGGGTATCCGCGGCCCGCCGGGAATTTCGCGATTACCAACCCCTCGCGAACCGGGCCCAGAAGAAGTCACCCATCTCCCACCACCTCTGCATGGCACCCCGGGCAAAGCCATCGGTGTACCGTGTCAACAGCTTCCGGTAATCCATCGGGTCGTCGCTGTCCGTGGCCTGCATGGATTCCAGTGCCAGCCGCTCGATGAGGGGCACTTCATCGAAGAGCCGTTCCTCCAGGTCCTGCACCCCGCCTTCGATGTACTCTCGGGCCCAGCCCCACTTGATCATGGCCAGCCGGTTGGCCCGGCGAAACCACCAGCACGCGGAGTCCGTGCGGTAGCTCTTCTGGCAGCCCACCTTGAAGCTCTCGGGCAACTCCGTCACGCCGGCCCAGATGGGAATCCGAGGACTCTGACCGGGATTGTCGAAGGAGAAATAGGCGATCGTGCCGATCTCCGGCGGCAGCCAGTCGCGCGCCTGAATGATCTGCGAGTAGGAGCACCCGGAAATCGCGATGGTGCGTTGGCTTTCCACGGTCCCCGGCGCCAGGGTGTTCAAGAGCTGGCCCATGTCGCCACGGAGCGTCCACGGGTTGACCGCCGGGCTCGTGATCATCTCCGGCTCGCCTTCCCCTGGGTTCCGGTTCGGCACCATGAGGTTCTTGGTCATGTCGAACTCGGTGCCTTCGTACGTCTCCCGGTAGTACGCCAAGACGTTCTGAACGGAGACCTGGGCGTCGGGCTCGACCGTGAAGGGAAGCTCCTCCATGTCCATGGAGAGATTGAGGGAGGGCGCCATGGTGCTCAGGATGTAGAACTCCCGCGTCGAATAGGGCTTGCGGCCGCTGTACGCCTGCCACCACTTGAACGGCTCGCCGCTGTCGGGGTCCCACCAGCCCATCTCGACAGCCAGGGAGTGCACGTTGTCGCTGGCCATGTAGTGGTCGGGATCGTCCAGGTCGAGCTCGCTGATGCGAGGGATGTTGGCCGACACGCCCACCTGGCCATCGGGAATCCGCACCGCCGCCCAGACGCCGCCGATATCCATGGGCCCCGGGCCCATGATCTCGAAGTGCCATACCTCCTTCGAGTCGGCGAAGGTGAGGGCCTCTCCGGCATCGCCGTAACCGTATTCCTCTACCAGTTCGCCGATGAGCCGAATGGCATCCCGGGCGGTTGTGGTCCTCTCCAGTACTATGGCCTGGAGGTTTTCGATGAGGAAGAGCCCCTCATCGTTGCGCAGCACCCGCCTGCCGCCAATGGTCGTCTCGCCGATGGCCAGGCCCTTCTCGTTCATTGCGGGGTAGGCCACGTTGAAGTAGCGGTAGGTGTGCTCCACCTCGGGGATGTGCCCCTTGAGCCGAACATTGCGTGTGTCGCTGGGGCTCTCGGTGTGCAGCAAGCCCCAGTAGATCGGCTTCTGCGTGCCGGGCGGGTTTACCCGGGCGGGTTCGATCTGGAGCCAGGTACGGTAGTTGCCGTCACAACTGTGCGCGGTCATCACCGACCCGTCGGTGGAGGCTTGCTTCCCCACCATGATACTGGTACAGCCGCACGAGGAGTATTCACTCGACGGGTTGATGCACCGCGGTCCCTGCGGTACGGCCAGCTGTTGAAATTGGGCGGAAGCTGTCGCAACGCCGGCGGTGAGTACCATCGCCAGTGCCAGCATCCAGCCGCCCACCATGGTTTTGCGAACGGAACGTCTCACGGTGTCACTCCTTTCCCGTAGCCTATTTGTCATCACTACTCAATTGTCAATCGCCCCGGAGCCGCCTCCCCAGGATCGTGCAGCCAGTGCCCGAGGCCTCGCTCGATGACCTCGGCGTAGCGCGGTACTCCCCGGGAACTCAACGGCCGGTCGGGGTTGAGGATGGTCCATGCGTTCATCGTCTCGAGCACCGTGGACGTGTGGCGTCCCACGCGGACGTCGATGGGCCAGCCATGCTCGTCCATCCGCTCGAACAGCAGGCCGTGCTCTCCTGCCTTCATGACGAAGGCGTCCCTGCCGGTCAGCAGCTGTTCCCGCGTGGTGCGACCGCGGGTTGCGTCCAGGAAGGGTTCTGGTGCTTCGAACAACAGAGAGGTGGCCTCGGAATGGTCGCCAACCTCACGATGCGAGAGACCGTGCAGGCTCTCCGGCGAATACTCCATGCCGATGTTGAACTCCTCGTCACTCACCATCATCGAAACAAAGGTGGCCAGCTCGTTGCCACGTTCGTGCGCGACGATCGTGCTGATCACAGGGTACTGCAACTCTGCCTCGTGTAGGTCGATGAAGATGTCCACGCCTTCCTGTCGGATGAGCTCCATGAATGCGTAGGAAGTCCGCTCGGTGAGAGGGCCGTTGGGCCGACCAGGCCACGTCCGGTTCAGGTTGCGGGCATCCACGTACGCCAGGTTCTGTCCGGTGGGGAAGTGGATGTACACCTCGGGGTCGGGCCACTGATCCAGAGGGTTCGACCATCGATCTCCCAGACGGAAGATCCGCTCTCCCCAGTCGGTCGGGATCGTGAAGTCGACGGGATACGCACCACCCACTCGGGTGACCGTGGTGGCACTGCGGTTGCCGCTCAACACCACGATCAGCCGTCCCTGTTCCATCACGGCGTTTTCGGCGAACAACCATGCGGCCAGGCGCCCTGCCGGTTCTTCAGGATGGGTGCCACCCATGATCAGCATGGTAGCTCCCGGTTCCGCCCCCTCGAAGAAGTAGAGGTTGCAGTCGTTGACCGTCCCGCGGACGCCGTCGAAGTAATCGCTCAGTCGCTTCACTTCGCTCACGCCGGGGCTGAGGACGACCGACTCTTCGAGGTGGCGATGCCGGTAGAACCCGGCCCCCGACGCGACGAGGAGCACCAACCCGAGGGTCGTGACTACCAACTTGCGGACCAGCCGCGTGCGGCTCTTCGCGGTCATCTCACTTCAGCCGGAAGAGGCGCAGCAGAAAAGGGATCAACACGACCACGTAGAGCACCTCTTCCTGCCATTTCTTCGTCTTGACGAAGTTCCAGATCAGGATCACCGCCACGTACGCGATAAGGCAGTAATAGATGCCCGAGACGATCGACTGCAGCATGGGCATGGCTCCGGGTTTTCCCTCCTTACAGTCCGGTCATGAACGAAAGCCGGCTCGAGAAGACGACCATGAGTGTGCCGATGACCATGATGATCGCTGCGGGCACTGCACATCGCCTCAAGAACGGCATGTAGGCATCCTCGCACCCCACCACACTCACGGTGAGCCGACCGATGATGGCCGTCGGGGGGAGCGCGTCGCCCAGCGGCCAGATCATGCTCATGCCCGCGAGGGCCACGATTGG
>JBDHHA010000094.1:0-16891 GCA_039589615.1 Gemmatimonadota bacterium
CCTGGTGAGCGGCGTGATGCTCGGTGCCGCAGACCGGGATCGTATCGGCGATCACGCCAGGGACGCCGGATACGGCGCCCTCATCGGCGCCGGCGTGGGAATGGGGTTGCGGCCGTTCATCCAGCGGTTTGGGTGGCAGGACGTGACCGGCATGGCCCTCGCCGGCGGCGCGATCGGGGCTTCCGCCAAGGGCGCAGGCATCGGCTTCGCCGCCGGATCCCTCGTCGGCCTCGCGCTCTGGCAGATCTTTCCCGGTTTCGACCTTCCCGATGTCGTGGCGGCTGCGCTCGCAGGCATGGCGATCGGCGGCGTCGGCGCGCTGGCGACGGAAGGCGTGGACCGGCAAACCACCGACGTGCCGGCCCTGCACGTGATCGCTCCCCTAGCGGTGCGTTTCTGACCCATGGGCCACACCCTCTCGAGACGGACGGCGGCCTGGGCCGCGACGGCGGTGGCGGTGGGATGCACCATCCCGCACACGATGACGAACGAACCCGAGCGGACCTGTCTTGCCGGTCCACAGGGACCGACCGCCAGCGCGTTGACCTGGTTCGTCCCAACGGAGGCCGCCGACAGAAGAGCCCTGGACGCGTGGTGCAGCGCGGTGGGACCGGTCGTGATCGATTCGATGCCGGATGCGTCGCTTGGAGCCTGGCAGGACGGTGATTCTTTGGCGGTGGTGATCTGGAACCTGGAAGCCGGGTCCGCCACCCTGCTCGAGTTCCTGGAGCGCGAGTTGCACATCCAATGCGGTACGTCCTCGCCGTCCACCGGTGACGCGTTCTCCCACTTCGTTCTCTTGGCACAGGAAGCGCTGCGACGGTCTCCCGACGTGCCTCCTGCACCGCCACGGGCCGTCGTCCCACCCCGCATCGAGGGCAACAACCGGCCCACCCACCGCATGGACATCGTCGAGGTGGCGAGACAGTGCAGGCTGGCGCTGGCCTACGTCCCCGCCGTGCGGAACGGTTACGACGAATACGACGGTGAGCGGGAGGACTGGGGTAACGCCGTCCTAGCGACGCTCCCGCTGACGGACTTCGTGGCCATCGAAATTCCCTTTGAAACGTCCCGGCGCGTTGCCGTTGGGGCCACGATCCACGGCCCAGGCGGCGACAGCCTGCGGGTGGTCAGCCTCCACATCAGTACCTTCCCCGGTCCGTGGCGCATCTTCCGAACCGGGAACTCCTCTCGGGCAAGGCAGGCGCTGGGATTCGTCGAGGCACTACGGAGGGTTGAGGTCCTCCGCTTGGAACCCGACCCGGCCATGGCGGCCTGCTATCCCCGGTGTCCGATGGATTCCCCTAATCCGCCGGCCCGCTACTCGATTTCGACGGTGGCAGGGGGAGATCTCAATACCTGGTCTGCGGACGAGACGGCTCTGCAACACCTGCGGGAGCACTTCCCCGACTCGCCCCGGGACGATCGCCCGACCCGCGGGCCCTTCCCCACCGACCACCTCCTGCTCCGAACCAGGAACTTGGGTGTCGCGACGTATCACCTCGTGCCGGGCTCCTATCAGCGCATCGAAGACTCGTACAACTCGGACCATCGCGCCCGGAGGGTGTGGATCCGTGCCGGACAGTGATCGGCGACGGGCCGCCATGGGACCAAAGTCCAATGGTCCCTTCCCTCCCCAGAAGCCTACCATGCATGTGGATTAGCCCGGCTAAACTATGAAGGAATCGGAAAGCGAAGGGTCATGGCAGGGAGCGCTTCGGATCGGAGCGCTCCTGCTCGCGTGTTTTCTGCCCCAGTCGGTAATCGCCCGGCAATTCACACCAGTCATCGACACGGTGATCGTCGTCGTCGACAACGTGTTCCCCGACGAGGAGGCGCAGTCGAGTCTCCTCGCACGGAGCATGAACCGATTCCGCTTTCCCACCCGGGAGTACGTCATCCGCAGACAGCTCTCGTTCGCTGCCGGCGAGCCATATGACTCGACCCGAATCGAGGAGTCGGCGCGGAGTCTCGGCGAGCTCCAGATCTTCCAGGATATCGCCATCGACACGGTGCGGGTGCAGGGCCGTCTCGGTGTGGTGGTCCGCGTGCAAGACAGTTGGAGCACCAGTCCCAAGCTCTCCATTCAGGTTGCCAGCGACGGAACCGTAACGGGCCAGGTAGGGGTAACCGAGTCGAATCTCCTGGGGACGGGGAATCTGGTTCACGCGGCTCTGGCCAAGGAGGTGGATCGCAATTCCACCGATCTGTCAGGCAAGTTCGACAGGGTCATCGGCGACATAGACGTCAATGGGATGGTCCGCTTCCAGACCGACGGCAATATCGCCGACTGGCGGATCGGCAGCCCGTTCCGGAACAACGAGGACAGAGCGTCCGTGCTCTTCGAGAGTGAAGTCGCCGACCAGCGAGTCCTTCAGTACCGGGTTGCCACAGGCGTCCCACTGGACACGACGATCTATCAACGGGGCGCGTATCTCACCCGCCTCACCGCGGGACACGCGGCGGTCGCCAGTACCCAGGTGTTTCTCCGTGTGGGCGGGAAGGCCCAGCTCAGGCAAGAGCGGTACGCCCTCGAGGCGATCGCCGATCAGACGGAGGTCCCCGACACCGTCACCGGAGCAGTGGGCGCGTTCGTGGACTGGCGCCGGGCGAAGTACCGGGAGGTTTATCACTTCAACGGCTTCGGGCGAGAGGACCTCGACCTCAGCAGCGCCATCTCCCTGACCGCCTGGCTCGCCCCGGGGGCGTTGGGTTACGAGCGGACCGGGATCGGCCCCGAGCTGGCCATGCAGACCGCCGCCGCCCTTCCTATAGGCTTCATCGCCGGCGCCCTCGAGGCCAACGGCCTGTTCACCGCCGACGGGCTCGATTCGGGGCAGGTGGAGGTGAGCCTCACCGTCGGGTTGCATCCGTGGACGAGGCAGGCAACGGCACTCCACGTACGGGCGGGGGCCCTGGAATCGACCCAGCCGGGGCGGGAATTCGACCTGGGGTTCGACACCGCCCCCCGCAGTTGGGAGCCCCACTCCTTCGTGGGGACCCGGACGGTGTGGGGGGTCCTGGAGCACCGCTGGTACGTCGCCGACGATGTGCTCAATCTCCTCGGCATCGGACTGGCGGGGTTCGTCGAGTACGGAGGCGCCTGGTACCCGGATCAGGACAGGCGCTTCGGCGGAAATGCCGGCATCGGACTCCGGCTGGGCTCGGCGGTGGGGGCACTGCCCCGCACCGGCCGCTTCGACCTGGGGTACCGCTTCGGTGAGGGGGCCTCGGGGAAGCGCCTGGTCCTGAGCCTCGGGGCGGGATTCGTGTTCGGTGCCGCCGGAGATCCGAGCTGCCTGCCCCAGGCGTACGAGGTGGCAGACATCTGTAAGTCCAGGAGATAGGCCACTTACGACTAAAGTCCAATGGCGGGACGGGCCTGCCGGGGCCAACGTCATTCATGCGTCAGACCCCGTGGGCCCACCCACGGTGCTGAAGCCCGTAATCTCTAGCGGTGGAGCATTCTGATGAGAGTGAGAGCACCGATTCTCGTGGCGCTCGCCTTGGCCCTGGCTCCCTCGGCCGGATTGGCCCAGCGGGTCGAAATCTCCCCCTTTGGCGGCTTCCAGTTCGGAGGCAACCTCAGTGTTCAGAGCGGAGACCTCAACCTGCCATTGGGGGGGAACTACGGCATTCTGGTGGACATTGCGTTCAATCCCAACGGGCAGATCGAACTGATATACAATCGGCAGGCGACGAAGTTGGAGCAGGAGGGCGCCGCCACCCCCTTGTTCGATATGGCCGTGAACTATGTCCACGTCGGGGCATTGTACCAGTTTCCGTCGCCCCAGGTGGTCCCCTTCGTGACGGTGTCGGGAGGCGTGAGCCGCCTCGAGCCCAGCGGAGACCGGGAGGCGGAGAGCTACGGCTCGGGAAGCTTCGGTGGCGGCATCAAGAAATTCGTGACGCCAAACTTCGGCTTCCGTGTGCAGAGTCGCTTCTGGTTCACCCTGGTGCGCTCGAACGACAGCGTCTTCTGTGCCCCGGGGGTCGCGGGCGGATGCCTAATAGGTCAGAGTGCGGGATTGCTGGTGCAGGGCAACCTCACCGGCGGCTTGATCGTCGCGTTCTGATTGCTCCTTCACCGACGCGAAGGAAACCATGACTAGGAAGAGTCAAATCGTACTCACGCTCGCGCTGGCGGCGAGCCCCGTTTCCCTATCGGGACAGGGCGTGGAGTTCATCCCCTTCGCCGGGCGCCAGTTCGGCGGTGAGATCGATATCCGGGACGGCATGCTGAACATTCCCGCCGCGTGGAACTACGGGTTGGTGGTGGACATTCCCACCGGCACCGGCACGAAGCTCGAGGTGTTGTACGCCAGACAGCAAACATCCCTCGAGCAAGAGGATCGGGCGACCGGTACCGTGAGCACGCTCTTTCCGTTGACGGTTCAGTACGTCCACGTCGGCGTGCTGTACGAGCCGACGATCGTCACGGCGACGCGCCCCTTCGGGGGCCTGACCGGCGGTATCACAAACTTTGACGCCCGGGAGCCCGACCGGGACGGCGTGACGAAGTTTTCCGGGGGGTTCGCCGGAGGAGTAAAGCACTCCTTTGCACCCCACGTAGGCGTCCGGCTGGACGGACGGATCCTGTTCACCTTCCTGAGTTCCACGGACGAGATCTTCTGCGCCCCTCCCAACGAGTGTCTCACGGGGGTCGAGGGGGCGATCGTGGCGCAAGCACTCGTCACGGCCGGATTGATGCTGTCGTTCTGACCGAGCCAAGACTCCCGACGCACACGAAAGGACATGAGATGACCCGTACTCGTCTGTATACCATTGCGCTGATCACGATGCTGTTCCCGCTCCAGCTTTCCGCTCAACGGGGGGCCGAGCTCACGGCCTTCGGCGGCTATCAGGTGGGCGGCAAGTTCGAGATCCAGCAGGGCGACCTCCGGATATCGGACAACCCGAACTTCGGGATCATCCTCAACATCCCGGTGGAGTCGGGAGCGCACCTCGAACTGCTGTGGGCCCACCAGGAGACGGACCTGAGGATCGAGGACCGGGTCACGGGCGTGGAGACCCGACTGTTCGACATGGCTGTGGAGTACTATCAGGCTGGAGGAATCTACGAGGCCGATCGAAGCGGGCGCTTCAAGGCCTACGGGATGGGATCGCTGGGGGCGACCCATTTCAATCCCCAGGGAACAGACCAATCCAGCGAGTGGCGCTTCTCAGGGGGGTTTGGCCTAGGCGCCAAATCCTTCCTGAACGACCGCGTGGGGATCCGCACGGAGGCCCGGCTCATGTTCACGCTCATCAACGCAACGGGTAGCATCTTCTGCGGTGGCGGCGGATGCCTCTCCAACGTGAGCGGGACGGCGATCGCCCAACTCCTGCTGACCGCCGGGCTCACGTTCAAGATGGGGCGGTAACCGTCAGTTGCACCGCTGGCTGCGCTGCAGGTAGTAGGTGCTCCCTTCGACGTTGAGGGTGTTGCCCTCCTCCCGCACCGACCATTGGAAGTACCGCCCGTCGGTGGCCTCGAGGACGAGCATGCCGTTTCCGATGATGTCGGACACCAGCCACCACATCCCCATGTGCTCGTCGCTGCTCTCATTGCTGGCGGATGCGCCCTCGATGGAGATGTACGTCTGCTGCGCGCCGGCCGGTCCCAGCTGCATCGACCCCTTGACGCCCTCCGCGATCTCCTCGAGCCCATCGGCGCTTTGGCCCATGCGAGCCGCCGCCACGAGCACGGCGTTGCCCGGCTCCCCCGTGCGGGCCGCACCGTAGAGCATCCCCTGCGCCGGCTGTGACATCGCCAGGGGCTGCAAGAGGCTGGGGTTCGCCCTAGATTCTCCCGTCCCGCTCGTCACGACTCTCATACGAGGATTCACCATGCGTACGGATGCACGTCTCGCGATTGGACTGTTGACGCTGATCTTGGCCGGTTGCCGGGAGGAGATACCCCAACCCCCGGGAGCCGAATACGAGGGTGATGCGTTCACCTTCACCGAAATCCGAGCCGACGTCTATCACGCCAGGGGAACCGGCAGCCTGGTCGTGGGGGCCAACGCCGCCGTCATCGTCAACGAGCACGACGTGCTCCTCGTGGACTCTCACATGACGCCCGCGGCGGCGTGGGCCCTGCTCCGGGAGCTGCGGGCCATTACCGACAAGCCGGTGCGCTATGTGGTGAACACCCACTTTCATTTCGACCACGTCCACGGCAACCAGATCTTCGGAGACGACGTGGAGGTCATCGGCCACGAGTTCACCCGTGAGAAGATTGCCGGCGGCGGGTCCACATCCGGACGGGCGTGGGACGCCTTCGTCGGGCCGCTGCCGGCCCAGGTCGCCGAGCTGCGCACCCGTGCGGAGGCGGCCCCCGACGACGAGGAGCTCCAACGACAGCTCGCCATCCAGGAGCGCTACTTGGCGGCCACGAACAGCGTGGAGGCGGTCGCCCCCACAACCACCCTCGCCCAGCGCATGACACTGTTTCGGGGAGGCCGGGAGATCCGTCTCCTCTTCTTCGGGCGGGGGCACACCGGAGGGGACGTGGTGGTTCACCTCCCGGAGGAGGGGGTGCTCGTCACCGGCGACCTGCTCACGGAAGGGCTTCCCTACATGGGCGACGGCTACCCCCGGGAGTGGATCGAGACGCTGGAGCAGCTCAAGCCCCTCGCATTCGATGTCGTGCTCCCCGGGCACGGCCAGGCGTTCACCGACCGGGCCAAGATCGACTACCTGCAGGCATACTTGCTGGAGCTCTGGACGCAGGTGGTGGCACTCCACGCCCAAGGGGTATCCGCCGAAGATGCCGCGGCCCAGATCGACATGCGTGCCCACGGCGACCACTTCACCATCAACTCGGTGGGTGTGAATCCCCACGCAGTGATCCGGATGTACGGGCTGATGGAGGGAAGGGAGCGCTAGTGCGGGTGCACTAGGCTAGCCGAACAGGTCTCCCTGCTCCTCGTACCCCTCGGGCTCGATGCACTCCGGCGAGTCGGGCTCCGCGCTGTTCACCACGGGGCTCACCGGGTGTGAGCGCATGGCGTCCGGGGAATAGGGACGCAACAGGGGCAGGAGGTCCTTCTCGGGGTCGGATTCCGAGGCCAGCCACGGCTCGTGGCCCGCCGCCTCCAAGATCACCGGCATGCGATCGTGCACCGGCCGCACCAGGTCGTTGGGCTGGGTGGTGAGGATGGTGCAGCTCTCCACCGGATGCCCGTCCGACGCCGTCCAGCGCTCCCACAACCCGGCAAAGCCGAACGGTTCGTGATCCCGCAACATGAAGTAAATAGGCTGCTTACGACCGCCTACCCGCCTCCACTCGAAGAAGCCGTCGGCCAAGACGAGACACCGCCGGGCGAGGAATGCAGGGCGAAACGACGGCCTCTCCATGACGGTTTCCGACCGGGCGTTGATCAGCGGCGCGCCGGGATCCGGCATCGACGCCGGCAACAGCCCCCATCGGATCGCATCGAGGCGCCTCCCCCCTTCCCCGGCCCGGACCACCGCCACGTCCTGGGTGGGGGCAATGTTGTACCGGGGCCGGAGCGCCGGCACCTCGGTCAATCCGAAGTGCTCCGCCACCCACTCGGGGGCCGCCGTGAGGGAGAACCGTCCGCACATGATGGGTGAAACATCAAGTTGGACAGACCGTACTGGCAAGTACGAGTCGCGTTTCCTTTAAAAGGAGTACCGGCATGTCGATTCGCATCCCCTTGCGGGCGGCCGCGGCCGCTGTCGCCTTCACCCTCACCGCTGTCGTCATCCCGGCGTCCCTCGAGGCGCAGGCCTCGGGCACGTTCCGCGTGCAGGGCGACCGGGTGGAGATCTACAACATCGCCGGCGCGGTGACGGTCCAATCCGGCAGTGGATCGGCCGTCGTCGTGGACATCGACGCCCGGGGCGCCGACGCCGACGAACTGAATGTGGAGACCGGACCCATCGGGCGGGCGGAGACCCTCCGAGTCATCTATCCCGACGATCGCATCGTGTATCCCGGGCGCCGGGGCCGGGGCCGAACCCAATTCCGGGTCCGCTCCGACGGCACGTTCTTCGGTCGGAGCAACAACCGGGGGGACCGGATCACGGTGACGGGATCGGGCAGCGGGCTGGAGGCCTACGCCGACCTCACGATCTCGGTGCCCCAAGGCATGGCGGTGGGCATTTTTTTGGGGGTCGGCGAGGTGAACGTGAGCAACGTGAACGGTGATCTGCTCATCGACGTGGCATCGGCTCCCGTCACCACACGGGACACGCAGGGCGCGCTGTCCATCGACACGGGCTCCGGCCGCGTGGACGTAGACAACGCCGACGGCAACGTGTCCATCGATACGGGTTCCGGAGCGGTTGAGGTGTCCGGCGTGATGGGCCGTTCCCTCCTCGTCGATACCGGATCCGGACGGGTCACCGGAAGCGACATCGATGTGGACGACCTCAACGTCGACACCGGATCCGGCGGCATCACCCTGGATCGCGTGACCTCCTCCATGGTGCGGCTGGACACGGGAAGCGGCGGGGTCGACCTGGATCTCACCGTCGACGTGGAGCTACTGGACATCGACACGGGATCGGGCGGCGTCACGGTGAGCATCCCCGACGACCTGGGGGCCGAGCTCAACATCGAGACCGGCAGCGGCGGCATCGACTTCGAGATGCCGGTCACCGTGCGGCGCTTCAACCGCAGGGAGCTCCACGGCAGCGTGGGCGACGGCCGGGGGACGATCCGCGTAGACACGGGATCGGGCAGCGTGCGATTCGTGAGGCGGTAATACTAAGGAAGAGGTGGGAGTGAGGGGTGAAGGGTCTTAAACGAAACGGCAAGGCGTCAGACTCTCTCACTGCTCACTTTCCACCTCGCAGTCTCCACCACCGGTGCCCCACCACCACCGAGTAGTTCGCCAACACACCCACCGTTCCAAAGTGGAAGCCGAAGAGGCTGTCCACCGCCAGTAGGTATCCGCCGAGATACAGCCCCAGGGTCACCATGAGCCCGCTCACCAAGCCGGGCACGATGTCCTGCACCACGAACGCCCGAGGATCTTCTCGTGTGTGCAGCGTGCCGAAGATGAACGCGGGGGACAGCTGGATGAGGATCTCGAACTTGATGATGAGCAGGCCCCACAGCGTCATCCTGGGCCCGATGGCCAGGATCACCACGACGGTCATGACGGCGATGCTGATGAGAGGAACCCATCTGCGCATCTGCTCCACCTGATCGTCCTTCAAGTGTTTGATCCGGGCCACAAAATCCTTGGTGAAGATGGACGAGAGGGACAGCAGACAGGAATCCGCCGTCGACATGATGGCGGCGACCACGGCCATCATGACCATCAGCGCCGGGTAGTACGCCAGCGTGTTGCTCTCCACCAGATACGACACCACCCGGAAGGTGACCTGCTCCGTTTCGAGGCGGTCGAGCTGGGGGAAGAGGGCCAGTCCCGCCGCACCGATGAAGATGACGATGCTCACGGCGAACAGCGGGATGACGGCCATCGTCGCCAGGGAATTGCGCAGGTGCCGCAGCCGCTGGGCGGCATAGATGCGTTGGAGCGCTTGGGGATACAACGGAGCGCCCAAGGCCAAGAGGATGAAGTGGCTCAACCACACCAGACACTCCGTGAGAGTCGGGTTGGACACCATTTCCGGATTGAGCAACTGCACCGTGCGGGCCACCGACGTGGGGGACCCCACCTCCATCCAGATCAACATCACGATGAACACCAACCCCACCACCAGGAGAATGCCCTGGAGGGCATCCGTCCACGCCACCGCCCGCATGCCACCCACGATCACGTAGATGAGCACCACCACCGCCCCAACGACGACGGCGGCCCAGTAAGGGATCTCACCCTGGGTGAAGCTTGCGAACGCGTTGCCGAGGGCGATGAACTGGGCCAGTAGGAAATTCAACAGCGCCCAAGCGAAAATCGCCGCGGACAGATCGTTCAGCAGCGGGCTGCGGAATCGGTCGCTGAGAAAATCCGTGGGCGTGAGGAAGTTCTTCCGCCGCGACGCGGCGTACAGGCGCGGCGCAAAGAGCGTGTAGCCGGCGACGATCCCGATCATGAACGTGACGCTCATGAAGTACGACAGGCCCTGGCGATAGGTCTGTCCCGGGAAGCCGGAGAGGGAGTTGCCGCTGTACTGCGTGGCGAAGAAGGTCAACAACAAGACGATGGGACCCATGGTGCGGCCGGCCAGGAAATAGTCCCTGAGGGATTCGCCTTGCCTGGCCTGACCCCCCATCGAGCCGATGACCAGCAGGAGCACCACGTACAAGGTGCACCAGAAAATCAGATCGAGCCCAAGATCAATCAAGCTCGTCGTCCTTCCACAACCTGAGGATGCCCCACACCGAAACCCCGGAGAGCAGGACGGCAAAGCCGAGACTCGACCAGAGCCACACAGGCAAACCCAACACGATCACCGTCTCCCGCCCGACGAACCAGAACGGCACGGCGCCGACGGCGGCGATGGCGACCAAGATGAGGAAGACGGAGTGGTTGCGCGGTTCGTCCTTCAAGACACCTTCACCCGTGGAAGCGGTGGGCAGTGGGGACGTCGGAAACTACGGCAGACCTGGGGGTCGAGGGAATAGCCAGGTGGCCTGTCACCCAGGGAAGTGCTACTCTCCGAGACCGCCAAAGAGGAGAAAATGGGGTTCATGCCGAAACGATCAGTTGTCGCCGCGGTGCTTCTCCTTTCTGGCGTGTCCTGCCGAATCGTGTCCGCCGATCCCGAGGCGGGTCGGGACGCACAGGGTCAGACCGGCGCCGTCACGGCGGGTCACCCGTTGGCCGCACAAGCCGGGCTCGACGTGCTGAAGAACGGCGGCAACGCCATGGACGCGGCCATCACCATGGCGGCCGTCCTCGCCGTGGCCCGGCCCCACATGAATGGTGTGGGCGGGGACATGTTCCTGATCTACTTCGACAAAGCCACCGGACGGGCCTACGCCCTCAACGCCTCGGGGCGCTCGGGAAGCGGCGCCACCCTGGCCGATCTCCGGGCCCGGGGGCTCGATGCCATGCCGGCAACAGGTCCCGCCAGCGTGTCCGTGCCGGGGGCCGTGGGTGGCTGGGCGGCGGCCCTCGACCGGTTTGGCACCATTAGCTGGTCGGACGCCCTGGGACCCGCCGTGGAGCTGGCCCGAGGGGGCCTGCCCGTCTCCCAACGACTCGCCCTCGACATCGAGGCCCAGACCGCCAAGCTCCGGCGGGATGGGGAAGCGGAGCGGATCTTCCTGCCGGACGACGCCCCACCCAAATCCGGGGACAGACTCCGGATGGACGACCTGGCCGCAACCCTGGAGCGATTGCAGGAGGACGGCCCGCAGGAGTTCTACAACGGTGAAACCGGCCGGCGCATCGTGGAGTACCTCACGGAGCGCGACGGACTGTTGCGCGCCGAGGACCTGGCCGCCTACGAGCCCGTCTGGACCGACCCGATCCGGGGCACCTACCGCGACTTCGACGTGCTGGCGTTTCCTCCCAACACCCAAGGGGTGGCCCTTCTGGCCGAGCTGGGGATCCTCAACTGGATCGACCTGAAGTCCCTGGAGCACAATTCCGCCGATTATCTCCACACCATCACCGAGGCCATACGCTTTGCGGTGACCGACCGGGATACCAGTGTGGCAGATCCCGATGTGATGCGCGTGACGGTGGACCAGTTGCTGGACAGCGATCGCTTACACCGATTCGCCAACAGCATCGATCCCCAAGGCCCGGCTCCCGGAACGGGAACCGAAACCGACAACGACCACCCCAACACGGTGTACGTGGCCGCCGCCGACGAGGAGGGCAACGTTGTCTCCCTCATCCAGAGCCTCTTCAACTCCTTTGGATCCGGCGTGGTCGTTCCGGGCACGGGCATCGTGTTGCACAACAGGGGATCGCTCTTTCGGTTCGACGAGAGCCACCCCAACGTCTTTGCGCCACGACGACGGCCCTACCACACACTGTCGCCGGCGATGATGTTGCGGGACGGTATTCCCGTGCTCGCACTCGGCACGCCTGGGGGGGACGGCCAGACACACACGTTGATTCAGCTCCTGAACAACATGCTGCTGTTCGGCATGACACCCCAGGAGGCCATCGATGCACCACGACTTCGGCGCCTACCGAACGGTTCCTTGGCCATCGAGGATCGCGTTCCGGCCGACGTCCTCGACGCGTTGAGCGAACGGGGATACACCGTGCTCCCCCGGAGCGGGTGGACGGCGGAATTTGGCGGCGCCCAGATGATCTCCATCGATCGCCAGACTGGAGCCAAGCGGGCCGGGGCCGATCGCCGGCGCGAGGGATGGAGCCTGGCGTATTAACATCTTCAAATCCTTGCGAGGGCAATAATGTCAACAAGCAGAAGAGAATTCTTTGCCACCCTCACGTCGCCCTCCGTGACGAGGCGTTCACCCCTCGCACCGGTGAACGTGCCCAAGGCGGAAACACCCCTTCGCATCCTGATTCTGGGTGGCACACGGTTCCTCGGCGTGGCCGAGGTGGACTACGCACTTGCCCGAGGCCATCGGGTGACGCTGTTCAACCGGGGACGCACCAACCCCCACCTCTTTCCCCAGGTGGAAAAACTGGTGGGCGATCGCGACAACAACCTCACGGCCCTCGAGGGCCGCGAGTGGGACGTGGTCATCGACAATTCCTCCAGCGTTCCCCGCTGGGTGCGGCAGTCGGCCGGGCTCCTCAAGCATTCGGCGGGCCAATACATCTTCGTGTCGTCCCTCTCGGTGATCGCCGACAACAGCATTGTCGGCGCGGACGAGTCGGTGGCAGTGGCCCAGCTCGAGGATCCCACGGTGGAAGAGATCACCGGTCAGACCTACGGAGGGATGAAGGCACTGTGCGAGCAGTTTACCATGGAGGAGTTCGGCGACCGCGGCACGGTGGTGCGGCCTGGACTCATTGTCGGGCCCATGGACGTGTCCGACCGGTTCACCTACTGGCCGGTGCGAATCGATCGGGGCGGCGAGGTCCTGGCGCCCGGCGATCCCTCCGATCCGGTGCAGATCATCGACGTGCGGGACCTGGGGGCGTGGATGGTGCGCATGGCGGAGGAGAAGTACACCGGCGTCTACAACGCCACGGGCCCGGTGCGGCCCCTGCCCATCGGCGAAATGCTCTACGGCATCCGGGCTGTCACCAATGCCAACGTGTCATTCACCTGGGTGAACGCCGACTTCCTCGAGGAACACGGCGTGCAACCCTGGGGCCACATGCCCACGTGGATACCACCCCGTGACGGGATGGAGGGGTTCAGCACGGTGGACTGCTCCAAGGCCATCGCCCATGGACTGACCTTCCGCCCGCTCGCCGAGACGGCGAGAGACACAATTCTCTGGTGGAAGACACTACCCGAAGAGCGGCGTAACACCACAAGGGCGGGATTGCCGGCGGATAGGGAAGCCGAGGTGCTGGCGGCGTGGCACAACAGGTAAGTAGAGAGCGGTGTTCCACATTCACTCAACCGAATCAGAAACATGACAACTTCTCGTAGAGATTTTATCCAGATCGCCGCCGCCGGTGCCGTCGGGGCGGGGATCTTCCGCAGTCCCTTTGCGTACATGCCGTCCGTCCCCCAGACGGCTGCTCCCCTCCGCGTTCTCGTCCTCGGTGGGACCGGGTTCATCGGGCCCCACATGGTGCGCTACCTGCTCCAGCGGGGACACACCGTCACGATCTTCAACCGGGGGCGCACCAACACACACCTCTTCCCCGAAGTCGAGCGGTTGATCGGTGACCGGGAGGACAATCTGACGGCTCTCGAGGGACGCACCTGGGACGCGGTGATCGACAATTCCGCCAGCACCTCGTGGTGGGTACGGGATTCGGCCCAACTCCTCAAGGACGCGGTCGGTCGTTACCTGTTCACATCCACGCGTTCCACGTACTCCGACTTTTCGCAAGTCGGCATGAACGAGGACGGTCCGCAGTATGATCCCGATGAATCGGCAGTCGAGGAACGCCGGAGCCTGGGGTACGGCCGCAACAAGGTGCTGTGCGAACGCGAAGCGTTGCGCGCCTTCGGCGACCGGACGCTCATCGTGCGCCCCGGTCTCATCGTAGGTCCCGGCGACCCCACCGACCGCTTCAGCTACTGGCCCATCCGCGTGGACGGAGGCGGCGAGATGCTCTGCCCCGGCGACCCGACGAACCCGGTCATGTTCATCGACGTCCGGGATCTGGCCGAGTGGTACGTCCACATGCTGGAGAACGGCACGGTGGGCATCTACAACGGGCTGGGCCCCGAGGCGCCTCTTTCGATGGCCGAGATGATCTACGGCTGCCGGGCGGTCACCAGCGCCGACATCCAGTTCACCTGGGTGGATACCGACTTCCTGCTGGAGCGGGAGATGCGCCCCTACGGCCACTTCCCGTGCTGGATGCCCGCCCGGGGAGATCGCGCGGGATTCCAGCGCTTCGACCTCAGCCGTCCCCTCGCCGCAGGCCTCACGTACCGTCCCCTGGCCGTGACGGCCCGAGACACCCTGGAGTGGCACAAGACCCGGCCTCTCGAGCGGCAGGCCCAGCTGGGCCGTGGCATCATCACCGCGGAGAAGGAAGCGGAACTGCTGGCGGAGTGGCACGCCCGGAGCGGCTGACCGGCAACGATCAGTCTCGATCTCAACAGTCTACGCGGCTGACGCGAATACCTGGGGGACGTGCGTCCACCGCAGAAGAGAACCCAAGCGAGAGAGAACCATGATAGCGCGCCTTGTGAGGAAACTGGTCTCAGCAAAGGAGGACGAAGTCTGGCCGATGCTCATGGCGACGGCCTACGGATTCTGCATCCTCCTGAGTTACTACATCCTGCGAGCCGTTAGGGACGAGATCAGCTCCGCCGACCGTGGGAATCTCCAGTACCTCTGGACCGCGGTCTTCGTTGTCATGGCGGTCGTGGCCGTGCCGCTTTATTCGGCGGTGGTGTCCCGGTACTCCCGCGGCGTTTTCATTCCCCTGGCCAACCGGTTCTTCGCCGCCAACCTCTTGATCTTCTTTGCGGTGCTCACGCTCCTGCCGGAGAGCGCCCGCCCCTGGATCGACCGGGTGTTCTACGTGTGGGCGAGCATGTTTGCCCTTTTCGTGGTCACTGTCTTTTGGGGTTTCATCACGGACCTGTTCAGCAACGAACAGGGTCGGCGCCTATTCGGCTTCATCGCAGTCGGATCATCCTTGGGAGGAATTGCCGGATCCTCGGTCACCGCGTCCCTGGCCTCGATGGTACCCACGTTCACCCTGTTGTTGATCGCCATCATTCCGTTGGAAGTGGCATCGCAATTCGCCCAGTTGCTGCACCGCAGATCGGGCGGCGCCCAGAGCGCCCTGCGAACGGAAGAGTCGGAGCCCATCAGGGGCACGGCGCTCAGTGGAATCGGGTTGGTGTTCCGATCTCCCTACCTGCGTCAGATCGCAGGGTACATCGCGTTGATGACGTTCGCGTCGACCATCCTCTACTACCAGCAAGCCGATCTGGTCGGGCAGGCCATCACCGATCGCGGGGAGCGCACGGCCTTCTACGCCATGATCGACCTGGGCGCCAACTCGCTCACGATCCTCACGCAGGCGTTCCTGACGGCACACATCCTCCGGATTCTTGGGATTGGTCTCAGTCTCGCCGCGGTTCCCGCGCTGATGTTTCTGGGATTCTTCAGTCTCGGCGCGTATCCCCTGCTGGGCGTCCTTGTGGTGCTTCAGGTGTTGTATCGTGCGGGCCGGTACTCGGTCGCCAGGCCGGCACGGGAGGTGCTCTACACAGTGGTGGAACGGGAAGAGCGATACAAATCCAAAGCCTTCATCGATGCGGCGGTGTACCGCGGCGGTGACCTTGTGAGTGCGTGGATATACACAGGGCTGGCGTGGATCGGCCTATCCATCGGCGCTATCGCCCTGGTTGCCGTGCCGTTCGCCGCCGTGTGGGCGGGGATCGGACTCGCCCTCGGCCGGCGTCAGGAGAAGCGCCTGGCCGAACGGGAAGACGCGGCGGCGTGACGCTACTTCCTAATGCACCCAGGCGGGCGGCCGATACCGGTCGGTGGCAAACAGCTCGTCTCCCAGCTCCACGTTCGCCCGCATGTCCCGGTACACCTCCCGCCACGTCACGCGGCCGTCCCTCAGGAACACTACCTCCGGCGCAATCCACCCGCCGCCCAGGGGCTCATACTCGTTGAACTGAATCTCCTGAATACTGGTCCCGTCCTCCCCGACCGGTTGGAGGAGACGCACGAAGAGCAGGCGTTCTTGGTCCACCCAGAATTGTCGCGAGTGATCGTCCCTTTCGTCGGCGCCCACCACGTACACGGCCCTGCCTTGCCACTCGTCCTCATGGAACTTGGTGAGATCGTACCCGAGGGTCTCGAGCTGTTCCAACGTGCGCTCGGCAGGCTGGGCGTACACGTCGAAGCCCAGCAGCAGCAGGGCGTTGAACCCGGGTGAGGTAGCCGCCAGCTCGCCGTCCCGGAACATGTACACGGTATCGTTGGCGTACACCGTGGCCCTGCCGTCCTCGAACGGCGCGACGTCGATGCGGAGGTTGCCGGGGAGGCGCCCCGCCTCCCACCACTCCTGCTCCTGCCACACCGAACCGTCTTCTTCATAGAAGATCGCGTCCTGCACGAACGTCATCGTCTCGTACCACACGTCCGCATAGCGGTCGTGCATGGCCCGCACCACATCCGCGGCCGACTCGACGGGCTCCGCGCCAGCGCAACCGACGAGAACGACAGTAAGGCCCACCAACGATTGCTTCATCTTGGTCACTAGTCCGTTGTGGATGACATTTGCTGCGCGATCTCCGCCAGGCGCTCCTGAATGGCCTCCTCCGAAAGCCACCGTCCCCGGACCATCACACCGACGCGGTCCGCCACGTTGGCCACGTCCTCCAGGGGATTGGAGTTGGTGAGAATGAAATC
>JBDHHA010000095.1:0-25757 GCA_039589615.1 Gemmatimonadota bacterium
GGGGGAGGAGCTGGAGCGCACCGACGAGCTGGCGCGCTTCTTCGAGGAGAAGCTCCTCGAGACACCCGAAGTGGAGAAGTTCGTCACCACGGTCTATGCGCAGCGGGGGTTCATCCGCGCCGAATTCCCCGACGCGATCGAGCAAACGCAGATCCCAGTCGCCATCAAGGAGCAAATGGTCGCGTTCAGCTACCAGTTCGGCGGCGCGGATGTGCGGGTGTATGGCTACGGACCGTCGTTCTATGGCGGTGGCGGCAGTCCCCCCAACTACACCATCAGGATATTCGGCTACAACTACGAGAGAGTACGGGACATCGCCGAGGACATGAAGCTCCGCTTGGAGCGGTTCTCCCGGGTCCGGGAGGTCGACACCAACGCCGGCGGCCAATGGTGGGGCAGCGAGAAGTCCAGTGAGGTGGTGCTGGAGCTGGATCGCGAGCGGTTGGCGATGCACGACCTCTCGCCGCGGGACGTCGTGCGCCAGGTTCGGGCCTCGGTGGGTGGACGCACGTCACAGGGACAGATCCGTGTGGGCGGTGACGAGTTGGGCTTCGAGTTGAAGATGGCCGGGTACCGGGAGCTGGATGTCCTCGACCTGGCGGAGACGCTCATCGTATCCGCCAGCGGGAACGTGCGCCTGGCGGACGTGGCCACCATCACCGAGCAGGACGTCCTCAACGTGATCGAGCGGGAGGACCAACAGTACCAGCGCTCGGTGCGTTACGAGTTTCGCGGGCCGCGGAAGCTGGGTGACCGGTATCGTGACGCCGTCATCGCCTCGACGGAGCTGCCGGACGGGTATCGCATCGAGGGGCAGCAGACCTGGAGCTGGTCCGACGAGGAGCAGGCGCAGATCTACATCGTGTTGGGTGTGTCCCTCGTGTTGATCTTCATGGTGACGGCGGCACTGTTCGAATCGCTGCGGCAGCCCATCTGTGTGTTGCTCACGGTGCCGATGGCCCTCATCGGCGTGTTCATGATGTTCTTCTATGCCGAGGCCAGCTTCACACGGGAGGCGTACATCGGGGTCATCATGATGGGCGGCATCGTCGTGAACAACGCCATCCTGCTGGTGGACCACGTGAACCAGCTGCGGCGCAAACGCGGCTTGCCCCTCATGGACGCCGTGGTGCGGGGAACGCTGGAGCGGGTGCGACCCATCCTGATGACGAGCGCCACCACCGTCCTCGGGCTGCTGCCGTTGGTGATCTTCTCCGATTACGCCGACGCCAACATCTGGAATGCCCTGGGCTACGCCCTCATCGGTGGGTTGCTGAGCTCCACCTTGTTCGTCCTCACCGTCACACCGGCCGTGTACGTGCTGTTCGAGCGAGGGCCGGAGCGGAAGCGAGTCAGGCGGGAGGTTGGGCCACCGGTCGGTATCACAGCGGCGCCGGCGGAGGCTTAGGGTACATTTCCTGGAACAGTGATGACCGGGCGTACCGTCACGCCCGGTCATTTTCCTCAATGCAATCCTGCTGGAGTAACGAGATCATGGACCGACTCAGAGCCCAATGGGCACCGTTGGCACTGGCCGTCATCGTCGTCGTTGGTGTGGCCGCTACCGCCCGACAGGCCGGTCAGGGGATCGCCGTCGTAAACCTGCAGATCATCATGCCCCAGACTCCTGGATACCAGGAGGCGCAAGCCACGTTCGAGGCAGAGTTCCAACCGGCCAATGACGATTTCGAGGCAATGGTCGGCCAGCGCGACTCCCTCCTCCAGGAGTACGAGAGAACTTCGGCGGTGCTGAGTCAAACCGCACGGCTGGAAAAGGAAACGGAGATCCAAGAGCTGCAGGCCAGGCTCGAGCAGCGGGCGACGGACCTGCAGAACCGCCAGGCGGAGCGGGAGCGGGAGCTGATGGACCCCTTGGAGCAGCGGGTGCGGTCCGTACTGGAGGGTATTCGAGCCGAGCGCAATCTCGCGATCATTTTCGACGTCGCCACGATGCCGGGCCTGGCGGCGGTGGATCAATCCATCGATCTCACCGCGTTGGTTGTGCAGAGGTTGCTGCAGTAGCAGAACTGAGGACCGAAGGTGCCAACCCTCGGTGCAACCCTTCGCGACCCGGAGGTGTTGAACCGACATCGAGAACCGATCTATGAAAGAATTTCCCCGTCTCTGCCGCTCGACTGTCGGCTGCTGCGCTGCGGTTGCGGTCCTGTCGGCGTGCGGAGGTGACCGGCAGGCGGTCCGGCCCGTGGCGTGTGGGACTCGACCACGGCGTGGCACCTCGAGGAAACGCTGCGCATCGGCGCCGTGGAGGGAGACGGACCGGACGTGTTCGGCGGCGTGAGCGCCGTCCAGGTGGATGGGCGGGGCCATGTCTACGTGTTGGAGAGTCAGGCCGACGAGATTCGTGTGTTCGACGCCGGCGGGGGGTACATCCGCACCATCGGCCGCCGGGGCGGCGGGCCGGGTGAGTTCGAGAACCCCGTCGGCATGGACTGGGACTCCCGAGGCCGCCTCTGGGTTGTCGACGTGCGCAACGGTCGCTATTCGGCCTTCGACAGCAGCGGCGCCTACGTCACGCAGCGTCCCCGGCTTGCCGGCTTCTACGCCGTGCCGTGGCCGGGGGGCTTTGGGCCCGAGGGACGGTTGCTGGACATCGGATTGGATCCACCCGACAAACCGATTCTGGTTCGCTACGACAGCGCCGGGGTGCCGGTCGACACGGTGCGTGTGCCCCATTTCGAGGGCGACGTCTTCTCGATCCCGCAGCGGGTGAGTGTGGCCGTTCCCTTCGCGCCGTTTCTCGTTTGGAGGCTCGACCGCCGGGGTTTCATCTGGTCGATGGTGACCAGTGAGTACCGCATCGTGCAGCAGAACCTCGCCGGCGACACCGTGCGGGTGATCGAGAAGGTGTTCCACCCGCTGCCCGTGACGGCGGAAGACGAAGAGGAAGCCATCGAGTCACTGGATTGGTTCAGACGGGAGGGCGGGCGGATCGATCGGTCTCGCATCCCCGGCGCCAAACCGGCCATCATTCGGCAAGGCATCCTGGTGGACCATTCCGGGAACCTCTGGGTGCGGCCCGTGGTGCCAGAGGCATTACGGCTCCGGGTGTTCGACGTCTTCGATCCCGAGGGACGGTATCTGGGCCGCGCAATCTCGGCGGTGCCGATTCAATCCTCACCGCTCCCCACCTTCACCGCGGATGCGGTCTACGGCGTATCCGTCGACGAGCTCGAGGTTCCGTACGTGGTGCGCCTCGACATCCGCCGCTAGGTCCCCGCTCACGCTTGCAACCCTCTCAGTCGCACACGCATCCAAGGGATATACCCCGGGGACCACGCTTCCAAGGATTCCAACCATGAACTCCCTTTCCCGCACCGAGCGCGCCCTCTTCTTCTTCATCCTGGCCGCCGCCACGATGTTGCTCCTGGTGGGCTGTGGCGCCGACGGGGGCGGCCTGGTGTTTGCCGGCTCCATCGACACGCTTCCCGACGGCCGGGTGGTGGTCTCGAATCCAGCCACCGGCATGTGGGGCGAGGGTGAAGCGTGGGAAGTCACCGAGGAAATCCGGATTGGCCGTGTGGATGGCGATGGCCCAGACATGTTCGGCTCCGTCGGGTTGCTCGAGGTAGACGTCGCGGGACGCTTTTATGTGTTCGAGCGTCAGGCTCAGGAGCTGCGCGTGTTCGACACCGACGGCAGCCACGTACGCACCGTTGGTCGGAAGGGTGGGGGGCCAGGCGAGTTCAATCAGGTCATCGGCATGGACTGGTCTCCGGATGGCAACCTCTGGATGGTGGATCCCCAGAACAACAGGATCTCGGTGTTCGACACCGCCGGCGCCTACGTGGAAGGGCACCGAACCATTGGGGGATACGTCATCAGCCCCTGGCCCGGGGGCTTCGACGACCAGGGCCGGTTCTACAATTACGGTGTCGATCCCGACGCCGAGGGCTTCGGTATGGTGTTGGTCCGGTTCGATGAGAACCTGGAGCCGGTGGACACGATCGCCATTCCCCGGTGGGACGGGGAGGAGAACTTCTTCGAGCTGCGCTCCGAGCGGGGGTGGATGCGGGCCAGCGTGCCCTACAGCCCCAGCATCTCGTGGCAGTTCGTCCGCCGCACACCGTACATGTGGATCGCCCGCACCGGGGACTACCAGATCTACCAGCAGACGATGGACGGCGACACGGTGCGGGCCATCTCCCGGGCGTTCGATCCGCTGCCCGTGACGGGTGAAGACCTGGATTCGGCGATCGCCGGCCTCGAGTGGTTCGTCAGCCAGGGCGGCAAGATCGAGCACTCCAAGTTCCCATCCGTCAAACCTGCGTTACGGCGCTTTTATGTAGACGACGTGGGTCGGTTGTACGTCATCCCGGTGACCACCGAGGAACGGAACGGGCGGGTACTCGACGTCTTCGACGTGGAGGGGCGGTATCTCGGCCGCCTCGACCTGCCGTTCAAGCTCAGCTCCTACCCCCGAGCCGTCATCAGAGGCGGCATGATGTACGCCGTCACCATTGACGAATTCGACGTGCCCTTCGTGGTGCGGGCGCGGTTGGGGTCCCCCAGTACGGTGGAGCGCGGGCGGGCTCGGGAGCTGGTGGGCGGGGGGTGAGAGCCCCTCTCTAACCTGTTGTCCCCCAACAAATTACGAATCACGCGGTCGTTGATTTTGGGCCCTCGATGAGGTAATTTTCAGGGACCGCTTTCGGGGTCTTCGGACCCCGTTTTTTCAGGCTTTTGAGTCCTCAGGATCGCATGACCTCACCCAACCAGCGCGAACGTATTCTACCCCGGCTCATCGAGGACGAGATGAAGGAGTCCTTCATCGACTACTCGATGAGCGTCATCGTCTCGCGCGCGCTCCCCGACGTCCGCGACGGGCTCAAGCCGGTGCACCGCCGCATTCTGTACGCGATGAACGAGTTGGGGCTCGTACCTGGTCGACCTTACAAGAAGTCGGCCACCGTGGTGGGCGACGTGTTGGGCAAATACCACCCCCATGGGGACACGGCGGTCTACGACTCCATGGTCCGCATGGTGCAGGACTTTTCTCTTCGCTACCCCCTGGTGGACGGGCAGGGGAATTTCGGGTCTGTCGACGGGGACAGCGCGGCAGCGTACCGCTACACCGAGGCACGCCTCACGGCCTTGGCGATCCAGCTGCTGGAGGACATCGACAAGAACACCGTCGATTTCGCCCCCAACTTCGACGACCGCCTCGAGGAGCCGACGGTCCTGCCAACGAGGCTTCCCAATCTCCTCATCAACGGCTCCGCAGGGATCGCGGTGGGCATGGCCACCAACATCCCGCCCCACAACCTGGCCGAGGTCTCCGCCGCCATCGTCCACCTTGTGGACAATCCCAAGTGCGAAGTCTCGGCACTGCGGGAGTTCATCCTCGGCCCGGATTTTCCCACCGGCGGAATCATCTACGGCAGTGAAGGCATCCATGAGTGCTATGAGACCGGCCGGGGCCGGATCTCAGTTCGGGCGCGAGCGGTGGTCGAGGAGAGGCAGGGGGGCAAAGAGCAGATCGTCGTCACCGAGCTCCCGTTTCAGGTCAACAAGGCCCGTCTGATCGAGCTGATCGCCGACCTGGTGCGGGCGAAGAAGATCGCGGACATCTCCGACCTCCGCGACGAATCCGATCGGGACGGCATGCGGATCGTCATCGAGCTGAAGCGCGACGCCAACCCCTCTGTCGTGCTGAACCAGCTCTACAAGCGGACGCAGATGCAGACAACCTTCGGTGCCATCATGCTCGCCCTGGTGGACGGCAAGCCGAAGACGCTGAATCTGAAGGAGATTCTGCAGCCGTACATCGACCACCGGCACGAGGTGATCACCCGCCGGACCCAATTCGATCTCGATGGCGCGGAGGCCCGGGAGCACATCCTGGAAGGTCTCAAGATCGCGGTCGACAACATCGACGAGGTGATCAAGATCATCCGGAAGTCGAAGGACGCGGCGACGGCGGACAAGGCATTGCGGGAACGGTTCGAGCTCTCGGAAAAACAGAGCGACGCCATCCTCAACATGCGGCTGGCGCGCCTCACCGCCCTCGAGATCGACAAGCTCGAGGAAGAGCTGAAGGAGGTCAGGGCCCTCATCAAGAAGCTCAAGGGCATCCTCAGCTCGAAGCCGAAGCGCATGGCGATTCTCAAGGCCGAGCTCGAGGAGATGGTGAAGAAGTTCGGTGACGACCGGCGCACCGAGATCGTGGCCGATCAGGGCGCCTTTACGATCGAAGATCTCATCGCCGAAGAGGACATGGTCATCACGATTTCCCGCTCGGGTTACATCAAGCGGATCCCCGTGTCGACCTACCGCCGACAGCGCCGCGGTGGACGCGGCCTCAACGGCATGGGCACCAAAGAGGACGACTGGGTGGAGCACCTCTTCGTCGCCTCCACGCACGACTACGTGTTGTTCTTCACCGCCGACGGACGGGTGTACTGGCTCAAGGTGTACGACATCCCCCAGACGGGCCGCGCGGCCCGGGGGCGGCCCATCGTGAACCTCATCGGGATTCGGGCCAGCGAGCGCATCGCCGGCTTCCAGGCCGTTCGTGGGTTCTCCGATTCACAGCACCTCGTGTTCGCCACCAAGAAAGGCATCGTGAAGAAGACGGTGCTCTCGGCGTACGGCAATCCCCGGAACACGGGTATCAACGCCATCAACATCGACGCCGACGATGAGCTCATCGACGTGTTGATCACCGATGGGAGCAACGACATCGTTCTGGCGACGAAGTACGGGATGAGCATTCGGTTCAACGAGAAGGACGTCCGGGAGATGGGCCGCACGGCCACCGGCGTCCGGGGCATCCAGCTCGAGGGCGACGACAAGGTCATCGGCATAGTGGTGCTTCGACGGGACGCCACACTGCTGGTGGTGAGCGAAAACGGCATGGGCAAGCGGTCGAAGGTCTCCGACTATCGGGTCCAGCGGCGGGGCGGCAAGGGGATCATCACGCTGAAGCGCACCGAGAAGACCGGGGCAATCGTGGCGCTGAAGGAGGTGCTGCGAAACACCCAGGGCGTCAAGGTCATGAACCTCGACCCGGGCGACACGGTGGTGGATGTGGCTAGGGTGGTGAACGAAGACGAGGAGTCGGAGGTCACGGTCATATCCGAAGGCCGGGACCAGCGGGAGCTGGATGTTTGACATAACCGGCGCCCTCCCAAGGGGGACGGCGCCGGTTGCGGGCGTGCCCGGTCTATCCTACTTTCGCCATCCCTCTAACACACCTGTTTCGTGAGCACATCACCAGAACCCACTCTGACCCGCGTCTCCATAGAGGATATTCGAGAGGCCGCTCGCGGTGTGGAGGGTGTGGCGGTCCGCACGTCACTGCGGCAGATCGAGCCGCTGTCGGCTCTCGCCGGGCACCCGGTATACCTAAAGCTCGAGAACGAGCAACCATCCGGGGCCTTCAAGCTGCGAGGCGCCTGGACCGCCGTCAGGAGGCTCCCTGAGGAGCGACGGCAGGCCGGCGTCATCACCTATTCCAGCGGCAACCACGGACAGGCCGTCGCGTTCGCCGCCCACCGCCTAGGGTTACGGGCCGTGATCGTCATGCCCGAGACGGTGCCCCAGGCCAAGGTCGACGGCGTGCGACGCTGGGGAGGGGAGATCGTCCTGGCGGGAACCACGTCGGAGGATCGCTTGGCGAGAGCCCGGGAGATCGTTGCCGCGGAGGGCCTCGTGGTGATCCCCCCCTTCGACCATCCAGACATCATCGCGGGACAAGGGACCGTGGGCCTCGAGATCGTGGAGGATCTCCCGGACGTGGCTCACGTGGCCGTTCCGGTGGGTGGAGGGGGCCTCTGTGCCGGGATCTCGACGGCGATGGGGTCCTTGAGGCCCGAGGCCGCGATCACGGCCGTGGAGCCGGAGGGGGCCGCCGGATACGGGGCGGCGCTGGCCCACGGTGCCCCGGTCCGCCTCGAGGCCACCCGGAGTGTTGCCGACGGACTGCTGCCGTTGTCCGTAGGCAACCTCACGTTCGAGCACATGCGGGAGCGCGCCCGGTCCGTCACGGTGACGGATGCCGCCATCGTCGAGGCCACTCAGTGGCTCCATACCGAGGTGAACCTGGTGGTGGAGCCTTCAGGCGCCGCCACCACGGCAGCGCTCCGGAGCGGTGTGCTGCGTCCGGAAGGGCCCACGGTGCTGGTGGTGAGCGGCGGCAATATCGACCCGGCGATGATCTCCACGCTCGAGCCGGTGGCATAGCCCCATGACCGTGCCGGCCAAGATCTTCGTCGTCGACGACGACGAGGCGCTGCTGCAGACCCTCGGGTGGATCCTGAAGGACAAGGGGTACGAGGTCGTCCCGTTGCCCACCGGGAATGACCTGCTGGAGCGCATCGAAGTGGAGTTCCCCGACCTGGTCTTGCTGGACATCATGATGCCGAAGATTGACGGTCTGGAGATCCTGGAGCAGGTCAAGGCGGAGGAGAGGTGGAAGGATCTTCCCATCCTCATGCTCTCCTCGATGCCTCCGGAGGAGGCGACGGTGCGGTCTCTGGGCCTCGGCGCCACGGACTACATCGCCAAGCCGTTCCGGGTGCGGGAGTTGCTGGCGCGCATCGACGCCCGCCTCAAGGAGGCCCGGGAGCTCAAACGGGTGCGTGAGGAGGCGCGATCGCGGGCGGAGATGGTCGACATCCTCCACGAGGTCACCGACTCCCTGAAGCCCGACGAGATCTACCACATTTTGACACGGCGGGTTGCCCGGGCCCTGCAACTGTCGAAATGTTCGATGGTCTCGGCGCAGCCGGGAGGGGATTCCGGCGTGGTCGTGGCCGCCGCAGAGAACCCGATGCTGCGCAACCTGGAAATCTCCCTGGACAAGTACCCGGAGCTCAAGGAGGCGCTGGACGGTCAACGCGTGGTCCTGGTAGAGGACGTGCACACCGATCCCCTCTATGAGAACGTGCGCCGGGAATGGGAGCGGGACGGGGTTCGCGTGCCCACGCGTTCGTCTATCGTATTGCCATTCTCTCTCCGTGGGGAGGCGGCGGGAGTGTTCTTCCTCCGCACGACGGTGGACGATGAGCCGCTGACTCCCCAGGACGCCTCGTTTGCCGAGGCCGTCATCAAGGCTGCGGTCAACGCGGTGGAGCGGGCGTACGACCTCGAGGCGGCCAAGTCGGACCGTGAACGGTTCCAGATGATGGCCAACACCGACCCCCTCACGGGATGCGTTAACCGCCGGGCCATGTTGGATCGTCTGGAGAAGGAACTGGATCGGGCCCGCCGGTATCGGCACCAGCTAACGGTATTGATGATCGACATCGATTTCTTCAAGGCCATCAATGACACGCGAGGTCATCTCGTCGGCGACTCCGTCCTCCGGAAGTTGGGAGACATCCTCCGCCAGGAAGCACGGTCGGTGGACATCGTCGCGCGTTACGGAGGTGAGGAGTTTACCGTTATCTTGCCGGATACGGATCTTGTCGGTGGAACGACGTTCGCCGAACGGCTTCGTGAGCGATCGGAGAAGTACGACTTTGCGGAGGTGGGCGACCCACTTCACGCGACCGTGTCGATCGGTGTGGCAACATTCACTGAGAACGAAGAAATGACGGCGGAAGGCATGATTGATCGTTCGGATGCAGCCCTCTACCGCGCAAAGCAAGCCGGGCGCAACAGGGTGCATCAATGAGACGCCGGTGCACACGCTGCCAAACGGTGTACGAAGGTGATGCCCGTTTCTGTCCCCGGGACGGCAGTCCGCTGGTGGATGTGGCTGGCGGCCCTCCACCAAAGACCCCCGACAAGAGGGACCCCAAGGTATCGGGGACGTTGGTCCGAGCTGCGGTGAAGCGAAAGAGCGGGCCGCGGGTGGACGAAGCGGCGACGCTCCAGGACCAGATCATCGACGGACGGTATCAGGTGACGCGGAGATTGGGCGAGGGCGGCATGGCGTACGTCTACGAGGCCCGCGAGCTGAACACGGGGAATTCGGTGGCGGTGAAGGTGCTCACGCCCAAGCTGCTCGCCGATGACACCGCGATGCAGCGCCTGCGGCGCGAGGCCGGGCTCGCCATGCGGCTGAACCATCCCAACGTGTGCAACATCCTCCGGCTGGGTGAGACGGAGAGTGGTCTGATCTATCTCGTGATGCCGTATCTCAGGGGCGAGCTGCTGTCGGACCTCGAGGCGCGGGATGGGCCCATGTCGCTGGAGGTTTCCATCCCCTTCCTGGTGCAGATGTGTGACGGCCTCCACCACGCCCACGGACTCCAGATCGTGCACCGTGATCTGAAGCCTGAGAATATCATGATCGTCAGGGACGGCGACGACCGACGCGCCGTCGTCATGGACTTCGGCCTGGCAAAGGCACGGGGCTCCGCGGCCATGAAGAAGCTCACCGCAACCGGGATCGTCCTGGGCACACCCGAGTTCATGAGTCCGGAGCAAGTTCGGGGCAAGGACATCGACGCCCGCTCCGATGTGTACTCACTCGGCATCCTGGCGTTCGAGATGTTCACGGGCAAGTTGCCCTTCGAGGGTCGCTCGGCCCAGGAGATGATGATCGCGCGTCTTCGCGGCAAGCCGATACCGATTCGCCAGCACCGGCCCGATCTCCCGGCCGAACTCGAGAAGATGCTCATCAAATCGATGGAAACAGATCCGGCCAACAGGTACGCCACGACGAAGGAGTTTGGCGTCGCGTTGCGCGGTCTGCTCTAGTACGCAAGCTCCCGTGTCAATAGCCTGAGGCTCCCGCATGCGGTGGTGGTGTTCGTCGCAGAGTGTCGCATGGGATTGGACCTGGCGCCCCTACCCGGGTGTGTGGTTGTTCATCGTGGTCCTCGCCGTCGCGTATGGTCTCCACTTGCGGCGCGACCCCGCAACGCATCACCGGTATCGCATGCTGTCCTTCGGCGCCGGACTGGCGGTGCTGTTGGGCGCCCTCGACTGGCCGCTGGGCGCCCTGGGCGCCTCCTACCTCGCCAGCGTGCACGTGCTGCAATTCCTGCTCGTCGCGCTCGTGGCGCCGCCCTTGCTCCTGGCCGGATTTCCCCGGGCGTCCTACGAGAGGCTGCGGAACCGGGCGAGGCTGTACCACATCATCGAAACCGCCACGCAGCCACTCGTCGCGTTTTTCGCCTTCAATGTGGTGATGACGGTGAGCCACTGGCCGTCGGTGGTGGACGTCCTGATGACCTCTCAAGTCGGTGCGTTCACCCTCGACATCGCGTGGCTCGCCAGTGGGGTGGTGTTTTGGTGGCCCGTTGTGGCGCCGGTGCCGGAACGGCCGAAGTTCTCCTTCATGGTGCGCATCGGGTACCTCGGGCTCAACGGACTCCTGGTCCGCCCACCCGCGGTGATCATGCTCTACGCGAAGTTCCCAGTCTACGCCCTGTACGAACTGGCGCCGCCGATGCCAGGCACGTCGGCCATCGACGACCAGCAGCTGGCGGGGGTGGTCATGAAGGTGGGGAGCGCGTGGATCATGATGGTGGGGATCGGCGTGCTGTTCTACCTATGGTACAGAGAGAGTCAGCAGGGAGCTGCGCACTCCTAGGTCTCAGGGCGGTCGAAGACCGACTGGTCGATCTCGGGATTGACGACGAGATCCGACACGATCAGGGCCTTGGTGCGTTTTCCCGATGCGGTGATCCAGTCCCTCTGCACCACAACCGGATAACGGAGATCGCCGGCGCGCTCCGTCGCGCCCCAGACGACCCGGTTGACATTCTCGCGGCCTTCCTCGATGTACGTGACCTCTGTCGGGAAACCTTCACCAGGCTTGAAGTAGTACTGCCACGTGTCCTGGTGGTCGCCGATCCCCTCGCCGAACGTGACCCCCACGGCATGATACTCCGCGGCGCCCGCAAGCGCGTCCGTCGTGGGATCCTCCCGCAACTCGGCCCCGGGGCGGGATGACCGGCCCCGATAGTGGAGAAACACGCCGTCGTCGCGGAGCTTGTAGGGCAAACCGGGCCAATAGGAGACGTCGCCCGTGACGTACCGGGTCTCGCGCCAGTCCTTGGCCGTATCGGGGAGGAACGCGCCGTTCATCGTGGCCCAGTCGTCTTGGCCGTTGAATCCCTGCACGATGAAGTCGTTGCCCTCCCAGCGCTCGATCCGCGCCTGAAGGCCGTAGGGTCCCTTCTGCATCCACACGTATCGGGGACGAGCCCGCTTGACACGCCCCGAGAGGGTGTCGTAGATGACCGTCGTGATGGTGAAGGACGCAGACTGGAACGCCTCGTAGGTCGCCATCCCACCCACCGAGTCGATCCACAGACCTACCAGGGAGTCGGCAATGACCTCCGGCGGCGAGTCGGAGTCGAAGTCCGCGGCGGGAGCCCCTTGGTCGGGAGTGCAGGCTGCCACGCCCCAGGCCAAGATCGCCCCGGCGATCCACGCACCGACGCTCTGGAAGGCTCGACGGGCCAATCTCACTATCTTGCTCCTGCGTTAGCGCTGCTGGATATTGAACCGGAATCTAACAGAGATGAAACTGCCAGACCATGAAAAGGTTCCCCGCCTACGATCCGCCCGAATACGTCGATTGGCAAGCCGAACCCGAGTTCGTCCGGGGGTTTGCGGAGACGTGTGAGCGCGATCCCGATCGGAAAGCGGTGGTGGACGGACTTGGATCGGAGCAGCGGCTGGGTCTCTATCGCGGCATGCTGCGGACGCGGCTCCACGATGTGATGCTCAAGCGGTGGGTGAAGCAGGGCGTGATATCGAAGGCGTGGTTGGGGACCGGTGAAGAGGCAACCACGGTGGGACCGGTGCATGCGCTGGACCGATCGGTGGACATGGTGGCGCCGATGATTCGGAATGCGGGGGCGTGCTGCGAGATGGGCATGTCCATTGCCGACATGTTGCGCGCCTATCTGGCCACGGCGGACTCTCCGTCGTCCGGGCGAGACGGACACGTGGGATCGTTCGAGCACCGGGTGCTGCAGCCGATCTCCAACATCGGCAACATTCCACCCGTCACCGTGGGCTTGGCACTGGCCCTTCGCGCGCACGGCATCAACGGCGTAGCTCTCACATGGGTCGGTGACGGATCGGTGAAGTCGGGGCCGACCCATGAGGCGTTCAACCTTGCGACGGTGCAACGGCTCCCGGTGATCTTCGTGATCCAGAACAACCAGATCGCGTTGGGTACGGTCGTCGGGGCGCACCACCTGCCGGGAACGTTCGAGGAACTCCACGAAGCCTATGGGATGGCGGGGTGGTCGTTCGACGGCAACAACGTGTTGGACGCGTACGCCGCCACGAAGCTCGCGGCGGACCGCTGTCGGAACGGCGAGGGCCCGGTCATGCTCTCGGCCGAGACGTTTCGCATGGGCGGTCACGCGACGCATGACGAGCGGGAGGCGCGGGAGGTGGTTCCCGCCGAGTTATTCGAGGCGTGGGGCAAGAGAGATCCCATCGGTTTGTTCGAGGCGTATCTCACGGAACACGGCGCTACGGTCGCGGAGTTGGAGCAGGTGGAGACCGAGGTGACCGATGAAGTGCAGCGCGCGGCGGATGAGGCGTTGCGGAGCCGGGAGAACAACATGCCGCCCCCGGTGTCTGCGGTGGAGGGGGTGTATGCGGACGAGTCGTGAGCCGTCGCCCGTTCGGGGCGACGGCTCACTGCCGACCAGATGCGTCAGCCGCTGATCAAGGTCCTCACGGCCGTCAGCAACTTCGGGATCGAGAAGGTCAGCACCACCACCAGTACCGGTGGAATCAGATACCGCACGAAGAACTTCCACGCGTTGATGAGCCTGGTGTTCCCCAGTCCGATTCTGAGCTCCTCCTCCGCTTCCGGAAGGATCCTGTAACCCACCAAAATGGCGGTGAACAATCCGCCCACCATCAGCAGCATGGTGCCGATCAGTTTGTCGCCCACATCCAGGAAGTTCAGGTTGAATGCGGACGGGATACCGAGCAGCGCGATGAAGCCACCCGCCGCGATCGCGGCGCGATCCCGCGACCAGTGCCAACTGTCGATGATGGCGGACACCACGACCTCCAGCAGCGAGATCGCCGAGGTGAGCGCCGCGAAGAACAGCATGATGAAGAACGCGGCGATCACGGCATTCCCCATGGAGCCAATGCTTCTTACGGCCGCGGGCATGGCAATGAAGAGGGTGCCCACGGTGTTGTCCGTGTTGAGCTCACCGCCCAGCCCAATGGTGTCCACGAGGTTGAAGTGGAAGATGATGGGGAAGATGAACAGCCCCGCCAGGAACGCCACGCCGAAATCGGACGCGGCAATGGTCACGGTTTCTTTCGCCAGGTTCTCCTTCGTCTTGAGATAGGACGCATAGGTCATCAGCGCGCCCATCCCGAGGCTCAGGGAGAAGAACGCCTGACCCGCCGCGTCGGTGATGATGGCCGGGTCCATCAACTCGCTGAGTCGCGGGCGGAGGTAGTAGGCGTAACCCGCTCCGCCACCCGACAGGGTCGTGGCCCAGATCGCCAATCCGATGAGCAGCAGGAACAACAGTGGCATCAAGATGATCGCGGTGCGCTCGAGTCCTTTCTTGATGCCGCGTACCACGATGGCAACGGTGATCGCCATGAACATCAGGTGGGTCAGCACGGCGGGCCACCCGGTGCCGACCGCGCCGAAGTAGGCGCCGGCATCGTCCGGAATCGCGCCGCGAACGGCGTCCACCGAGTAGCGCATCGTCCAGCCTGCGATCACCGAGTAATAGGACAGAATCCCGAGACCGCAGAAGGCGAACAGCACACCGAGGGGCGCCCACCGCTTGCCACCCAGGCGCTGTACGGCCTCGACCGGAGACACCTGGGTCATGCGGCCCACGACGAACTCGGAGGTCATGAGGGGCATACCAATGAAGGCAACGAATCCCATGTAGAGCAGGACGAATGCTGCGCCTCCGCCTTCCGCCGCCACATATGAGAACCGCCACATGTTGCCGAGCCCGACGGCCGAGCCGACGGCCGCCAGCACGAAGCCGCTGCGAGTACCCCACGAGTCACGTTGAACGGAACCGTTCGGTGATGTCATCTAGCGTTCCTTGTGCGAAAATCGGTCTTACATATAAGACAAATCGGTCCGATGTCTAGGTTACAGGCCTGGGGTGAATGGCGGGCCGTCGAGAGGGAGGTTGCTGGTGGGAGTGGAGAGAATCCTCGGGGCGTGACTATCGTCCCACCCTGAGCTCCGCTTCCGACCCTTGAGGGGAGGTTGCGAGGGTCCTCGCCGGAGCGGCGACGGCGTCCCAGGCGGCCTCAGCGACCTGCCTCGGTGCAGAGTGTTGGGCCGCCCACTCCTGGGCCGCCACGCGTTCCAACATGAGGCGTATCAGCTGGAGCCAGACATCGGTCCACAGGTAGGCCGGGCCCGCCCGAATCTCGTTGGAGGCCTTGCCCGATGCCACCACTTTCTCCAACTGCACCCGCATCTGCTCATAGGCCTCGCGGCTCTTCTCGTCGAGCAACCCCGTCGGGGGAGTCACGAACACCAGCTTCACCAGCGGCGGGTCTTGGGAAGCCACCTCACACCACTGGTCGGCAACGTCGGTCATACGATCACGGCACGAGGACCTGGCCGGCGTCTGCTCGACGATCTGCGTGAACATGCGAACCGCGCCACGGTAGATCTCGTTGAGCAGTTGCTCCTTGCTGGTGAAATGACGGTAGATGGTCCCCTCCGCCACGCCCGCCCGGCGTGCCACCTGGGGCGTCGTGCTCGCGTGGTATCCCTGTGTCGTGAAGAGATCGAGGGCAGCCCGAACGAGGCGCTCGCGAGTGTTCTTGGGATCGCGGCGCCGAGGCTTCGAGGTCGATTCGACTGGTGCGAATGGGTTTGGAGTGTGAGGCATCACTCGCCAAGTATAACTCGCCCGTGTCACGGGGTGTCAATGGTCCCGTCCTACCGCCCACACCGCAGGCCTTCTATGTTTCGCCTCCGACCTTCCCACCGAGCACTGCACAACGAGCACTAAATGACGGACCTAGATCTTCGCCCCATCTGGGAAAACGACGCCATTTCGTACGAGGATTTCGTCGAGACGACGGAGAAGAACGAATCGCTGTGGAAGGGTGTTTACCGAACCGCGCGGATTCCCGACTGGGCATACGAGATGGCGTGCCGGCACGGACCGGGCGTCAGCCTCCTCGCCATCGTGGAAGACTGGTGTGGGGACGCGAGCAACACGATTCCCGTTTTGGCCCGCCTCGGGCATGAAGCGGATTGCCTCGACATGAGGGTGATCCGACGGGACGAGCACCCCGACGTGATGGATCGGTACCTCACGAACGGTGCCCGGTCCATCCCCATCGTCATCGTGCTGGACCGGGAGTTCCGCGAGTTGGGCCATTGGGGCCCACGGCCCGCCGAAATCCAGCAGTGGGTGATGGAGCACAAAGACTCGATGCCGCCCAAGGAGCGGTACCCCATCGTGCGGCGGTGGTACGCCAAAGACCGGGGTCAAACGACTTTGAGGGAGGTGCTGGGGATGTTGGAGTGAGGAGGTAGCGCTAGAACGTCCAGCGAGAATGAAAGTCTGACTCGATGCCGTCGGGGCCGACCCCCACCGTGAACCCGGCGATGCCCGCCCTCCCGATCTGGAAGATCAACCCCGTGCCGCCACCCACCTTGAGATCCTCAGTCGTCACGCGGAAATCCTCGGTTTCGAAGACCCGCCCGGCATCCAGAAAGCCCACCAGGCTGATGCGATACAGCGTCGGAATGGCCGAGAGGGTGTATCTCGCCTCCAGGTTTCCGAAGAGCTTGTCCCGGCCCAGGAATCGATTGTTGGGCAGGGCGCGGTGGGTGGCGCTGCCCCCCAAACCTTCGTAGAAGCGCGTGCCGCCCTCGATGAGGTAGTACGAGCCGAACCGGGGCGTTCCCCCCGTCACCTCCCCCACGGCGCGGGCCGCCACCGTGAACAGAGGATTGGGAGACCAATACCCCTGGGCGTTTACGGTCGATCGCGTATAGGTGAGATCCCCGACGATGCCGGCGTCGGCGACGCCCACACCGGCACCCACGACGATACCGCTCGTGGGGGCCACCTGGTCGTCCCGCGTGTCCACCACCAGGCCGATGCGAGCAGACACGTCGTTGGTGGCCACGCCCATCGTGGGATCGACCTGGTTGGCTAGATCTATGGCGTAGAGGCTGGGGCCTTCTTGGGGGGTCACCTGCCAGCGGTCCACCTTCAGCCCGGCCACCACGCTCAGGGGCCCGATCAGGGCTCGGAGCACCTCGGCGCGGAAAATGTACTGGGTGCGAATGGCCCGGTAATAATCGGGCTGGGTGTCGGTGACATTGTCGGTATCGAAGACCGTCGCGTTCCCGAGGCCGAAGTAGTTGTCCTTGGCCCGCCGCCGGGCCATGAGCCGTCCGCTGAAGCGCCAACCGGGAGCGAGCCCGGGCGCCTTTGCTTCGAGCTTGAGATACCTGCTGCCCGACGTCGAGAGTTGGCCGTCGAGGGACACCGAGATCCGGTACGGCTCGGGGTTGAGGAAGTCGGCGCTCCGGAGCGGCTGGATGAAGGCGTAATACGCACCACCGGTGAGGCCCTCGATGGGTGTGTAGAACACCTTTGGGTAGAAGACGTCGAACCAATAATCGGCGTCCAGATCTACCCCGCCGCCTGAGGAGACCTGAGCCGTTACGCGCGTTCCACCAGCGAGCAGCAGCAGTGCTGCCAGAAGAATCGTTCGCAACTAATCCCGCTCGTACAGGTAGGGGAGATCCCGGTGGGTCGCGGCCCGTCCGTCGAAGGCCGCGTAGCGCCCTCCGGACCAGATCGTTCCTCCACCGATGTCGCCGTTCTTGTTCACCGCGTAGAAATTGAGATTGAACGTCGGGCGGCCCCGGCCGTCGAGGAGGCGTGGCTCGGTGGTGGCGACCACGCGCCGCAGCGTCTCCAGCGCGGCATCCGTGGGGCTCATCCCGCGACGCATGTTGTCGACCGTCAGGAACGCACCGCACACCTTGATGTTCGCTTCGCCCCGCCCGGTGGATCCCGCCGCGCCGACGTCGTTGTCGGTATACTGTCCGGCGCCGATCATCGGCGAATCACCGACCCGTCCCGGAATCTTCCACGAGAGCCCGCTGGTAGTGGTCACCGAGGAGATGTCTCCCCTGGTATTGACCACGTTCATGTTGATGGTGCCGGTTTCCCGATAGACGAGCTGTTCGTCATCCGGCACGTTGATCCAGTCGTCGTCGGGGCCGCGGTTGGCGCGCCACCGGAGCCAGATCTCGCGGGAGCTGTCGGTGAGAAGCTCTTCCTCCTTGAAGCCGTAGGAGAGGGCGAACCGCTTGGCCCCCTCACCCACCAACATGATGTGATCCGTGTACAGCAAGACGTACTTCGCGACCACGCTGGGTGTCTTGATTCCTTCGAGGGCGCCCACCGCGCCGGCCCGCCGCGTGGGGCCGTGCATGCAGGATGCATCCAGTTGGACGACCCCCTCTTCGTTCGGCAGGCCTCCGTAGCCAACCGACGAGTCTTCAGGGTCGAGCTCCTGGGTCTTGACGCCCTCGATGGCCGCGTCGAGGGTGTCCATGCCCTGGGCCAATAGCCCCCCGGCCAGCTCGACGCCGCGGAGGCCGTTGGCCGAGGCCACGGCCACGTTGCCTGCCGCCTGACGAATGTGCACGGCGGGAAAACCCGGCTCCGCCGCCAAGGGACCTGCTAGGGTCGCACCGGCGGCCACACCTGTGGCGGCGCCGAGGAATTCACGGCGAGAGAGTGAATCCGACACGTTTACCTCCTCCATCTGGGGCGCACCTGCTGGGACTCGGGATTTAATCGGACGCCCTGTGAGCGTCAACTTGCCTGGTCCTCCGGCCGCACCTACGTTGACCTCGACCTTGAACCATGCCCCGTTTCGAGCCCATGCCCGAGCACGACAATCAGCCCGAGTCCGTAGCCATCCGCTATGCGGTGTTCTTCAGCGCCGTCTTCCTGGTTGGCGGGGGGCTCCTGGTGGCTATCGGCGCAGGTATCGTGGGCACCCTGTTGCTCCGGGCCGGCGTCGCCCTTGCTCTCCTCACCGGCGTGCTGTTTCTGGTCCTCAAGTTCTTGGCCGTGCCCTCGGCCAACGCCCTGTTGGGTTTCCTGGGGCTCCAGTCGGGCTCCAGTACACCGACGCTCAAGGGCTACTCGGCGATCGAGGCGCTGGCGGCTCAGGGGCGGTACCAGGAGGCAGCCAAGGCGTACCAGCGGGAGATCGCGTCGGACCCCTCGGATGTGGAGGCCCGATCCCGCCTCGCCCAGCTCCTCCTCGATCATCTCGACGACCCCACGGCCGCGGCCCAGGCCCTGGCGGAGGCCCGGGACCGAGCCAAGGACGAGCGGCACCGGGTGGGTTACGCCCTGCGCCTGGTGGATCTCTACCGCAGTCGTCTCGGAGATCGAGGCAAGGCCATGGTGGAACTACGACGCTTCATCGACACTTTCCCCCAGTCCACACATCTCGACGGGGTTCGCCGGGAGCTGTCTGAGCTGATCGAGGAGATGCGATCGGAGCAGAACACCGACACCCGGTGAGCACGCCGCCGGTGGTGTCCATCGTGCTCCCGGTCTTCAACGAGCGGGAGAACCTCGGTCCCCTGGTTGCCGAGATCGACATGGTGTTTGCCGCCGAGGCGTTCGAGATCGTGGCCGTGGACGACGGGTCCACCGACGGTTCTCTGGAGGAGCTCCGGCGGCTGACCAACGACGGCTTTCCCCTTAGCGTCGTGTGCCTGGAGGCCCACGCCGGGCAGAGTGCTGCGTTTGCGGCGGGCTTCGATGCGGCCCGGGGCGAGTGGGTTCTGACGATGGATGCCGACGGACAGAACGACCCGGCAGACGGCCTCAGACTGCTGGAAACGGTACGCGCGCCAGGCCCGGGGACCGCTGCCGTGGGGTACCGGACTCGACGGAAGGACACCCGCTGGAAGCGGCTCCAGAGCAGGATCGCCAACCGGGCGAGGGATATCATCACCGGAGATCACGTACGGGATACGGGGTGCTCCCTCAAGGTGATGCCCCGGACCGGGCTCGGCAGGATTCCGCGATTTCAGGGGATGCACCGGTTCCTGGCAACGCTGCTGCGGTGGACGGGCGAGCACGTGGTGGAGGTGGAAGTGGAGCACCGGCCCAGGTGGCACGGGAGCACCAAGTACGGCATGTGGGACCGTCTGCTGGTTGGCGTGCAGGATGCGCTGGGTGTCAGGTGGCTCCTCAAGCGCCGCCTCACCTATCGAGTGGGGAAGGCGGAGTAGTTAGGTTCCGGGCCTTGATTCCCAATACAGGTGAATTGGATGACGACATCGTTTGGCCGGTTTTTCCTCCCTGGACCCACCGAGGTCCACCCGGAGGTGCTCACCGCGCTGACCCGCCCCATGATCCCCCACCGGGGGAACGCGATGACCGAGCTCCTGGCGGGGATGCAGGATGGCCTGCGCTCCCTGTTCCGCACCGCGGGGCGTCCGGTGGTGGGAACGTGCTCGGCGACGGCGTTCATGGAGATGGCGATCCGATCTGGGGTGCGCCATCGGGTGCTCTCCGTGGTGAGTGGGGCCTTTGGGAAGCGGTTCGCGGCCATCGCCCAGGCGTGCGGTCGCGATGTCGTGACGCTGGAGGTCGCGCCGGGCAAGACGGTGGAGCCGGACATGCTCCGGGACGCGATGACGCGGAGCGACGTGGACGCCGTCACCTTGGTGCACTCGGAGACGTCCACCGGTGCCTTGGCTCCCCTCGAGGAGCTGGCGGCGGTCGTGCACGAGTTCGACGACGTGATGCTCCTGGTGGATGCCGTGACCTCGTTGGCCGGGTTGCCCGTCGAAACCGACGAGTGGCAGCTCGACTTCGTCCTGACCGGGGCGCAAAAGGCGCTGGCGCTGCCTCCGGGCCTGGCGCTGGGCGCCCACTCGGAGCGGATGCTCGAGCGCGCGAAGAAGGTGCCTGAGCGGGGCGGCTACCTGGACCTCGTCGCCTACGCGGATGCAGCGGAGAACCACCAGCCCACGAACACACCGGCGATCTCCCTGTTCTACGCCCTCGAGGTGCAGCTGCAGCGCATCGCCGCCGAAGGCGGTGTGGAGGCCCGATGGCAGCGCCACCGGGAGATGCTCGATACGGTAGAGGGTTGGGTCGACGGCCGCGGCGGGACGCTGGGGCTGAGCTATCTGCCCGCCAGGGACCGGCGCAGTTGGACGGTCTCGTGTCTCAACATCCCCGAGGGACTGAACGGGCGGGATATTCGCAACGCGTTGGCCGACCGGGGCTGGACGATCGCGACGGGCTATGGCGATCTCAAGAAGTCCACGATTCGGATCGGCCACATGGGAGATCACACGGTGGCCGAGTTGACGGAACTGCTGGCAGAGTTGGAGGAGGTCCTCGCGTGACGTTCGTCGTCGTAGTGGCGGACAGCGTCGACGAGCACGGAGTCGACTTGCTCCGAGAAGCGCCGGACTTCGATGTGGTGTCCACGGTGGGGGCTCCCGACCGGCTTCCCGAAGAGATCTCTCGGGCCCACGCGCTCTTGGTGCGGTCGTCGACGCAAGTGACCGCCGATTTGCTCGCACGGGCTCCGCTCCTCCGAGTGGTCGGTCGGGCGGGGATCGGGGTGGACAACATCGACGTCCAGGCGGCGACCCGTCGGGGGATCGCCGTGATCAACGCGCCGGGCGCCAACACGGTAAGCGCTGCGGAACACGCGTTCGCCCTGTTGCTGGCGCTCGTCCGCCGGGTGCCATGGGCTGCGGCGAGCATGCAGAGGGGGGAGTGGGACCGTAAGCAGTTCAGCGGGACGGAGCTGCGCGGCAAGGTGCTGGGACTGGTGGGCCTCGGGCGGATCGGGGCGCACGTCTCGGGTCTCGCCCGAGCATTCGGCATGGAGGTCCTCGCGTACGACCCCGTGTTGTCGAGTTCCAGGGCCAAGCAGCTCCAGGTCCAGCTCGTTCAGTTGGACAGCCTGTTGGAGCGGGCCGACGTGGTGTCGCTCCATGCACCCATCACCGAACAGACCCACCACCTCCTCAACCGCGAACGGCTGGCGCAGATGAAGCCGACCGCCGTTCTGATCAACACGGCGCGCGGCGGGCTGGTCGACCCCGACGCGCTGTGCGAGGCACTCGAGAGTGGGGGGATCGCCGGCGCCGCGCTGGACGTGTTCGAGCCGGAGCCGCTGGCGAACGACTCGCCGCTCCGAACGTCGGACAAGATCATCCTCACGCCGCACCTGGCGGCGTCCACCCGCGAGGCGCAAGTCCGGGTGGCGGTGGAGATCGGGCGGTCCGTGCGCGACGCACTGCGGACGGGAGATGTGGGAGCAGCGGTCAACGTTCCCGGGGTGGGGAGCGACGTGCTCGCCCGATCACGCGATGCCCTCGATCTCGCGCGGCGCATCGGGGAAATCGCGGCGGCCCTGGGAAGGGGCCGGGTCCAGGCGGTGGAGGTCGATTACGGTGGCCGCGACGACGGCGCGCCCAAGCCCGTGATGCTGGCGGCCCTCGAAGGCGTGTTGCGATCCATCGGCGTCGACTCGGTGAGCCTCATCAACGCCGCGATGGTTGCGGAGGATCGCGAGATCTCGGTGCACCGGCGCATCGGCAAGCCCGAGGAGGGGTACGGGACAACCGTTGGCGTGACGGTTGAGACATCCGGCCGCAAGGCATCGGTGGTGGGGGCCGTGGTGGGAGCGAAGAGCCGGGTCATTCGCATCGACGACTACCAGGTGGACGTTCCCCCGGCCGGCAACCTCCTCATCCTGAAGAACAAGGACGTTCCCGGCGTCATTGGGCGGGTCGGCACCGTGTTGGGCGGTGGCGACGTGAACATCGGCTTCTTCCACGAGTCGCGCCTCGACCGGGCGGGGGCAGAGGCCCTGGCGGCGGTGGCGGTGGATCAGCCTCCGTCCAAGGTGCTCCTGGCCGAGTTGAAGGCGTTACCGGAGGTGTTGGAGGTGTCGCTGGTGAGTCTCGGCAGCGACTAGACCGGGGCCACGTCGGCGCCCTTGCGGAGTCGGAAGGAGCTCACGTCGGCGGTGAGGTGCTCCGCCACCGTGGCCAACTGGGCGGCCGACCCGGCAATCTCTTCGGTGGAGGCGGTCTGCTGCTGGGCTGACGCAGCGATCTCTTGAGCCGCCGCCAGGAACGACTCGGTCCGGCCCGAGATCTCCGTCAATTGCCTGGCAATGTCCTCGACGAGCTGTTTCGCCTGACCTGCAGCCTCCGAGGTCTCTTCGGTCCACTCCTGATTCCCACCGGCGGACTCCGCCACGTCTTCGAGGCCTTTGGCCGCCGCCTGGGCGATCTCCTGGACTGAGACGCTTCCGGCGGCGATCCCTTCGAATCGGGCGCGGGTGCGCTCGACGTTGGCCAGCACCTTGGCGACCGTTTCGGACGTCATGGTGGCGGCTCGGGCGGCCTGGGTTGCGAGTTTGCGCACTTGATCGGCCACGACGGCAAACCCGCGTCCCTCGCCGCCGGTCGCCCCGGCGCGGGCTGCTTCGATGGACGCGTTGAGGGAAAGCATATTCGTCTGCGCGGCGATGGCCTTGGCCTGGCCGACGAACGTCTGGATCTCTTGGGACATTTCCGACAACACCTGGGCGTCTTCCAGCCCTTTGGCGATGTCGTCTCTTCGCTGCTCTTGAGCAAGAGCCGCCGGTGGTACTTGGCGACATTCTGGAGTGCGGCGTTGCGCGCGGCGGCGGTTTGGGTGCCGTCGGCGAGCTGCGTCGCGATCTCCAGGATCCGCGTGGCATCAGCCGTGGCATGCTGGATCATGCTGGTCTGGTCCGCCGCCTGGGCCGAGAGATGCTGGCACGTTTTCGACATCTCGTGGGTCGAGGCCGACATCTGCTGCGTGCTCGCCGAGATCTCCTCGGCCATGGCCGCGGACTCGTCCGCCGAGGAGTGAATCGCGCCGACCAAGCCCGTGAGGGCCTGAACCATCTGGTTCACCGAGCTGAAGAGGTCGTGGATCTCGTCCTCGTGTCCTTCCTCGGTCACCGTCTCGATGGTGAGATCTCCCGCGGCGATCCGGCGGGCGATGGTCCCGGCCGCCCGCACGGGCTTGGTGATGCGCGTGTCCAGCCAGGTGGTGAGGGTGAGAAGCACGATGAGGGAGAGAGCCACCATCACACCCCCGGTTACGTAACCGGAGCTCCGCACCGAGGCGACCGGCGCTCGAGCGGTGGCCATGAGCTCCCGGGCGAGAACCCACCATGTACCGCCCTCGGTGGGGACCGACGCCACCAGCTCTTCGGACCCGTCGGCGGCCCGCGCCTGGGCCACTTCGGGCTGGTCCCCCCGGGGAATCGCCTCGGCGTCCGCCGCGATGCCGAGGAGGAGGACGGGGTCGGTGGTGATGATCAAACGCCCGAGGGAATCGACCACCTCGACCCGCAATGCCAGGTCCTCGCGGTCTCCGTTGAGGAGTCTCGCCAGGGGCGAGAGGTCGATCACCCCCTTCAGGACCCCGAGGGCTGCCCCGTCATCGGGGTCGACGATCGCCGCGGAGTACTCGACAGCCACTACCGCCGCAGACTCGTCCAACGCCGGCTCTGCCTGGAACGAGCCGTCGGCCATGGCCCGCTGCCACCACTCTTCATCCGACTGCACGAAGTCGGAGGTCTGGTTGGTGACCTCGACGTTGAGTCCGTTGCGCTCGGTGAAGAAGATCTCGGCAAAATCCGACTGGTTTAGGAACCGGAGGAGGTAGCCACCAACGTCCGAGGCGGTTCGCAGAGAACGGTCGGTCTCGAAGCGTCTTTCCAGTTCGTTGCGGGAAAGCCGCGTCAGGCCCTGCCGGTCCACGTCGTCTCCGGCCGCCCGGGCGGCGGCAACGAGCTCCGGCATCTGGGCGAGCAGCTCCACGTCGGCGCGGCGCTCGCTCAGGTACTGGGTGACAACGGTGGCGGCCCGCTGGGCGTCGGCGACGAGTCCGTCGGCTATGCTCTGCTCCATCTCGGCTGTGGTGCTCTGCGTGGTGAGCATGGTGATGAGCCCGATGACGACCACGGCAACGGGGGCGCCGATCAGGAGGACGGTTCTACGGAGCTTCGAGGCGGATCCAGGCATGAGCGGCAAACCTACGGAAGGCTTTCATGGGGAGCAAGCTGATATAGATTATCGCGACTATGAATGAACCTGTACAAGCGCCCGAGGCATACGACCCCCAGGCGGTAGAGGCCAAATGGCGTGAGCGGTGGGATGAGCGCCGCACCAACGCCGGCGACATCGAAGGCGCCGGCAAGCCGTATTTCAACCTGATGATGTTTCCCTATCCGTCCGCCGAGGGGCTCCACGTCGGGAACGTGTTTGCGTTTGTCGGTGTGGACATTCACGGGCGCACCCGGCGGCTTCAAGGATACGACGTATTCGAGCCGCTTGGGTTCGACGCGTTCGGGATCCACTCGGAGAATTATGCCCTGAAGGTGAACACCCACCCGGGGCAGCTCATTCCCCGGAACATCGCGCGGTTTCGCGAGCAATTGAAGCGGGTGGGGCTGATGATCGATTGGGATCACGAGCTCTCGACTACGGACCCGGCGTATTACAAGTGGACGCAGTGGATCTTTCTGCAGCTGTTCAAGGCGGGCCTCGCGGTCAAGAAATCGGCCCCGGTCAACTGGTGTCCCGAGTGCAAGACGGTGTTGGCCAACGAACAGGTCATCGACGGCTTTTGCGAACGGCACCCCGAGGTCAAGGTCCACCAGCGGTTTCTCGAGCAGTGGTTCTTCACCATCACGAAGTACGCCGAGCGGCTGTTGCAGAACCTCGATACCCTCGACTGGTCCGAATCCACGCGACTCATGCAGACGAACTGGATTGGCGC
>JBDHHA010000096.1:0-18312 GCA_039589615.1 Gemmatimonadota bacterium
GGCACCAAGCAGTTGCTCGATCGCATCGCTCGCAATCAACTCACCTCCATCGACCCGGGACAGGATATCGTCCAACGCTTCCAGGCCCCCTGGCATCTTGAGATCGGCAAGCTGCGTCCTGATCCGGTCCCGTCGGGATCGTGTCGCAGCCTTCATGGCCCACCTCCGACCACCTGGGCATAGGCCTCGAGCGGCCGACGCTCGACCGCTAGTGGAGGTATGCCACGGGGTCTTGCCTTCGGTGCCCTGTGTGGCAGCACCAGAGATCGGTAGGGACGAGGTGCTAGGTGATGGAGCATCTCCCGCTCCCGATCAAACCGGTCGATGGGTCGCTCCTTGAGCGTCCCGTGGATGCGCACGTTTGCCACGGTGCGGTACCAACGCTCAGCCTGCTCGTTGAGATCGGCATCGCTAATGAACGTGCGACCGTAGAAGAAATTGCTGCGCACGTAGCTCACGGGCCGCTCCACCTTGCCCTTCGTCTTCGCCCGGTAGGCACGGCAGGCCCGGATCTTAAAGCCCCAGTGGTGGGCAAACCGCAGGAACTCCGGATTCTCGAGCAACGGTCCACCTTCGTCCCGCTGATCGTCGAGGATGACCCCCTTCATCTGATCAAACAGCAATTCCTTCGGCACACCACCGAAAACGCTGAAGGCGGCTTCCAAGCCTTGCATGACCACCTGCATGGTCTTCCTGGTATAAAACTGGACCCACAACAGGCGGGAATAGCCCAAAACTACGAGCAGCGCATAACGCTTGCCCCACGGCAGCTTGAAATCGGCGAAGTCAACCTGAGCCTGACGACCTGGAGGCGTCTCGAAACGAACCACCGGCTCCTCAGGCGGCCTGGGTCGCACCTCGCGAACGTATTCCTTGGCCTGCGTGTAGCCCCCGGAATATCCCGCTGCCTTGATCTCTTCAAACAACCTCACGGCCGTGAGCTTCGGGTAGTGCTCCAGGCGGGCGAGAATAATGCCTTTGTAGGCATCAAGCTTCGTCGGCACTGGTGGACGCGGCCCGTAACAAACCGTATCTGCAGCCAGATCCCGATCAAGCTGGCCCGTCTGTATCCAGTGGTGAATGGTGCGGCGGCTGATCCCCAACTTCGTGGCCAGCTCCGTCTTGCTCATCCCCTCATCGAGGTAGTGCCTCAATAACACGCGCTTCCTCCATCCGATCATCGCGCCCCCACCGGGAAACAGGAGGCACGAAATTGTCCGATCGGCTACGAGGACGCACAGCCATGAAGTGGCACACCCGGTGCCTCGCAGCCCCTTCTGCATGACCACCAAGTGTGCAATTTTCGTCCGCCACATCTGTGCAATATTGGGCCGCCGCTAACACCTTCTGCGACTCAACGCGCGCTGCGGGGCCATCCGGCACGCTACGCAACCACCATACGAGTCACCTTCGATGGGTGTATTCCTTCTCGAAGGCCCTCTCGTGATGGTTGCGCTTCGGCCCAGAACAGATGTGCCTTGCACGCACAATCGGACGAGCCAAACCCCGCCAGCGGCACCGACCCTCCCATCTGATGCGCGAACCATCCCGCCCACGCGTGCTCCCTCTTCACCGGATCTGGCGTATACCACACCTCCTCGAGGCTCACGTGCTTTCTCAAATAGTCGATGTGCCACCGGGGATGCGGGGCGATCCTTGCGTGGTGTGCCACGCGGGCAGCGAGGCCGCCGGGCCCGAATGCACTTCCCACGTATACGTAGGAGCGATTGGAGCAGGAGAGGATCAGGGCATAGGTGCCTGGATCCCCTGGGAGGGGGACGTCGCTCAACCGAGTTTGTCGATGATCGCGTCTGTCACCTGGATCGTCGTGGCCGCACCTTGGGTCACGACGTCGGGTCCACCGGGGAGGCCCATCATATCGTAGGATCGTACTCGCCCATCCCGCACCACCTCGGCCACGGCATTGCGGATGCGCGTGGCCTTTTCGGGCTCACCCACATGATCGAGCAGCATAGCCGCGCTGCGGATCATGGCGATAGGATTCACGATGGGGGGATCGAGTGCCTCGTATTTCGGGGCGGACCCGTGAGTGGGCTCGAAGACGGCAACGTCGTCGCCGATGTTGCCGGAGCACGCGAATCCCAATCCGCCGCACAATCCCGCAAACGCGTCGGAGACGATATCACCAAAGAGATTGCCGGACACAATCACACCATAATCTTCCGGGTTCTTGGTGAGCCACATCATCTGGGCATCGATATTCGTGGAGCGGAGCCGGATGTTCGGATAGTGCGATTGCTGTACTTCCCGAGCGGTCTCCTCCATCATGCCGGATGTCTCGCGCAGGACATTGGGCTTCTCACACACCGTCACGGAATCGTAGCCGTGCTTGGTCGCATAGTTGAAGGCCGCTCGTAGAATCCTGCGACACGCGCCCCGCGTGAATAAACGGACGGACAGCGCCATGGCGTTGCCCGGCACGTCGGCAAATGGCTTGTACTTCACATGCTGCGCCAACGCCGCGCGCACCGACTCAGGGGGATCGGTCCACTCGATGCCGCAGTACAACCCTTCGGTGTTCTGACGAAAGATGACGGCGTCCACGAGGGGCTCTTCGACGCCTCCGTCGGGGGCCTGGCGTACGAAATTGAGTGGATTCCCCGCGAAGGAGCGGCACGGGCGAATGCACACATCGAGGTTGAAGCGCTGCCGCATTCCGACAATCGGACTGAAGTACGTGTATCCCCTGTCCCGCAGCTCGGGATTGAGCTCCTTGGCCGCCTCCACATTGGGCTTCGACGTAATTGCTCCAAACAGGCCGAGCTTGTGTTCCTGCAGTAGGTTGATGGTCTTCTCGGGTAACGGGTTGCCGTCGTTGATCCAAAGATCCCATCCGATGTCAGCGTGAACGTACTCGGCGTCGAAGCTCACCGCCTCCAGCACGCGCACGGATTCCGGGAGCACAACTCTACCGATGCCGTCTCCCGGCATGGTGACTACGGTTCGCGACATTTTGTACTTGCTCTCTCGTTTCCAGTGATGTCTTCTGCACTGTGGTCCGAAGTCACTGCTCCAATGCAATCCCGAGCTTCCGCCGCACCAAGCTCTCAATTCCCCCGGCGATGACCAGCGCCTGGGGCACCGATTCCAACGCCGGAAAGCGGAACGACTTGCCGCGGTACGTCACCGAGCTCTCGCCGAAGTCCATCTCAATGTCGTCGCCGGGAATCACGGTGAGATCGCCGCCCTCGATGTTGGCGCGGCACTGTTCCCTCACCCACTCAACCAGATCCGCACACTCGATACAGATGAACCCATTGTTATATGCGTTGCGCAGATAGGTCTGGGAGAAACTCCCGGCAATGACGGAGCCGATGCCCTTGGCCAGGAGGGCCGTGGCTGCCTGTTCCCGACTCGACCCCGTTCCGAAGTTCCAGCCCCCAACCACCACGTCGCCGGCCCGTGTCTTTCCGGCGAACGCCGGATCGTAATTCTCCATGACGACACGCGCCATTTGCTCCGGTGCCATGTCCTCACGGTAGGTGTAATCCTTCCCGTAGATCCCGTCGGTGTTCAGGTTGTCCGCTGGCAACAGGACGAGCCTGCCGCACATGGTGGCCTGAAACCCGGGAAGAATCTCCACGGTCCCATCCGACGTCGGGGCATCCTCGCGGGCGGTGAACGACCGTCTGGGGCGCCGGCCACTGGACGGTCGTGGTCCCGTGATGTAGCCGGCGACGGCGGACGCCGCCACGACCTCCGGACTCGCAAGGTAGGTCTGTGCGTCCCTGGAGCCCATGCGGCCCTTGAAATTCCGGTTCGTGGCCGATATCCCCACTTCGCCGGGTTCCAGGAGCCCGGCCCCGAGCCCGATGCAGGGACCGCACGCGGCGGGCAACGGCTGCGCCCCGGATTCGAGGAGCGTGTTCCATACGCGCGACACCTCTGCGGCTTGCTGAATCTCTCGACTCGCCGCAGCCACATAGAGCTCGACCCCGTCCGCCACCTTTCTGTCCTCGAGGACGGCGGCGGCACGTTCTAGATCTTCGAGCCTGCTGTTCACGCACGAAACGATGTACGCCTTGTGCACGGCGATGTGCTGTTTCTCAATGTCCGCCAAGGAGTGCATTGTCTGCACCGTGTCGGGACCGGAGACGTGGGGACTGACTTCGTCGAGATCGACGACGATCTCCCCCGCGTAATGGGCATCCGGATCGGGCCCGGGCGGGTCGGTGCTCCAGCGCCGCAGGTCGTCCTCCGCGTATCGCGGTTCTCCTTCTGCGGCAACCACCACCCGACGGTGGCGCAGATATTGTATCGTGGCTCGATCGACGGGGAACCACCCCACCAACGCGCCCCACTCCGTCGTCATGTTGGCGATCGTCATACGGGCGTCCATGCTGAGTGTCTGAACGCCCGCCCCGGCAAATTCCACGGCCGCATTGAGCACTTCGCCCTGGTTGTACAGGCCGCACAGCGTGATGATGACGTCCTTCCCCGTCACGCCCTTTGCCAGACTTCCTTCGAGCACCACGCGAATCGTGCGCGGGATCTGCCACCAGAACTCGCCGGTGGCCCAGATGGCAGCCGCATCGGTGCGCACCACGGGTGTGCCCAGTGCACCCAGGGCCCCATACATGTTGGAGTGTGAGTCGGACCCGACCACGAGCGCCCCGGGGACGGCGTATCCGTGGGAGACCATGATCTGATGGCTGATTCCCGTTCCTGCGGGATAGAAATCCACGCCCTGCTCCTGGGCGAAGGCTTCGATCTCGTTGTACTTCCGCAGGTTGACGTCGGATCGGTTCTGGACGTCGTGGTCGATCGCGACGACCGGCTGAGACGGGTCCTCGATGCCCGAGGCGCCCATGGCAAAGAACTTCTTCATCACCGCGGCCGTGTTGTCGTGGGTCATGATGTGACGCGGTCGCAGGGAAACGACATCGCCCGCCCGGAGAGGGCGATCGGGGCCTTCATCCAAGTGCAATTGGGCAATCTTCTCGACGGCCGTTTGTCCCATTGTGACTCCGTTTACGGCGCAGGATCCGGCAGCGGCACGGTTCGACGCCTATCCAGGTACGGCCAATATCCAAAGAGAACCACCGCGTCCGCGCTTGAACAGATCACCCCGCCAAGTCACCCCAATCCTTCACCGCCGCAACGGCCTGCAGGTTTGCTTCCACATAATCGCCACCCGCCCGGCGAACCGCTTCCTCCATGGCATCCCGGGTCAACAACTCCAGCCGGTTGAGAACGGCAGTGACCACCGCCAGGGCGACGTTGGTCTTGGACAACCGTACCGACGCTCGTTTCGGATCGATCACCGTGATACCTGCCCGCGTGTCCAGATCCGCACATTCGGGCACCGTGAACACGCCGTCGCCTTCCTCCATTGCGGCCAGATAGCGAGCGGCCTTCTTGTGGCCATCCCGGCTCAGGATGATCAGGGCATCCGGCTTCGTGATTCCGGGATACTGAATCTGATCCGGGCTCAGGATCAGCTGGGAGACGCTGTGTCCGGATTGGACGGTCACGGGGTAATCGTTGCGCTGCGCGGCCCAGAGCCCCGACGCGATGGCAGCTCGCGCCGCCAGGCGCACCGCCGACCCCACCTTGCACCCCGCCGAGCCGGCTACGACCAGCCGGAATCGGCCGTCGCGCGTGGCGTTCTCGTTCAACGCGATGGGTTCGGACGCAAGGGTCGGCTGCCCCAGCACGTCCGCATGCGCCGCTCGATACGCCGCGGCGTACTCGGGAACGTCGCGTCGCTGGAGGATGCCCGTCGGAAGCTCGAGGCTCTCGAGCATCTCGACCAGTGACTTGCGGTTGAGCTTGTTCTGGGGAACGTAGTACGCCGTACACAGCTCCCAGATGTCCAATATGCTGAACCCCTCGTGCCGGATTCCCTCGGCAATCCGCCCGGTCAAGTCCTTGTCGAAACTGGTCCCACGAAAGACAAACGACGCCCCGTTGGCCGCCACCGTTCCGCAGACGTCCAGCGGGCGCTCCAGGTTTCCTTCCGGAGTGGTGGTCGTAACGCCGCCGGACGGCGTGGTGGTGGAATGTTGTCCGCCTGTCATACCGAAGTTGAAATTATTGAACACCAGGACGGTAATCCCGATGTTGCGCCGGGCCACACTGAGGAGATGCGTGCCCCCGATGCCCGTTCCGCCGTCTCCCATCACCACGATCACGGTGAGTTCGGGCCGCGCCAACTTGATGCCGGCCGCGTAAGTGATACTCCGCCCGTGGAGTCCGTGAAACGCGTTCGTGTGGAAGTACTGGTCGGACAGGCCCGCGCACCCGATGTCGCTGACGATCACCACTTGCTTGGGATCGAGTTGCTGCTCGACCAACGCCTTGTTGAGATGGTCCAGGATGGAAGCGTGACCGCATCCCGGGCAAAACGGGTATGGCGTGTCGTTCCGGTACGTCGCCAGGGGTGTCACGGTGGAGGGGGGGCCGCTCATGGAAGCAGCTCCAAAAACTGCTCCGGCGCGATGAGCTCGCCGTCCACCCGGTTGAGTCCCACGATCTCACGGCCATTGCCGAGACGTTCGATCTCCCGCCGGTACTGCCCCAGGTTCAACTCCGCAACGATGACCCGCTCGACACCGTTCAACGCGTTCCGAATGGCAGTCTCGGGCACGGGCCACAGACTGTTGACCGTGAGCGCCGACACCTTGCGGCCCTCCCGTCTCACTGCCTGCACTGCCTCGCGCATCGCACCGGCCGTGATGCCGAAGCTCACGAATAACGTGCGGGCTCCGGGCTCCAGGTCTGCATCAACCAGCTCGATTTCGTCCCGGTGGGCTTCGATCTTCCCCGCGAGGTGCCGGTTGAGGCGACCGATGGTCTCCGTCTCCTTGGTGATGAACGCCGCCTCGTCGTGCGTGGAGCCGGTGAACCGCACGATCTCGTCACCGCCGTAGGGCACCATCGGTGGCACCACATCCAAGGGTTCGTACCGATACGGCGTGAACGTCTCCTGTCCGTCTACCCTGCCGGACGGCACGTTGACCGGAGCCCCGGTTCCCGACCCGTCGCCGAATGCGGCGGCATCCACGGTCGTCGCCGTCATGTTGAGTTCTTTGTCGGTCAACAGGAATACCGGGACGCGGAATCGCTGGGCCAGGGCAAAGGCCTTGATCGTGAGACTGTAGCATTCGGGCACGGAGGAGGGAGCCAAGGCGATGATGGGATATCCGCCGGCAGTGCCCCAGCGGGCAAACTGGATGTCGCCCTGCGCCGTCGTCGTGGCGCCGCCGGTGGCCGGCCCCATGCGCTGGACGTCGACGATCACCAGCGGCACCTCGCCCATGATGGCGAGGCCGATGTTCTCGCTACAGAGGCTGATCCCCGGTCCGCTGGTGGCCGTCATGGCGCGGGCCCCCGACATGGCCGCACCGAGGCACATCCCGATCGAGGCGATCTCGTCCTCGCCCTGAACGGCGACGCCGCCCACCTTGGGGAGCTCCCGCATCATCATCATCAGGATCGGCGACGCAGGAGTGATGGGGTAGCCGGCGAAAAAGGTGCAACCGGCCGCCAACGCCCCGCGCACCATGGCTGTGGATCCGTCGGTGAACTCACGCATGCGTCATAAGAATCCCGGAACACGGACAACCAGGAGGCAAGAGATCATCGGCGACCTTCCCGAGGACCACTGAAGAGCAACAAAGGAGAATCCGCTTCTGATGGTGAAAAACCCTACGTCGTGCCGATGAACATCCGTTCACAAACAGGCTTGAGGCTTAAAGAAGGTTTCACGGACCTCACTGCCGCAATATTTGTATCAAGTGATACAAATATCAAATGGTACAAATTGATGCGACGGGATGGCTCCGGTGAGAAATAACAGAGCGCTCAAGCCACAGTGGTTCCATATCCTCCTTGCGTTGGCCGAGGGAACCCTCCACGGGCTCGGGATTCAACGGGCGATTCTGGAGCGGACCGAAGGAAAGATGCGCCTCTGGCCGGCGATGCTCTATCGCTCGCTGGATGCCCTGGTCGACGAGGGTCTCATCCGCACGGTGGACGGACCCGACCACGACCCTCCCGATGAGCGTCGACAGTACTACGCACTGGCGCCGAAGGGCCGGAAGCGCCTCAACGCCGAAGTCGAGATGATGGCCGGGTGGGTTGCCGCCGCCCGGGCCCTGAGACCGGATTCGGGTGGCGGAAGGCAATGATCCCCCTCCACCTGCGGGCGTACCGGCGCCTGCTTGCCCTGTTCCCCCGGCGCTTTCGCGTGACCCACGCAGAGCAACTCGAGCATTTGTTCCTCGACAACTGGGAGGAGCATCGGGCACGACATTGGGGAGCCAAGCTGCGCTTCACGATCCTGACCGTTGTGGATGTCGCTTCGAGTGCCGCTGCCGTCCGGCTTCGCGCCTGGTTCCGACCCAGGACGGCCCCACCCCGAAACTCGGGATCGAGCACTCGCCTGCTGGCCGGAACGATCCAAGACCTCCGGTATGCCACCCGGTACCTCATCAGGGCTCGGGGCTTCACCGCGATCGTCGTGGTCATTCTCTCCCTGGGGATAGGGGCCAACACGACGATGTTCACGATTGTGAACGGCATCTTCTTCCAGACCCCGCCGCTGGTGCAGTCTCCCGAGCAAATGGTCGGATTGTCGGTCGTGCGCGATCAGCGCGTGGGGAACTACCTGGAACTCCCGGACTACGAGTTCTACCGGGAGCACAACAGGGTGTTCAGCGCCATGCTGGGATACTCCTCAAGCCCCGGTGTCGTAACCGCCAGCCGCGGCAACGCGGTCTTCCGTGCCACGGCGTGGATGGTCTCGGAGAACTACTTCGGCACCCTCGGCGTGGAGATGGCACACGGTCGCGCCTTTCTTCCCGACGAGCGCCGTACGACCCATCCCGTCGTCGTGATCAGCGACGGACTGTGGCGGCGCCTGTACGGGGGCGATCCGAGGGCGATCGGACGCCCCCTCGAGGTGAACGGCCGAACCTACACGGTGGTTGGGGTCGCTCCTCTCGAATTCCGCGGAACCGATCCAGTCCAACCGATGCCGGACATCTATGTTCCCGTCGGCATGCACGAAGCCCTTATGCCCGGGTCGAGTCTCTATCTCCGCGTGCTGGGCAGGCTTCGCCCCGACATCGACATCGCCGCGGCCCAAGCCAATATGAATGCATTGAGCCCCCCAGATGCGGCCTCGTCGGAGCCACGCCGTATCGTTTTGTATTCACGCTTCCACTTGCGACCCCACTCGGCCAATGAGCTAGGCGAGCTGTTGACACTCTGGGCGCTCATCCTCGGCGCCGTGCTGGTGATCGCCGGCGCCAACGTCGCCATCCTGCTCTTGGCCAGAGCCTCGTCGCGACAACGGGAGATGGGCATACGGGCGGCGCTGGGCGCCGGACGAAGCCGGATAGTACGCCAGTTGCTCACGGAGAGTCTGCTGCTGTCCCTGATCGGGGGTGCCGGAGGGCTCGCCGTGGCTTTTTGGGGGGCGGATTTGGCCTCCACCTTGATTCCTCTCTCGTTCTCGGTGGATTTCACCCCCGATGCGCTCGTGATCGGCTTCGCCCTGGCCTTGGCCCTGGTCACGACCGTGCTCTTCGGTCTCGTCCCGGCGTGGCAGCAGTCGCGAGCCGACATCGCATCTTTCCTGCACCGCACCGACCGCGTCACAGGTCGGATTCCACTACGCAACATCTTGGTGATCGCCCAGCTTGCGCTGTCGGTGGTACTCGCCACCGGAGCCGGACTCCTGGTCCGAAGCGTGTGGACCGCCAAGGGGATGGAGTTGGGCTTCGATCCGCAGCGCAGGCTGCTCCTCAGCGTGGAGCTCGCAAACCACGGGTACGTCGAGTCCACCGGCCACGATTTCGTGCGTGCCATGCTCGAACGGTTTCCGGCGATTGCCGGCGTCGAACGGGCAACCACCACGACCTGGCTCCCGTTCAGCCTGATGCGGGAGGTGGACATTCGGACAGCCGGTGCGGCGCTCGCCGACACCACCACACTGGCCGGTCTCCATCGTGTTGGACCGCACTACTTCGGATCGATGGGCATTCCCCTGATCGCCGGCCGTGACTTCACCACGGCGGACGACGAGTCGGGTCCTCCCGCTGTCATCGTGAACGAAACCCTCGCGGAGCGGGTGTGGCCCGGTGAGAACGCCATCGGGAAGACGGTCGTGACGTCGGACCGCGAAGCGCTCGTCGTGGGAGTCGCCGCCAACACCCTCACCTCCTTCGGGCCCACGGAGCCTCCGCGGTCCCATCTCTACGTACCGCAGTTCCAGGACTACGAATCACAGGTGACATTCATCGTCGCAACCCGCGGCAATCCGATGGCCGTGGTCCGTCACATCGAGCAAGCCATGCACTCCTACGATCCGGCGATGGTCATCGAGCGCGTTCGCACGCTCCAGGATATCGTCGACCGGCGCATCCTGCCCTATCGCCTGACGGCCACCTTTGCATCTCTGTTCGGCGCCCTCGCGCTCTTCCTGGCAGCCGTCGGCCTCTACGGCGTGCAATCGTTCCTGGTGGCTCGGCGCGCCCGGGAGATCGGCATCCGCATGGCGTTGGGTGCGGTTCACGGACAGGTGGCGCGCGTCGTCCTGCACCGAGGTCTCACCATGACGGCGATCGGGATCGCCCTTGGCGTAGTCATTGCCGTCACCAGTGCCACCGTCGTCGAGAGCATGCTCTTTGGCGTCAGTGCGCGTGATCCCCTGACATTCGTCACCGTCCCCATCGTTCTGCTCTCGACAGCGGCATTGGCAAGCTGGATTCCGGCATGGCGAGCAAGTCGCATCGACCCCGTGGTGGCACTTCGGAACGAGTAAGACCGCAAACGCCGCCAGGCCCATCGCACCCGAAACTGCCCCTCCCCACCTCTCGTAGAGCAACATGAGTCGTCTGGCCGTCAAGTGGACTTGTTTCAATTTGGGACCTGCCATGCACACGCTGCTCAAGGACCTTCGCTTCAGCATCCGGATGCTCGTCAAGCACCCGAGCATTGCGGTCATCTCGGTGATCACCTTCGGGCTGGGTATCGGCCTCACGGCAACGGTCTTCAGCATCATCAACGGCGCGTTATTCCGTGGATTGCCGTTTGAGGACTCGAACCGTGTGATGTGGGTCGACCGCAGCAAGCCGTCGGAAAACATCCAGCAGATGGGTGTGAGCGTTCCCGACTTCCTCGAGTGGCAAGCGCAACAGACGGTCTTCGAGCATATGGCGGTCTTCAGCGGGGCACCGGTGAATCTGTCCGAAACCGAGGGGCAGCCGGAACGCTTCATGGGCGGGCTCTTCTCGGCCGAGATGTTCGAGGCCCTGAACGTACAACCGATTCTCGGTCGGGGATTTCGCGAAGGCGAGGACCTACCCGGGGCCGACCCGGTGATCGTACTCGGCTACGATGTCTGGCAGGAGCGATTCGACGGCGCACCGGATGTGCTGGGGAAGACGATCAGAGCCAACGGCATCATGCGTACGATCGTCGGGGTGATGCCCGAGGACTTCGCGTTCCCCGATCGTCAGCGGATTTGGCTGCCGCTGGTGATAGATCCGTCCGTGACCGACCGGGAGCAGAGCCCACGATACCCCGTCGTCGCTCGTCTCGGGCCCGCCGTCGCGGTGGACGAAGCCAAGGCACAGATGGCCACGATCGCTTCGCGCATCGCCGCGGAGTTTCCGGAGAGCAACGAGGGGGTCACCGCCACGGTGCGACCGTTCACGGAGCGCGTCATCGGGCCGGAGATCTACACCTTACTGTACACCATGCTCGGCGCAGCCATCGGTGTGTTGGTAATCGCGTGCGTCAACGTGGCCAATCTCTTGCTGGCGCGGGCGTCGGTTCGCACCCGTGAGGTAGCGGTGCGCACCGCCCTCGGGGCGAGCCGCGGCCGTCTGATCCAACAGCTCATGAGCGAGGTGCTGGTGCTTGCCGTGGCCGGAGGCGTATTGGGTATCGGCCTGGCGTACGCCGGCATGGCCTGGTTCGAGACGGCGATCGCCGTGGACCCACCTCCCTTCTGGATGACGTTCGGCATCGATCACCGGGTGCTCTTGTTTGTCGTCGGCGCCACGTCCCTGGCCGCCCTGGCGTCCGGGCTCGTCCCGGCGCTCCAGGCATCTGGCGCCGACATCAACGAGGCGCTGAAGGACGAAGGGCGCGGATCCTCGAGCCTGAGCACGAGCAAGTTCGCGGGGACGCTGGTCGTGGCCGAGGTGGCGGTGTCGTGCGGTCTGTTGATCGCTGCCGGCCTCATGATCAACAGCGTGGCACGATTGAAGACCGTCGACATGCCCTTCGCCACCGAGAACATTTTCACCGCGCGCATCAACTTGCCGGTCCTGGAGTACCCCGATACCACGAGCCGGCTCCAGTTCTACGCGGAGCTCCTCCCCAGGCTGGAGGCCATCCCCGGGGTCGAGGCCGCGACGTTGTCGGACGGCCTGCCGGCCTCCGGGAACGGGACGCGTGTGTTCGAGGTGGAGGGTGGGACCTATGAGGTGGACGCGGATTACCACATCGCCCGGGAGGGAATCGTCACCCCCGGATATTTCCAGACCTTCCAGACGGAGGTACTCCAGGGGCGCACGTTCCGCGTCAGCGACCGCCGCGGAACCCTGCCGGTTGCCGTGTTGAACGAGACCTTCGTTCGGACCTTCTTCCCCGACGGTGACGCCATGGGGCGCCGCATTCGCATGCGGGATGGAGACGCGAACCCCGAGTGGCAGACCGTGATCGGCGTAGTGCCCGACATGTACATGGAGGGGTTCGCCAACAACGATGCGAGTCCCGCAGGGTTCTACATCCCCATTGCCCAGAGCGGCGTGGGCAACTTCGTGAGCATTGCCCTCCGGACCCGAGGCCCGCCCATGGCCAAGACCGCGGACGTCCGCGCTGCGGTGATGTCCATCGATACCAACCTGCCCATCTTCGATGTGCTGGCGATGAACGGCGTGATCGATAGTCTGACATGGTTCTATCGCGTGTTCGGCACGCTGTTCATGGCATTCGGGGCTGCCGCTCTCTTCCTTGCCGCCGTGGGGCTCTACGGCGTCATGTCGTTTGCGGTGGCGCGTCGCACCCACGAGATGGGGATCCGGATGGCCCTCGGCGCGGGCACGTCCCAGCTGGTGGGGTTGGTGATGCGGAAGGGTGTGGTGCAGCTCGTGGTCGGGTTGAGCATCGGCCTCGGCCTGGCGGTTCTGACGGCGGGCCCGCTCCAGATCATCCTGTTCGAGGTGAACGCGCGTGATCCGGTCGTCTTCGGCGCGGTGGTGGCGACGTTGGCGGTCATCGGGCTCCTGGCGAGCTTCGTGCCGGCCCGGCGCGTCACCAAGGTCGATCCTGTGGCTGCGCTGACGCCGGAGTAGAGCCGGCGAACACAACCTGAAGGTTCTTTCACGAAACCATTTCTGGACCCGCCGCGTCTATTTGTCATACGGAGTATGATAAATGACGAAACGCGACTATTTGGGCGAATTCGAGCAGGTGGTCCTCCTGGCCGTCAGGCACCTGGGCCCCGAGGCCTACGGGGTGACGATCCGACGTGAGATCGAGGCCCGCACGGGCCGGAAGGTCTCCCACGGGGCCATCTACCCCACGATGGACCGGCTGGAAGCCAAGGGGTACGTGTCCTCCTACATCGGCGAGCCCACCGCCGAACGCGGCGGGCGGTCGAAGAAGCACTTCAGGCTCGAGCCCGAAGGCGTGCTCGCCCTCGAGCGATCCCGGAACATGCTCGAAGCCATGTGGAAGGGTGTGGAGTCGGAGACGTCTTCATGACACCCGCCGATCCTCGCCTGCCGAAGATCCCTTCCTTTATAGCAAGGGCCCTCCCCCAGCATCACCGCGACCACGTCCTCGGTGATCTGGCCGAGGAATACCTCGCCGATGCCCTGCCCCGCTACGGACCTCGCCGGGCTCGGGTGTGGCTCTGGATCCACCTCGTCAAGGCCATCGTCTCCAACTGGTTCTCGAGAACACGCAACTGGAACAAGCGAACCGCGGATTACCGGCGGACGGAGCGCAAAGAAATGTTCGGAACACTCTTCTCGGACGCGGCGTACGCGCTGCGCACATTCAAGAACCAACCCGGCTTCACGCTGGTCATCCTGCTCACGTTGGCCCTCGGCATCGGCGCCAACACCGCCATTTTCAGCACTGTGTATGGCTCGGTGTTGCGGCCCCTGCCCTTTCAGGATCCCGGACAGCTCGTGTGGGCGTGGGGCGCCAAGTCCCCGGACATCGTGTCCAACTCCCTCTCCGCCGCCAACTTCGTGGACTACCGGGAGCAGAGCGCAAGTTTCCAGTCAATGGGGGCGTACTACGTCTTCCGGCCGCAGATGACCATCACGGGGGGAGACGAGCCCGAGCGAGTGCGGGGCGGCATCGTCTCGGAGGACCTCTTTCCCACCCTTGGAGTCGATCCGCAGATCGGACGTCAGTTCACGGGTGACGACCGGCGGAACGGCGTGGGGTTCCTGGGGTCCGTGGTCATCATCAGCGACGGATACTGGCAACGACAATTCGGCGGGAGCGAGGGAGTCCTGGGCTCCGCCATGACCGTCGACGGCACGCCCTACGAGATCATCGGGGTCATGCCGGCCGACTTCAACGTTCCCCGAGGTGTCGACCTGTGGCTCGTCATGAGCGACCAGCTCGCCCGTGTGAGAGGGTCCAACGACTTCTTCATGATCGGTCGGCTCGCCGACGGCGTGCCGCTCACACAGGCGCAGGCGGAAGCAGACGGCATCTCCCTGCAACTCGCCGATGCGTACCCCGAGACCAACGCAGGGTGGGGTTTGCGCCTGGTGACGCTCCATGAAGTGATGGTGGGGAACACCAGCGCGGCGCTGTTCATTCTCATGGGCGCCGTGGGCCTCGTGCTCTTGATCGCCTGCGGCAACGTGGCGTCGCTGCTCCTCGCCCGGGGGAATGCCCGCAAGGCGGAGTTCGCCGTGCGCACGGCGTTGGGCGGATCCCGAACAAGACTCATCAACCAGCTGCTCACCGAGAGCACGCTCCTCGCAATGGTGGGGGGAGCGCTGGGGCTGCTGCTGGCGAAATACGGATTGGTCGCCCTGCGGGCGCTGGGGCCCAACATCCCGCGACTCCAAACGGTGGGCGTCGACGGGCCAACCTTGACCTTCGCGCTGGTGGTATCCCTGCTCACGGGCCTGCTGTTCGGCATCGCGCCGGCCTGGAAGAGCACCGAGATCGACCTGTCACAAACCCTCAAGGCCGGGGGACGCACCGCGAGTGGGTCGTCGGGCATCAAGATCCAGGGCATCCTCGTGGCGGCGCAGTTCGCCGTCTCTTGCGTGCTGCTCTTGGGGGCGAGCCTCCTGATCCAGAGCCTCGTGAAGCTCCAGAATGTCGATCCCGGATTCGATCCGACAAACGTCCTCACGAGCCAGATCCAGTTGCCGCAGGGCAGTTACGGAACCGAGGAACAGCGGCAGCAGTTCTTTGCCACATTGCTCGACCAGGTGCGGGCCCTTCCCGGCGTCGAGGCGGCGGGAGCCATCGACCAGCTCCCCATGGGCGGGGGCGGTACGTGGAACTACACCTGGGCCGCGGAGCGTCCTCCGGTCTCCGACTCCGATCGCCTCCGCACCCAACGCAGGTTTGCCACGGCCGCCTACTTCTCGTCCATGGGCATTCCGCTGCTGTCGGGCCGCCCCTTCGACAATACGACGCGAATGGGAACCGCACCGGTGGTCATCATCAACAAGGCCATGGCCGATGCGCTCTTCCCGGGGGAGACCGCCCTGGGCAAACAGATCGTGCACACGTTCCGGGACGATCTCCATATGGAAGTCATCGGCGTGGTGGGCGACGTGCGTCAAACGGGCCTTGCGGCCCCGCCCAGGCCGACGACCTACGTTCCATACGCCCAGTTCGGAAACGCCAGTACGATGCAGATCCTGATGCGGACGACGGGCGAACCGCTGGCTCTGGCCACGGCCCTCCGGGGCATCGTGGGGGACATGGATTCGAACATCCCCGTGTCACAGCTCGGCACCATGGATCAACGGGTGACCCGCTCGGCGGCGGGGGCAAAATTCATGACCACGCTGCTGGGAATCTTTGCCGCCGTGGCAGTGATCCTCTCCTCCATTGGACTGTACGGCACGTTGGCGTACTTCGTGAGCCAGCGATCTCATGAGATGGGAATTCGGAGCGCCCTTGGGGCCAGCGGGCGAGCGGTGGTGAACCTCGTGGTCCGCAAGGGCATGCGGTTGGCGGCGGTCGGTTGGGGGTTCGGTCTCGTGGCTGGGTTGGTGTCCACCCGAGTGTTGGGCTCCCTGCTGTTCGAGGTGAATGCCAAGGACCCGCTCACGTTCGCGGCCGTGGCGATCGCACTGGCGGCGGTAGCGGTCGCCGCGTGCATCATTCCCGCGGTGCGGGCAAGCCGGGTGAGTTTGTTGGAGGTGTTGCAGAGCGAGTGATGCGCCGGCCTTTGAGCCTCACACGCCATGGGACTGCTCCGCTGAGCGCGGGCTCACTGTAGCGCACATCGCTCCATCGCCCTTCGCTCACCCTTCGGGCATGAGTGACTCTACCTCCGTATAGAACAGGGGCGTCGCATCGACTCCACGACGCAGGCTGTTGCGGATGACCTCCCCTGCCGGACCGGGAGGAGTGTAACCCTGCCCCAGGCCGATGATCGCGCAGGCCAGTAGCAGGACGCCGATCGCGAGCTTGACCCATGCGGCTCGGCCGCCGTGGTATCCGTCGCGCTCTGGGTGGTCGTGCACGGACTACCTCCTACTGCAGCGAGATCGGGTCGAGCAACCATCCGCCGAATGCCAGATAGGCCGCAAGCATGGTGAGGATCAAGTTGAAACTCTGCCCAGCCAAATAGAGAACGATGGGCTTCCCGCCGGCCAGCTGACCGGCCAACTGCCGGAAATTGCTCTCGAGGCCAATCGCCACGAACGCCATGCAGAACAGCCAGCCGCGGCACGTCTTGGTGACGGCACCAATCACGTTGCTCTCAACCGCGGTGAGACCTGCTTGGCCACCGCCGAATGCCGGGATCAAGATGAACGAAAAGACGAGGGATGCGGCCACGAACCCCACGATGAACTTCGGAAACCGGTACCAGATTTCCATGGCACTCGGGCGTGGCGCACTCGGATCCCGCTCTATCTTCGTCACCCAGGCGACGGCAATCACGAAAGCCAGCACCCCGATCAAGATGTTCTGGATCATCTTGACGACGGCCGCCACCACCTCCGCGTTGTCCCCGAGCAGGGCGCCCGCCGCCACGACGGCCCCGGTAGCATCGATGGTCCCTCCCATCCACGCTCCGCCCACTTGCTCGTCCATGCCCATGGCTCTGATGAACGGTGGCATGCCGACCATCATCAACACCGTGAAGATCAGCGTCATACCGACGGCAAGGGTCAGCTCCTCCTTCTTGGCCTTCACAGCCGACGCGATGGCTATGGCTGCGGACACTCCGCAGACGCTCGTGGCCGCGGCCACGATGATGACAAGCGTCTTGCTGGCCATCTTCAGTACGCGGGTGCCGAAGAGATACATGAAGAGCACGACGCAGGGTGTCACTATCCAGGCGACGAGCAACCCGCGGCTTCCGAGTGCCGCGATCTTGCCGAAGAGAATCTCTGCCCCCAGGAGCACTAGTCCCGTCTTGATGAACAGCTCCGTCTTGGCCCCCGCCAGCAACCATTTCGGTGTCCCAATCGTGTTGCTGATCAGCAGCCCGAGAACGAGCGCCCACAGCGCATAGGGCAAGCCATAGGCCTGCACGGCCCGCTGGTTTTCCATGAAATACGCCAGAACGGCGAGCGCGAACACCAGCACGTAGCCGGCGGTGAACATCTTGGGCTTCTCACCCATCAGCCAGATGGCCAGCGCGAACGCGACGCCGAGCGCCACGAGCAGAGCGCCGAGTGCGCCCGCATTGGGCCTGGGGGTCTGCGCGGCGTCATACATCCCTAGAACCGCGTCACGGTGGGCCTGTGTCGTCGTCAGGCCAAGAAGCGCATCGCGATCGCGCTCGGCCATCGGATACCGTGACTTCCACCCGATCGTTTCCGATACGGTTCGCCCGCCTTCCTGGTATCTGACGGTGCGCGCGTAGCGGAATCGTTCAGCCGTCTCCGGCGGCAGTGCCTCCGCGAGCGCGCCGCTGGACCTGAGAGCTTCGGGCCAGTCGGTGACTCGCACCGTGACGTCACCGTAGAACGCGTCGAGGGGGTTCGCGCCCCACCGCTGGATCTTGGGTGTTCGGATCCCGGAGCCGAGACCCGCGAGGACAACAGCGACCAGCAGTACCCCAAAACCCAGCCACACCGCCCACCAGTCTTCCTTCTTCCA
>JBDHHA010000097.1:0-18785 GCA_039589615.1 Gemmatimonadota bacterium
GACCCGACCTGGAGCGTGGTGGGCCCGTAGGTGATGCGGAAGAAGTCGCTCATGCGGCCCTGGTGCGCCGCGTGGACCACGATGCTCCGGCCGACGGGGACACCGCACGCCGCGTACGTGCCGAGACTGTCGGTGACGCCCACGGCCTGCTGATCGTCAACGGAGTATGACTGGAGGGCTTGGGGAATCGTCTGCCAACTGGCCACCACCTCGGCTCCGGCCACCGGAATGCCAGTAGCCGCATCCTTCACCACGCCCAGCAACACCCGGCGATTGTCTGCAAGGGTTCCCGGGGGGCACCGCCCTTCCAGAATCGTCCCGAGGGTGGGGACCGCCAGGGCCACTGATGTTTCCTCCCCTCGGACGAGGGAGACCGGGACCGCCTGGGAGATGAATCCCAACGAGTCCAGCCGGGGGTGCCCGAACACGAGGCGGTAGTCGCCCCCGATGGCGCTCGCGATCGAGAACTCGCCCCGCGCGTCGGTCTCGGTCCACTGATCCGTGCCGGCGAGGGCCACCGCCGCACCCACCAGGGGACCGGATTGCGTGCTGTCGTATACGATTCCCGTCAGGAGTCCCACCGCGCCGTCCTCGAAGACGGCCGTTCCCGCGGCGTCGTTCACGGCGGTCACCACCCCGCCGAACTCCCGCACGCCACCGGCGCGGGTCGAGTCGCCTGGATCGGTCAGCCCCACCCGCCACGAGCGGGCAATCCAGGCGCCGGCGTCCAACCGCTGGACCTCCACGCGTCCCGACACACTCACCTCGTTGACGTCGGTGTACTCGAGGGCCTCGAGGCGTCCCGTTTCTCCATCGATCCAGAAGGTGCCCGTAATGCTGCGATCGGAAGAGCCGCCCGAGTCGGGTTCGAAGCGGAGCGCCACCTGCCCGGTGGCGGAGCGGCTTGCCGAGAAGCAGTGGGTTTCCTCGAGGGACAGCAGCGCGGTGATGGTGGGTAGAGTGAGTAGCCCGGACTCATCGGTGAGGGGAAGGTCCTGCTCCTGGTTCGATCTGACGGCTTCGCCGACGATGGTCCTGCCGTCGGCGGCGAGATCCCTGGTATACAGCGTCACCTCGTAGCGGTACGGCGCAGAATCGACGGTGCCGGCCCAGCCGTCCAGGGTTCGGCGCACGTCGCGCCACAGCTCCGAAACCGGCTGCGCCGCGCTGAGGTCGGTGACGCAGACGGTGGCGGTGTCCTCCTGGGCGCTCGCAGGTGACGCCGCCCGGGAGCCGAGCACTGCCAATGCTCCCAAGCCAAACATCAGGCCCCTTCTTCGCATCCTCGCGTTTCCCGTCGTCTGAGGTTTGACCAACGTACCCCGCAGGATGGCACAGTTCCACTTGGCCCTACGGGGAACCACCGGTGTCTTTTCCTGTAAATTAAGACATGCATTCCGCCCGGCAGGTATCGGTGATCCGCCGCGTTCTCCGCAGCGGAGGTGCGTTGGGGATCGTCCTCTTTGTCGCGCTCGAGCCGGCGTCCGGGCAGGTCGTCACCGGTGTCCTCACGAACCGGGGGTCGGACTCCCCGGTGCCGGGCGCTTTCGTGCTGCTGCTGGATCGGACGGATCGGGAGATTGTCCGGACGGCCACGGATGAGGAGGGTCGCTTCACGCTGCGCGCTCCCGCGCCGGGGGAGTACCTCCTGCAGGCCGAGCGCATCGCATGGGACGCGACGCCGTCAAGGAGCTTTGACCTCGACCGGGACCAGACGCGGCGGGTGGATTACGAGGCGACGATGACCCCGATCCACTTGATCGACCTCCCCGCGGGCGAGGCAGGCTGCCGCATGGACGAGACGCCCAGGGCACGGGTGGCGTGGGGAGAGGCCCGCAAGGCGTTGCATGCCATTGCCTGGACGATCGGGGCACGGGATTACCGCTACCGGGCCAGGACGTTCGAGCGTGACCTCGGGCTGGACGGGCGTGAGGTGCGACGGGAAAGTGACTCCGTCATCGGGGGGCTCGATCAAGTGCCCTACGCCGCCCTGGATCCCGACGCCCTGGCCGAAGAGGGGTACGTTCGGACGGGAGCCAACGGCTCCACCACGTATTTCATCCCCGACGCGGCGGCCCTGCTGGACGACCGGTTCGGCGACACACACTGCTTTTCCCTCAGCGACGCGACGCCCCTCGGGCTCTTGGGACTGTCGTTCACCCCGATACCCGATCGAACATTCCCCGACATCGGGGGAACCGTGTGGCTGGATGCCGCAACGCTGGGGCTCGCTCGCATCGATTTCCTGTACCAAAACGACCCGTCGGACACGGGGAGCCACCCTGCCCGAGGGACCATCGATTTCCGTCGCATCCAGGGGCCCGATTGGATGGTGCGGGGGTGGCGCGAGGTCGGGGCCGCCGCGGTGGAAGTAGTCGATGCGCAGCAGCGCCAACTCTTCTCCGACCCGGAGTTCTCGGTGCTCAGCGGAGCCGTGTACGACAGCACCGCCGGTGGGCCGCTCATCGACGGCATCGTCGCCCTGGCGGGAACCAAATACTGGACCACCACCGATGGTGCCGGCCGCTTCATGGTGGCCGGTCACCTGGACGGGGATTACTCGGTGGTGTTTGGGAGCCGGCGGTTGGATTCCCTCGGCTTTGTCTCCTTGCCCCGCAAGGTGTCCCTGGAGCGGGGCCGCGAGTCTGCGTTGGACTTGGTGGTCCCGTCTGTGGGCACCATCATCGGGAGACGGTGCGGCGATTTGGTCGCTGGGCCGAACCGTCGGGTGCTGGTTGGCGTGGTGAAGGACGCGGCGTCCAACGCGCCCGTCGCCAACGCGGTCGTCACCGTCTTCCGGGAGATGATCCCCGAGAACCTGCAGCATCTCGTCCGGTCCGACCTCCAGGGCACCGCGTTCTCCGATAGCCTCGGCGTATACACGCTGTGCGGCGTCCCCACGGGAGAGAAGATCGTGATCCTGGCGTCGGGGCTGGACCGGACAAGTGACTTCGTGGCGGTCACGTTCCTCGAGGACGGCGTCGAATTCGACGAGCGCCGCGTCGAGAATTCCGGCCATCCCGTGGCCCGCCTCGACCTCGAGTTGAAGTCGTCGGAAGACCGCGGCAACCAGCTCAGCGGCGTCGTGACGAACCAAGCAACCCAGGCCCCCATTGACGGGGCGATGGTGCAGATCGACGGAACGGCGTTCGTGACCCGGACCGATCTCACGGGGGCCTTCCTCCTCACGGGTGTTCCCTCGGGTCGCTTCCGTCTGCTGGTGAGGCAGTTCGGCTACCGCATGTTACGTCATGACGTCGAGATGTCCGACCACACCGCACTGTCCTTGTCATCGGGTACGTTGGCGTTGATTCCCGGCGACACCGCCATCGTGCTCGATCCCATCTTCATCGAAGCGGAAGGCGTGGCCCCGGAGTTGGCCGATTTCGAGCGGAGAAGGAGCACCGGAATCGGAAGCTTCGTCACGCGCGAGGAGTTCGAAAAGTGGAGCCCCATCCATGCCACGGACGTGCTCCGTCGCATGCGTGGTCTTCGGGTACGCCCCAATCCCCGCTACGGCTCGGGCCGGGACAGACGCCGCTTCTTGATCGAGCCGTCCCGAGACGTCGGTCAACGCATCACCCGCATCATCACCACCGAGGCCGAGCGCGCGGCGACGAGCTTTGGCGGGACGACGCAGACCGTCGTCAACGAGTGCCCGGTGCTGCTCTTCATGGATGGGGTGTTTTTGGGAGACACGTTCACCAACGACGTCGACAACATCATCTCGGCAACTGACCTGACCGCCGTGGAGGTCTACTCCCCGTCGCAGGTCCCGGCGCGCTTCGCGCTACCGGGATCGACCTGTGGCGTTGCCGTATTCTGGACCCGGTAGCGCGTCTTCAATCGCTGTTCCCGAATTCGATCATCACCCCGCAACATTCGACTCCCTCGCCGGCTGGTCCGGCAGGAGCGTGGAGGCGGATCTTGTTCGGAAACGAACGGGCATGGCATTGCGTCAACGTGACCGTCGCGTTGGCGAGGTGAAAAGCGGCGCCGTCGGCGCGGGTCACGCTCTCCAGGTTTAGCAGACGCGCGTACCGTTCCGCCGCGGCTTCCGCATCGTCGACCCGTATCACCAGCTCGGCAATGCCGGAGGCGCCGTTTGGGTGACGGGTTGCGTCACCGCCCGGCACGCGCAACGCCCGGTCCGTGACGTCTTCGATCAAGAACGGGAGCACGTCGTCGGTGGGAAGGGCGAGTTGCCAAGCGAGCTCGGTGCCGTCCGGGCGCGTACGGCCCCCGGGAAACGGCCCTTCTACTTCTACCCCCGCTGCACGAGCGTGGTCGACTGCATGCTGTAGCGTCGTCGTACCGCACGCGAAATCCCGGAACCCTTCTCCCGCCAGGCCCCGGGGCGCGAACCGGTGGTCGAGGGCGGTCCGTCGCTCCACCTGCTGCAGTGTTCGCAAGGTCACGGTGAATCCCAACAGCTCGATGTACGTGCCGTCGGACAGGAGAATGAGGGCGTTCTCGGTCAGTCCACCCGCGTGGGTGCCCCCAGGGGTAACCTGGAAGCCCAGCTCTCCAAAGCCTGCAATGGCTGCATCCAGGTCCTCGACGAAAATCACCGCGTGATCGATCGAGTACTCCGCGACGTGCTTCAGAGGGTAAACCCGAAGAAGAGAAAGAGGACGATGGCGCCCGCCGCCGCCGTGAGGGCGTAGGGCAACTGTGTTCGCACGTGATCGATGTGGTCCGTGGCCGATGCCATGGATGCCACAATGGTGCTGTCGGAGATGGGCGAGCAGTGATCGCCGAAGATTCCTCCCCCGAGCGCCGCCGCGATCGCGAGTGGGGCGTTGAGCCCTAGGAGCTCCACCATGGGGATCACGATCGGGATCATGATGGCGAAGGTGCCCCACGACGTGCCCGTCGAGAACGCGATGAAACAGGCGAGCAAGAACACGATGGCGGGAATCAGCCCGGTGGCCAGGGTGGCCTCGGCCGCCTGGGCGACGAACACACCGGTACCGAGGGAGCGGGTGGTGGTGGCGATGGCGAAGGCCAGTGAGAGGACGATCACCAGCGGCACGAGTCCCTGGATCCCCTTGATGATCTCCTCCGTCGACTCCTGGATCGTGAGGACGCCTTGGAGCCGGTAGGAGACCACCGCCACCAGCACCCCCACGATCACTCCCCAGAGCACCGCCAGGGAGCCGCTGCCCCTGGAGAGGTCGCCGTCCCCGGTGAGCCAGAGCACGACCGGCACCATGAGCACCATGGCCGCAATGGGAAGCACCATGTTGATCGCTCGCTTCGGTACCCCCTCCTTGGCCCGCTCCTGGGAAACCTCCTGCGAGATGAGCGGCTTGGCCCCGTCGCGCAGGAGCTTGCCCTCCTCGGCCACGCGACGTTCGGCCTCGCGCATGGAGCCTAGGTTCCACCCGGACAGGACCACCCAGACGGCCAGCAGAATGGCGAGCAGGCTGTAGAAGTTCAGGGGCACCGAGGCGATCAGCAGCGCCGCCGGCCGCTCGACGTCCTGTGCCGCCAACAGCGCGACCACGTACGCGCCCCACGCGTTCAGCGGCAGCAGACTGCCGATGAGGATACACTTGGGTGAGCAGGTCGCGTCGATGATGTAGCTGAGCTTTTCCCGTGAGATGCGGCATTTGTCGTACAGGGGGCGCGCCACTGAGCCCGACACGAGAAGGCCGAAGTTGGACTCGAGGAAGACCGCCATGCTCACGCCCACGGTGAGGAGCCCCACAGACCGTCGCGAGCGGGCGATCCCCCACTGCTCCACACGCTGCACGAAGCCCACCATGCCCCCGGACGCCTGGGTGAGCGTGATCATGGACCCGATGAGCACGCTGAACATCAGCACGCGCGCGTTGTCGAGGTCAGTCACGGCATCGACGTAGATATTGACCGACTCGATGAGGCCCGCCACCGGATTCCACCCGCTCATGATGGTCCACCCCATCCACACGAACAGGCCGAGGGACAGGTACACCTGCCGCGTCCAGATGGCGAGGCCGATTGCCACGATGGGCGGAAGTATCGAAACCCAGCCAAACGACTCCATATGCCTCTACTCGGGAATTGGCGAATCCGACGATAACCCTGATTCGTTCTCGGGGGAATGAGCCGCAGGGCACCTCACCTGTCGCGTGCCGGCACGACCGTGCCGTTGTTCTGTGATGCAAACGTGATCAACAGTCGCACGCTGAAGCCGTAACTCTGGATGCCGCCGTGGACGCGATTGGTGCGGAGGTAACGATCGTTCACCGCCCGGCCGATGGTTCGACCAACACCCTCGAATCGCCTCCAATACTCGGCCACGTCTTCCAGGTCGCGACGAATGCCGGGGAACCGCCGCTCCACGATCTGCCGTGCGGCATCCCGATCCCCCCGGGCGAGGGCGTTGAGGAGCTGCCCCTGGGCAAAGACGAGCGCCGAGTAGCGAACTTGGGGGTTGGGCGCCAGGGTCCCGGCGACGTAGCCCAGGAAACTCGCCTCGGATTCCGGTCCGATCCCCCGCTGGTGGGCCTTCTCGTGGGCCATGGATTGGGACCGGCTCACCAGTGGCGTGTCCCGGAGGACGTTGGCCTCTGCGGTCCACGGAAAGTAGAAGCCGGCGATGCCGAACCGTGCCACCAGGGGACTCAGGAGCAGCCGCTTCGTGCGGCCATACCGCTTCTGCGTGCTGGGGGGAAGGTCGAGGAGCTCGGCCGCCCTGCTCCACCCTTCCTCCAGAGCGTCGTCGAGCTCACCTACGTCGGCAGGCATCGGCGTGGGGGTTCCGGCGTCCTGGGACTGGTGGATGGCGAAATACGCCTGATTGGCCGCCTCCACCGCCTCCACCGTGAGGCGCTCGAGGGTTTCCACGTCTGGTGGGTCCCATTCGGGCCATTCCAGGCGCTCGTCCAGTGGGGAGCGGGCGTAGTTGAATCCCCACATGAGGTAGAACAATCCCATCACCACGCCCGCGTCCCGGGCCAATCGCAGCCCGCCTCCCAGGGCGGCGTTGCTCACATGCCGCTGTTTTCTCACCACCGCCGCCACGGTGCGCGCCGAGAGCACCACCAGCCACGCCACGTACGAAATCCAGACGATCTCCACCAGGGAGAACGGGAAAACGGCTGTGATGTGGGACAGGGGCCGCACGATGAGGGGACCGAGCCACGTGGCGTAGACCGCTTCCACCAGCCCCGGAAGCCACGAGACAAATCGGAACACCAGGAAGATCCCCACCCCGACGCCGAGAACCACCAGCCGGCTCTTCCGGTGGAGTGGCCAGTCGGCGGGATCTCCCGGGGCGGTCGTCTCGACTGGGGGGTCGGTGGGTTCCATGGCCGTTCGGCTGCTGCCTCGCTCCAAAATGGTGCCTGAGTAGAATACGGTCGACCGTGTCAGCGAACCACTGTCTAGGACTTGCCGACCACGGGTACGGAGTTAGTTTCGCCCTCCAAGAGCTCTAACCACACAATAGGCAGACCACATGGAGAAAGCACCGCTCAGGGAGCGCCGAGTGGGTGACCGCCGTGGTAGCGGCGATCGCCGCCGCGTCGAGCGACGCTTGCAGGGGGAGCGCCGGGAATCGGGGCTCCTGATGCCCGCCGATCTGAATCGGCGTCAGGGTCTCGACCGCCGGATCATCGACCGCCGGGCGGTCACCAGGAGGAGTACCGGGAACCGGCGGGCAGTGGCCACACTGTAGACCCGCCCGGTCAATTCCGTCCCAGTCCCAAGATGTTGAAATCGACCCGCTGAGTTGCCAGGGTGCGGACGGGTTTACCCTGCATCCGGCCCGGGCGGTAGCGGCTCTTCCGTATCACCTCTTTGGCGGACGCGTCGAATCCCGGGTTGGTTGAGACCACGATACTGATCGACCCGGGCTCCGCGCGCCCTGTGGTGTCCACCACGAAGCCCACCACCACGAAACCCTGGATCCCCGCCGCCCGGAGAGCCTCCGGGAATCGAAGCCTGGGACTCGACAGGGCCCGGGGGGGCTCGTCCACGACGCCGGCGGGGAGGGGCGCGTTGCCCTGCCCGCCGCTCTCTCCTCCCTCCGTCACTCCCTCCCACCCGTCCCACACCCCCCCTTGGACGCCAATACCCGAGAAGTCTCTGGGGTCGAACCGGTCGGTGAGATCCACCGGGGGCAAGTCCACCGGCACCTCGATGGGCGCCACGATGGTCTGGAAGCCCTTGGGAAGTGGCGGCGGCACCACCACGGCGAGGGGCCGAGGCTGCTCCTCCCGGGGCGGCGGCTCGCGCTCAGGTTCCGGACGCTGACGGTCCACCAGAACCATGCGGGTCGTGTCCGCGCCGCCGAGCGGGGTGAGTCCTTCCCGTTGCTGGGTGGCGAAGGCCGCTCCGGCGATCAGCACCGCGTGAACACCGGCGGAGAAGATCCACCGGGGCGTCTTGGCCATGCGCTCGCGTTCCGGATTCGATGCCACCAGGTCGTCGAAGCCCGGGGCTCGGGCGGTTCCCACCGGCATGGCCCGGACGTTGATGTCTCGGTTGCACGTGGCACAGCGGGCGTACCACACGACAGCCCCCGTGCCGGAACGATGGACCGGAGTCCGGGATTGGAGGGCGTCTCCACATCGAGGACACGCCACGGAGGCCCCCTGGGTCAGCAGCTCCCGGCGGACACGGTTGATTTCCTGACTGGTATAGGGCCGGTTCGCGCCGGGCCCATTATCGTCGCCGTGAGCGCTGGAACGGCGTCGGTGGTGCGCTCTGAGAAACAGCTTCTGCATGACCCTCGTCTCGTACGTCCCCCTCTATCTCAACTTCAGGTACACCACTATGCGTCAAACGGATCAATTGACGGGCAAGCGAATCAATCCCGCTGGGCGTATGAAACCGGTACAGCCCTCATGAAGCCATTGGTGATAACCTGTAAGCTATTGATACATACCAGGTTACGGCTCACTGCTCAAGTGGCCCACGAGGTGTGCCGGCCCAGTACACTGTCCAGTTCCGTGCCTTTGTGAAGCCCCCTCTTTACACCCACCACTGGCAGCGCGAACTTGGCTGTGGAGGAGGCAGTTATGAAGAATCGTAGTGGGTTTGCCCTCGAGGCGACCCTGTTCGTCCTGGTCTTGATGACGGTGCTGATGCTCACCATGTACAGCGCTGCGGTGTCCACCACCAGGTCGTCGGCCCTGGACTACCAGGCCGCCCGGGTAGCGTACGCCGCGGAGGGTGGGGCCGATGCCATCCTCGCCCAGCTGGCGGATCTGCTGGAGGACGGCGTCCTGGAAGACGCAGAGCTGGGTGCGATCCAACCGCCGGAGGTGGAAGGCTTCGAGTTCTCGGACTTCAACGTGGAGAAGATCGGTGGCGTCGAAGTCGAGAGCGTGACCGATGGGCCCTTTGCCGGCCTCTACTCCCTCACCCAGAATCTGGAGATCACCTCGCAGGCCACGGATCCCTATGGCAACACCAGCTCCGTCATCGTGTCGGCGAAGGCCCAGGCGTTTCCCATCTTCCAGTTCGGCGTGTTCTTCGAGAAGGACCTGGAGGTGACCCCTGCCCCGACGATGAATTTTCGGGGATGGGTGCATTCCAACGGTAACATCTATCTGAGTTCCAGAAACGCGTACTTCCATAACTCGATCACCACCCCCAACCAGGTAATCCACAACAAGAAGTCCCGCAACGAGGTTCTCACCGGCGTCAAGATCAGTAATGCGTCCGGCAGCTTGCAGCGGCTCGACTTCGACAGCCGGACCAACCCCAACCCGGCGACGTTCCGCGTCCTGAGCGACGCCACGTTCGACAACCGCCTCAGGACCAACGCCTACGACGTCGATTCCTTGAAGCTCCCCCTTCCCGAGGGCGTGGACGCGTACGAGCTGCTCCGGCCACGGGACTTCGACGACGGCGAGCTGGAGCGAGCCGCCAAGTTCTCCTGGAAGGCCGACTTCTACGCCATCGTCGATCTCATGAATCTCAACCCCGGCCAAGGGAATCCGGCGGCTGAGTTGTGTGCCAAGATGGTCGTCACACGAAGCGGGTCGAAGGAGATTCCTGCACAGCCAGACTGTGCGGATATCTTCGATTTTTCCTGGGAGACCTTCTGGGACGGCCGGGAGCGGCGCTATGTGGACGTCATGGAAATCGACCTCGACGCCCTGTTCGATTGGAGCGCCGGAATTCCGTCGCGAACAGTGAACGTCCTCTACGTCGGGTTTGTGAATCAGGCTTCCGGCCGGGATCCTTCGGGTGACGGGGTCTTTCCGGTGGTCCGGCTAGAGAACGGACAGACCCTGGCCAACGCCATCACCATCGCCACCGACCGGCCGTTGTACGTGCTCCGGGACTTCAACATTGGCCCCTGGCAGCCCGCGTCCATCGCCGGCGACGCCGTCACCGTCCTCTCCAACGCCTGGGACGACTCGAGGCAACAGGAAGCCCGGGTGAGGCGCTACGGGGCCGCCACCACCCAGATTTATGCGGCGATCCTCGCCGGCCACTCGGAGACGCCGTGTGACTGGTACGATGCTGGCTGCACTGTTGTGTGGGCGCAGCGCGGCGGCCAGCTGGAGAACTTCCCCCGGTTCCTGGAGAGCTGGTCCGGGAGGGCGCTCAACTTCAGCGGGTCGCTGGTCTCAATGACGGTCGCCCAGTACGCCACGGGCCAATTCGTGTGCTGCAGCTCGTACTACTATCCGCCGGCCCGGAACTGGAGCTTCGACACGAGGTTTCAGGACCCGCAAAACCTGCCCCCCGGTACCCCCGTGGTGGGCAACATCATCCACACCGCCTTCCGGCCCGTGTATTAGCCAGCAAGAGTCACGGAGAGAACTGGAAACCGCCCACTCGAGTGGGCGGTTTCTTCTCTTTCACCTTGTGTGTCAAGAGATCGTACAGTCGCTTCGTGAAGAATAGATAAAGCCCATGGGGGCGGGGTTCCGGCCCATGCGCCTTCTCCGACGCTTCTTTAATCCTCTTGTATAGGGGGCGAGAGAGGCGTGATCCATCCCTCCTCTTCCACGTGATCCCCGACACAGCCAAAAAGGGTCCCGGAGAGCAGATTACGGTCAACGCAGAGTGTTTAGGAACATGACACTACACTCGCTATGCGTGACAGTGATTGCAGATTGAAGGAAAGGATGCCCGGATCCATATGCCTTCGATGACCAAAATACGTGGACATAAGTCGTTACCGGGCAATGCTATACCTGTTTGCGTCACGGACATGAGTGCTGTGGCACACGGGTTGCGGTTGATCGGCGACGGTGGGCTGTGAGGCCCATCGAGATTCGTTTGCCGGAAAAAAGCAAACCACGGGCAACCGTGGGACGCAAAGCTACAGATCGCCATGGGGGCGATGGCTGGGTTGCCGAGGCAAAAGCAGCAGACATTCCAGAGCAGCACCTCGGCACTTCCGGCTGCGAATTCACAGAGATCCAGAAAGGATCGAGGGTGGGATGGGACCCACCGTCCTTTAATGGCTCGCCCTGCGGGCTCGTGAGGCAGTTATGAGGAATCGAGACGGATTTGCCCTGGAAGCGACCATCCTGGTGATGGTGCTGATGTCGGTGCTCATGTTGAGCGCCTACACCGGTGCCGCCACGGTGACGAGGTCCGCACACCTCGACTACCGGGCGTCGCGTGTCTCCTATGCCGCCGAGGCCGGCGCCGACGCCATCATGGCGCAGCTGGCGGATGCCTTGGAGGACGGCTACCTCGAGGATTACGAGCTGTATGCCGTGACGCCTCCCGAGGTGGAGGGCTTCACGTTCTCCTCGATCATCGCGGAGAAGATCGGCGACGTGGAGGTGGAGACGGTGACGGACGGGCCCTTTGCCGGTCTCTATTCCCTGACCCAGAAGCTGGAGATCACGTCGCAGGCGGAGGATCCCCTGGGCAACACCGCCGCCGTGATCGTGGCGGCGAAGGCCCAGGCGTTACCCATCTTCCAGTTCGGTACGTTCTACGAGAAGGATTTGGAGGTGACTCCCGGACCGCAGATGGACATGCGCGGATGGGTGCATTCCAATGGCAATATCTACGCGAGCTCGAACAACCTCAACTTCTGGACCTCGGTCACCACGCCGAACAAGTTCTTCCACCAAAAGAAATCTGCAAACGACCTCCGCAACGGTGTCTGGATCGCCAACGCCTCCGCCGCCGCGGTCAGAGTCGACTTTGACAGCCGCTCGCATCCCAATCCCGCGAGCTTCCGGGCCATGAGCGATCTCAGGTTCGACAACCGGCTCCGGACCGACGCATACGGGGTGGACTCCCTGTCGCTGCCGTTGCCCACCGGTGTGGACGGCTACGAGTTGATCCGGCCCCGGGACGCCGACGACGACGATCTCGAACGGAAGGCGAAGTACTCCTGGAAGGCCGACCTCACGGTTCACGTGGACCTAACGAACATCCAGACCGTGGCGGCCGTGTGCGGCGGGGCGATTCAGCCCACCAAGACCCCGCACTGGGTGGAGGGGAATCCCGGCGTGGGCGGCTTGCAGCCGGTCATACCTGGAACGACCGTCACGTTCAAGGTGGGCCCCAGCTGCGGCAACCAGTCCGAGTGGGACGTCACGGTTTTGGCCGACGGCGTCATCGTATATCAGGATGCCAATCATACTTCCTGCACGTTCAATGTGGTGATTCCTGTAGGTACGAACGAGATCGAGGTCATCATCGATGCCCAGTTTGTGGCCCCGGAAGACGTGGATTACCAGGGGAGGGCCAAGTGGCTGAACCTCCAGAGCATCGGCAGCCTCGATCCCACACCCTATCCCACGATCACGGTGACGCGGACGGGGGGATTGGGCACGCCCACGACGAGTGAGATGTGCCACATGTTCAAGTGGAACTGGGCCGCGTTCTACGATGGCCGTGAGCAGGTCTATACGGACCTGTTGGAAATCGACATCGGCATGCTGGGCATCTGGGTGGACGGCGATCCCACCAAGATCACGAGTATCATGTATGTCGAGTTCATTGTGCCGGACGCAGCCCTCGGCGGCTGGACGGCCGCGGAGAAGGCGATGCTAGTCGAAGCCACGCTCGACCCGTCGGTTCGCCTGAAGAACGGGATCAATCTGTTCGGCCCGCTAACGGTGGCCACGGAGTACCCCATGTACATCATGGGGGACTTCAACAAGAAGGACTGGAAGCCGGCCTCCTTTGCATCGGACGCCCTGACGATCCAGTCCAACGCGTGGAACGACGCAGAACACCAAGCCGCGGTGGTGATGAAGACTAACGCCGCGAGCACGGAGATCTGGGGCGGCATGCTCGCAGGCCATTCCGCCACGCGGTGCGATTGGTACGAGCCGGGCTGTAACGTCGTGTGGGACGAGCGCGGAGGCTCGCTGGAGAACTTCCCGCGGTTCCTGGAGCATTGGAGCGGAAAGACGTTAACCTTCAGCGGATCCTTCGTGTCCCTGGAAGTGGCCAAGTATGCGACGGGGCAGTTCGTCTGTTGCAGCGCGTACTACTATCCGCCCATTCGTAACTGGAGCTTCGATCAGCGATTCCAGGATGCCGAGAATCTCCCCCCCGGCACCCCGGTGGTGGGGAGTGTGATTCATACGGCCTTCCGGCCGGTGTACTAGGAGTCTCGAGTGGTCTCGATTCTGTCCCTCTGGATGAACCGGCGCCGCCCCTTCGCGGGACGGCGTGGGTTCACCCTCATCGAGCTGCTGACGGTCATCACCGTCGTCGGCATCATGGCAACCATCGCCATGCCCTACCTCCGGGTGAGCCCGTCTCGCAAGGTCCGGGCCGCGGGACGGGACGTGGTGCGGTACCTGGAAGTGGCCCGCACCCGGGCGCTCGCAACCAAGAAGATGGTGCGGGTTACGTTCGACCTGGCCGACGGCCAATACGCCGCCTACCTGGACCACGACGGCAACGGGGTCTTCACCCAGAGCCCACAGGAGTGGCAGGAGGCAGGCATCGGCCCCAGAAACTTCCAACCCGGCGTCCTCTTTGGCAGAGGCTCGGCGCCGGAGGTTCCCGAGTACCCCGGATCCGGCGCGGTGACGTTTGCCAACGATCGGGTGGAGTTCAACAATCGCGGGATGACGCTCCCCTTTGGCATTCGGGGCGTGGTCTATATCACGTATCGAGACGATCCCACCGCCGTGTCCGCGATTTCCATCTCGGGATCGGCGTCGTTCAAGGTGTGGGAGTATAAACAGGGAGCATGGCAATGATCAGACGCGACGACGGCTTCACCATCATCTCGGTTTTGGTGGCCATTGTGATGCTCTCCATGGGCATCCTGGCCCTGTCCCGAACCGGGACCATCGCCATGGCCTCCCAAAACACCGCGGGTCTCCGGACCACGGCGCTGGCCATCGCCCGGGCCCACATGGAAGAGGTCAGGAGCCGGCCGGCGGCCGACGTGGTGTCGGAGCCGAAGGTGGCCGTGGACGAGACCGGCAACGTCATCTCGACGGGCGCGTTCACCAGGCAGGTGGAGGTGACTTCGGTGCGCCACAATCTCAAGCAGATCAAGGTCTGGGTGACCTTCCCCGGGGGCCCCGCACCCGTGGAGCTTCTCACGTTGGCGTACGTGGGCGCCTTATAGGGGGCCAAGCATGGTGACACGGATTCAGTCCAACCGCGGTTTCACCCTCATCGAGCTCGTGATCTCGCTGGTCATGGGCCTGGTGGTGTTGACGGCCTCTATGTCGTTCGCCGTCACCACCATGCGCAACGTGGAGGGGAACGAGATTCGCGAGGACGTGCAGCGCAATGCCCGCTTCGTCGCGCTGTCGTTGGAGCGGGACGTGCAGTCCACTGGCGTGGGAATTGCCAGCCTACCGTGGTGGGGCTCCCTCGCCGTGCGTAACGACAGTATTGCCATTCTCAGCGTGCCCTTCGATCCCGAGGCGGCGCTCGTCCACGACCTGGATCCACCGGCTGGGTCAACTGATCCCATGCCCTCCGGCGGCACCTGCGGACCCCTCTGCCTCGACCTCGATAAGGCGGGTACCCCCGCAAGGCACGACCTGCAGGCCGGCGACGTGGCGAGACTGCAGGTTCAACAGGAGCGCCGCATCGTCATCGTGGAGAGCATATCCGACGCGGGCCAGGGCTTCCAGCTGAACTTCACGTCCCAGGCGTCCATCTTCGGGTACCCGGCGGGGCTGACTGGAGATCTCCGTCTCACCACGGCGGGCACGTTCGTCCAGGAGCTGTCGTTCGTGACGTATTATGTCAACGACAGGGAACAGCTCATCCGATCGGACCACTTCGACGGCATGGGCGTGCCCCAGGAAGCGATCCTGGCGGATGGCGTGCAGTCGTGGGAAGTCACGTTGATCTTCACCGACGGCGATGAGGCCGACATGGCCAATTCGATGGATAATGACGCGACCAACGATTTCGACGATATCGTCGCCGTGCGCATCCAGGCGACACTGGCGGCGGACGACCCGGATCCCCGGGTGAACCAGGGCGTGCTCTATACTCGGGACTACGAGTGGAGCTTCGCCCCCCGTAACCTCACATATGAAAGGAACCGCCGAAACTAGCGAGAATTTCCCAAACACACATCACGAAAAGGGCGGGCCGGGCCCCGCCTTTTTCTTTTGTCATGACGCTGGTGGTGTGGCGCAATCGACGGCACCGCGCTAGGAGAGCTGCGCCAGCACCGTGTCCTTCACCACCTCCGGGTCGGCCCTGCCGCCTGTCTCCTTCATCGCCTGCCCCACGAAGAAACCCAGCAATCCCGTGCGGCCTCCCCTGTAGGCCTCCACCTTGTCGGGGTACTGGGTGATGAGCCTGGCGATGATGGGCTCGATGGCGCTCCGGTCGCTCACCACGCGCAATCCCCTGCGCTCCACGATCTCACCAGGGTGCCCTCCCCTCTCCAGCATCTCCGCCAGCACGTCTTTGGCCATGGCTCGGGAGATCGTGCCGTCATCGATCAGGGCCACCAACGAACCGATCTGTTCTCCGGAGACCGGCGGCGCTTCCGCTTTCCGTTCCCTGAGGTTCCGAGACACGTCACCTACGATCCAGCTCGCGAGTCCCTTGGGATTGTCGTGCACCGCCGTGGCCTCGCCGAATATCGTCGCCAGAGACTCGTCACTGGCGAGGACCTTGGCTTGCTCGTCGGACAGGCCGAACTCGCGCAGGTAGCGCTCTGCCGCCGCAGCGTGTTCCGGCGAAGCAGCGGCCTGTGATTCTGGAGCTTTTGCTGCGGGAGACGCCTCGCGTTTGCGCCGGGGTGTCCGCGGTGTCCCCGCGGCGGGCTTGGCCTCTTCGGCAGCAACCTTGGCCCATGTGTCTCGGAGTCCCACTGTACGGTTGAACACCAGGGCGTCGGGTCGCGAGTCCACCGCGTCGCTGCAAAAATACCCCTGGCGCTCGAACTGATACCGGCTCCCCGGTGGATCGTGGACCACGCTGGGCTCTATTCGACTGTCCCGGAGCACGAGCTTCGAATCCGGATTCAAGTTCGACGTGAAGTCCTTGCCTGGTTCCACCTCGTCGGGGTCTTCCTTCACGAACAATCGGTCGTACAAACGGATCTCCGCAGGCAACGCCTCCCGTGCGGCAACCCAGTGGATGGTGCCCTTCACCTTGCGGCCGTCGGGGGCGTCTCCCCCCTTGGTCTCGGGATCGTACGTGCAGTGGAGTTCGGTGACCGCGCCCGTCTCGTCCTTGATCACGTCGACGCACTCGATGAAGTACGCGTACCGCAGGCGCACCTCCCGCCCGGGGGCGAGGCGGAAGAACTTCTTGGGTGGATCCTCTAGAAAATCGTCCGCCTCGATGTAGAGCTCCCGGGCGAAGGGCACCTTCCGGGATCCCTCTTTGGGGACGTCGTGGGGATAGTACGGCGCGTCGAGCTCCTCGACTTGGTCCTCGGGATAATTGACGATCACCACCTTGAGGGGCCGAAGGACGCACATCACCCGGGGGACGGTCTTGTTCAGGTCGTCCCGGATGGCAAACTCCAATTTCCCGATGTCCACGCGGCTGTCCACCCTGGCGAGGCCGATCATGTCGCAGAAGGCCCGAATGGCTTCCGGCGTCACGCCGCGCCGGCGCAGGCCGGCGATGGTGGGCATTCGCGGATCGTCCCAGCCGTCCACCAGCCCCTGCCCCACCAACTGCACGAGCTTCCGCTTGCTGAGAACCGTGTAGTCCACGTTGAGACGGGCAAACTCGGTTTGCTCGGGACGCGGCTGTGGCGTGCCGGCGGCCTCCAGCACCCAGTCGTACAGCTCGCGATTGTCTTTGAACTCCAGGCTGCACAGGGAGTGCGTGATGTTCTCGATGGCGTCGGAGAGGCAGTGGGTGAAATCGTACAGCGGGTAGACGCACCACGCGTCGCCGGCGCGGTAGTGCGTGGCATGGCGGATCCGATAGAGCACGGGATCCCGCATCACCATGTTCTTGGCTGCCATGTCGCCCTTGGCCCGAAGGACGTGCTCCCCGTCCGCGAACTCCCCGTCCCGCATCCGGCGGAAGAGGTCCAGGTTCTCCTCCACGGAACGATTGCGATGGGGACCCTCCGTTCCGGGCTCCGTCACGGACCCCCGCTGACGCCGAATTTCCTCCAACGACTGGCTGTCCACATACGCCCTGCCGTTCTCGATCAAGGTGACGGCGAAATCGTACAGCTTTTCGAAGTAGTCCGACGCGTGGAACAGGTTCTCCCCCCAGTCGAATCCCAACCAGCGCACGTCGGTCTCGATGGCCTCGACGAACTTGATGTCCTCTCCTTCCGGGTTCGTGTCGTCGAACCGGAGGTGGCAGACCCCGCCCTCGTTCTCCAGCGCGAGGCCGAAGTTCAGGCAGATTGCCTTGGCGTGCCCGATGTGGAGGTACCCGTTGGGTTCCGGGGGGAACCGGGTCACCACCCGGCCCCCGTGTTTACCCGTTTTCAGGTCGTCCGCCACCATGGCGCGGACGAAGTCCAGGGATTCTGCCACTCATCCTCCGCAGCGTGTCGTGAACCAGAGAAAATAGCACGGTGTGGGCCGGCCGCCTGCCCTCCTGCCGGCGGCACATAGTTATGAAGTCGTTTTTATGAAGATACCGCAGTACCATCCTGCACATTCCTGTAACCTCGGGCCTCCTGGGAGCATCTAGTGTGTGGCCAAGTTGGAGAGCTCAGTTGAACGAGTACTCGACGGAAAACGACCCCACAGGGGCCGAAACTCGTGTTTTGCGTGGTGTATCCAGGGGCAGTCCAGGACATGAAGATCTGGACTGTCTGGAGGTGATTCGGCAGTTTTGGGACATGCAGTCCCGAGACGAGACTCTGTTTCCAGCGTTGGCCCCGTGTTGGTCCGCTGAGGGTAGCCAGCGGTGACCGAGCACAGCCGTCAAGCCGCCCTCGTGGAGGGCGCCCGCGCCGGGCAACCGGACGCTGTCGGCGAGCTGTACGGGCTCTACGGAGACACGGTGTACCGGGTGGCGTTGCGTCTGATGAACTCAGCGGCGGATGCCGAGGATGTGGTGCAGGACGTGTTCGTCGGTCTCGGAAGGTCGCTGGTGAGTTACGAAGGACGCGGCAGCCTGGAGGGCTGGATCAAGCGCGTGACCTCGCGAACGGCGTTGATGCGGCTGCGACGACAGCGATCCAGAAACGAGATCTCCCTGGATGCGGGTCTCCCCTCTTGGACGGCGTCGGCCAGGTCGTCACCCACGGACCGGTTGACGTTGGAAACAGCATTGGGGGAGCTGCCCGAAGCGTTGCGAGTCGTGTTCGTGCTCAAAGAGGTGGAAGGATACTCTCACCAGGAAATTGGTGAGATGCTGGGGATACGGCCGGGGACGTCGAAGATCAGGCTCCACCGGGCCCGCAAGGAACTACAAATCAGTATCGAGGGGAC
>JBDHHA010000098.1:0-16522 GCA_039589615.1 Gemmatimonadota bacterium
CCCACGGCCTTGGACGCCTTGTTGGGCGGACAGAACTGCTTGGCGTACATCATCACCTGGTCCCAGTACCCGTCCTTGGGGAAGACCTCGTTGACCAGCCCCATCTCCTTGGCCTTCTCGAAGGAGAACGTCTCGCCCTTGGCCATCATCTCGATGGCGGTGGACTTGCCCACGATGCGGGACAGTCGTTGCGTGCCGCCGGTGCCCGGCAGCACGCCGAGATTCACCTCGGGCAGTCCGATCTTTCCCGTGTCCTGACGCGCGAGGCGAATGTCGGCGGCCATGGCGATCTCGAGGCCACCGCCCACCGTGTGCCCGTTGAGCGCCGCGATGACGAGTTTCGGCGTGTGCTCGAGGCGGTTCAGTGTCTCGTTGGCGTGGAGGCAGAAGCAGTACTTGAATCGCGGCGTCACTTCGTTGAGCATGCCGATGTTCGCACCGGCGGAGAAGAACTTGTCGCCCGCGCCGCGCAACATGATGACATACACCTCATCGTCCATGCGCGCTTTCAGGATCGCCGCGTCCAGCTGCAGATTCATCTCATACGTGTACGTGTTGGCAGGAGGATCATCCATTGCGATGATCCCGATGCCGTCTTCCACCGTGTAATGAATCAGCTCGCGGGTTTCGGTATCGGTGCTCGGAGTCGCGGTCGTTGCCATTTGGTTCATCCTCCAGCGGACACAACAGGGTGAGTGGTTGTCATCAACCCGTCGAGAAACAGGCGGGTGAATTGTTCCGAAAGTCTCTCGGGAGACACGGTTCCTTCGGGGTCGTACCAGGTGTAGATCCAGTTCATCATGCCGAACAGCGCATAGCTGGCGACGTGGGGATCGATCCCGGCCTCGGTGACCCCCTCTGCGCCCTCGATGAGGCCTGTCAGCAGGGCGACGTAGCGCCGCTTGAGCTCGTTGACCTCCGCCAGGCGCTCCCCGTGGAGGCTTTCGGCCTCGTGGGACAGCACCTTCATCTCGCTCATGTGACCGGCGAAGAAGGTGATGTGGTGCCGGATGAATCGCTCCAACCGCTCGTGGGGCGGGGCAGCTCCCGTAACCGCGGACTCGGCCGCGGCCAACACCTCGGTGAAGCAGCGCTGCTGAACGAGGAACAGCAGCTCGTCCTTGCCGCTCACGTAGTGATACATCCCGGCGAGGCTCATCCCGGTCTCCCGTGCCAGATCCCGCATGGTCGTGGAGTGGAAGCCCTTTCCGGCAAAGACCCGGGCTGCAGTTGTAAGGAGGCGATCCAGTCGCTCGTCGTAGGATAGCATGACCACTCGAACGTTCGTTCGGACGATTGTTAAGGAATCTTAAGCAAACGGTCCAGCTTTTTCAAGCTGGACCGTGTCACGACATCCAGTAGTGGCGTGCCCCGGGTGAGGCCAGAAGCGGGGTGTTAACCCGCCTTGGCCTGCTGCTCGTCGGATGCCCCTGGCTCCTCCGTGGGCTTGGGTGCCGTGCCCCGGATCCGAGTCCCGATGAGGTCCCGCTCCTCACGAAGAATCTTGATGAGCGCTTCGGCCTGTCGCGTGTTGAAGGCAAGAGTGCCCGCCTTTTCGACGACCTGATCCACCAGGCCTTTCTGGTGCTGCAGAGTCTCCAAACTCGACTGGAGGTCGATCATCAGCGCGTCGGCGCGGGCGAGTCGCTCCTCGGCCTCATCGATCTGCTGCGCCCGCTGCTCGACCTGGGTTTCCTTCTCTTCGATTTCGCTCAGGCGACCCAAGAGGTCGCCGACCTGCTCTTGCGCTTCGCCGACCTCCTGACGGGCCTCGGTGATTGAGCGCACGTCTTCCACCGTGCGCTCGGCCATCTTGAACATGCTCTTGATGTCTGCCTGTAGGGTGTCGATCGTGGTCTGTCGCCCGGCCACGCGGTCGAGAGCCCGGGCGACCTCGGCCTCCGCGAGTTCCCACTTGGCCAATTGCGCTTCGAATTGGGTCATCCGTCGTTCGACGAACCGGATACTGTTGGCCCGATCCTCCAGCTGCTCGGTCTGCGACGTGAGGCTCCCGGCCAACGTTTTGGTCGACGCCAACGCCGTCGTGACCTCGCGCAGCCGCCCCTCGAGTTCCTGCGCGGCTGCGGCAGCGTCCTGCCGCAACGCCGATGCGTGCTCGAGATGTTCCGAGGCTTTTTCGAGGGAACCCTGCCGCTGATCCAGCTCGTCGCCCAGACGCCGTACGCGGTCCTCGAGGGCCTCGAGGCTCTGGGTGCGCCCCTCCAACCCGGCGATCAACTCCCCAACGCCGCCGATTCGCTGTTCCGCATCTTCGACGGTGCTTTCCACTTTGACCACGATTTTGGCGAGTCGCTCTGCCTCCTCCGACTGCTGCGACAGCGCCTCGAAGCGATGCTCGGCGGCATCCATGCGCGATATCAATCCTTGACTGCGCTCGTCCATGCGCGCCGCGCTGGACGTTATCTCGCTCAACTGCTTCTGCAATTCCGTCACAGCGTGGCGTCGTGACTCGATGGCCTTGGTGGCCTCCACGGCCTGCTGCGCGTCCTTCCGGACGAATTCGACGGTGGGCTTCAGCTTGCTCAACTCCTCCACCTGCTCGCGCAACCCACTCATCGACCGATCCACCCCGGTCAGCCAATCCTGTGTCTCCGCCTGGTCCACTCTCATCCGGGTGAGCTCGCTTTGCGCCGCCTGCGTTTTTTCCAGCGCATCCGTGACCGCTTCCCGGCTGCTCTTGAGATCTCCCAGCTCGCGCAACGCTCCCTCGACCGCCGGCCGGGAGGCTTCGAGGTCCCCCACGCGCCGCGTCATGTCACCAACTGTCTGATCGAGGGCGGCGACATCGGTGCGGATTGCACGGACCCGTTCCGCCTGTTCGTCGAGTTTCGAGACTTCGCCGACGATCGTGGCGAGCTCCGTCGACAGGTGCTCGGCCCTGGCTCGAATATCAGTGATGCCTTCGCTGGATCCATCCAGAGCGTGGAACCGCTCCTCAACCGTGAGCAACATCCCACGGAGGTCCGCGACCCGTTGGCTCACCGATTCCAGACCTTGGTTCTCAATCTTGAATCGTTCCGCACTGTTCCGCGCCTGCTCCCGCAGAGCCGCCATCTCCGCGCGCGTGGTCTGCTCCTGCTCGCCGATCTCGCGCTGAAACGCCGCAGACTCCTCAGCGCGCTTCAGGACTTCGGCGTGAAGGGTCTTCAGCTCCTCGGCGCTCGCGCGGTATTCGCTCAGCAGCTTGGCGTTCTCACGCTGTTGCTGCGTTGCCTGGTCGAATTCACGCAGGGTGCCCGTGAGATCCTTCGCTTGGCTCATGGCGCGCTCTACTGCCTCACGCTGTCCCTCGAGGGCCGCGACCTTCTGCGTTACCTGATCGGTGAGCGACTTGAGGGTGGCAATCTGATGCTTCGCATCCCGAACCCCAGGCACGACGGCGGTGAGCTTCTCCGCTCCCTGCTGCAGGGCTGCCAACCGTTGTTTGGTGCTCTCAATCCCCCCGGACAGGGCTTGATGTTCATCGTCGAAGGTCTTGAGCCGGGAAGCCGCCTTCTGCTGAGCGCCCGCAATGGCGTCATGCTGTTCGCGCACCCGGCCGAATCCCTCGCTCAGGTAGGTCATCTCCGTCGTAAGGTCGTCGGCCTCGGAACGCAACGCCCGGAAGGGGCGCTCCAGTTCCAGGAGTTGCTGGAGATCATCGCGGATGGTGAGTGCCTTTTCCAGTTTTTCGGTCAGGTCCTCCACGCGCTCCCGAATCCGCTCTGCGTCGCTCGTCGCGGTGCCGAGACGCTCTTCAGCCCGGCGCTGATCCCGCTCGAGGTTCTCTGCCTGGGCCTGCATCGTGGCTACCTGCATCATGACCTGCTCGATGGCGCCCAACTGGTTCTCGACGGCCTTGATGCGATCACCGACAGACCCTATGTATTTGAGGTGCTCCCCGGAACTCGCCGCTTTGGCGACGAGGCTGTCGAAACGCTGACGCTCCTGTTGCATCTCCGTCAGGATCGAGCGGAGTCCGGCGGACAGTTCTTCCTCATTTATGCCGTTTCCGAGCAGATTCTTGAGAATCCCGGCCATGGCGAGTCCCCTTTTGGTGCTGGCCCCCCCGCGGGGTGAGCCCGGTCTCGGGCCGCGAACGGGCCCAACCGATTGTCGAAGCTTGGAACCGCAGGGATGCCGATGACGGGATGCGGCACCTGCGGGTTGACGATACCGTGTTCGGACGGAGGACGTCCAAGACTACAGTTGCCGCTTGGACCGAGAACCTCAGTGAGTTTGGTCACATGCGGCCCAGACCGAGCGTCTCCCATTGGCGGGAGTGGCGGCCCTCATGTCCTGATGACGAGCCTCGCGCGAGCCGTTACGGTGGGCCGAGCAACGTAAGTATGTATATGACAAGGTCTTATGGGTAAGGATCGAGCGTGTACGTTAACGAACGCCCAAGTGAACCGTCTATCTCACTGTGACGACCCCGATGCCGGCAAGCGGTGAGTCCCGGTCGGACGCCGAACTCATCGGTGCCTGGCAGGGTGGGGACGAGAAGGCGGCAGCGGAGCTGGTTCGGCGCCACGCGACGCCACTGGCGCGGTTCCTCGGTGCTGCGGGGGCCGGCGAGGACGTGGAGGATTTGGTGCAGGAGACCTTCCTTCGTGGCTTCAGACGGATCGACACGTTTAAAGGGGCGTCCAGCTTCAGGACGTGGCTGATGACGATCGGGTCGAATCTGCTGAAGGACAGTTGGCGTCGAAGGGCGCGGCGACCGGTGGTGTCGCTGGAGGACAGAAACCTGGTGGACGAGAGCCGCGACCCCCAGGGAGAGGCCGTGGCGGAAGACATGGCCAAGCGCCTCGGCGCGGGCGTGCAAGGACTGCCACGGATGCAGCGGGACGTCTTCCTATTGCGCGCTCAGCAGGGTCTGGAGTATGAAGAGATAGCCCGAGCTCTCGGCACCTCCGCCGGGGCCGCCCGGGTGCACTACCATCATGCGGTGAAGCGCCTCAAGGCGCTGCTGACAGACCGATGAACGAGCACGAGATCGAGAGGGCCGCCGCACGGCTGGGAGACGACGTCCAGATCGACGTGGACGGCGTGGCGCAACGTGTGGTGGCAGAGCTACAGGCCGGGGGCGTGACGGTTCCGTGGTGGCGCCGGGGGGCGACGTTGCGTGCCGCCGCGGCTGTGGTGGTTCTGGTCACCGGCGGCGTGTTGGTTGAACGGATAACCGACGAGCCGACGGCGGTTCTTGCCGACGTGTTGCTCCCGGTGGGCCTCGACGAGCTTTCGGCGGACGGCCTCACCGAGATGCTGGACTCATTGGACATGTTCACACCGGCGTACGAGCTTCAACCCGCGTCGTTCGACGAGTTGGACGAGGAGCAGCTTCGCGAGCTGCTGACTGCGATGGAGGGATAATGGGAAAGACTATTCTGGGAATCCTTTTGGTGCTGGTGGTCGGCCCGGTCACGGCGCAGCAAGGCCCGCCGGGACGGGAAGCGCTCCGCCAGGCGGTTCTCGATCGCTTCATGCAGAACTTCATGCAGCAGGCAGGGCTCACGGACGACCAGAGGGTCGAGTTCCGTCAAACCCTGCAGCGTCACTTTCGGGAGGACCAGCAGTTCACGCGGCGTCGCGGCCAGTTCTTCCGAGCCATCGAGGATCAGATGCGCCCCGGAGTGGCCGCGGATCCGGACAGCGTGGCGAGCCTGATCGAGGGTATGGTGGCGCTGGGCGAAGAGATGGCAGCCACCCTCCGTGCCCATCAGGAGGAGTACGCCGCGTTCCTATCCCCGGTGCAGCGGGGCCTGTTCGTAGTGCATTTCGAGCGGTTCCAACGGCAGATCGACGGGGTCCAGCGGAGGCAGATGCAGCGGCGGGGGAACATGCCCGGGAACAACTCACCCTAGAACCGGACTGCCGGAGCCGATTCTCCGGGGCCAGCTTTTCCACTATATTCACGGCCCACTGGCCCGAGTGGCGGAATGGCAGACGCGCCGGACTCAAAATCCGGTGGGGGCAACCCCGTGAGAGTTCGAGTCTCTCCTCGGGCATCTGCTTACAGGGCAACAACTTAGACACACGAACGGCGCTTGGTTTTGGCGCCGTTTGCTTATGCGGGTGACAACCCAGGGAGTGAATCGCCCGAAGACCCTTTGCAGTGTGTTCCGACCGGGGCAGGGGATTCCAACGAACGACATACTTGCCATCTGGCATCAAGATATGTACAATAATGTACGACTGATACAATAGTGTGTCAGCTCACTGTATGGCGAGCCGCCGGTCCGGTGGCGCAACTGCACCCTGTCGACGAGATCAGGCATGAAGAACAGTCGAACTGCGGAAGATCTGCTGCCGCTGCGGCCCGCACACTATCTGATTCTGTTGTCCCTGACCGACGGTGACCGGCACGGATATGCCTTGAAGAAGGAGGTGGTCCGCCGAACCGACGGGAAGGTCACGCTTGGTGCAGGTAGCCTCTATCGCTCGATCAGTCAGCTGGTGGATCTCGATCTCATCGAGGAATCGGGGTGGAGACCGGACCCCTCGGTAGACGATGAGCGACGTCAGTATTATCGCCTAACCAAGCTGGGGCACGCGGCCGCCGTGGCCGAGACGGAGCGGCTCGCGGCCCTGGTTCAGGACGCGCGCGCCAGCGGATTGACCGGGTAGGGAGGTGAGGTGGTCATGAAGAGAATTCCGTGGTTCTACCGTCTGCTTCTGATCCTGTATCCTCCTCGGTTCAGACGAGCGTTCGGCGAGCAGGCAATCCGCCAACTGGAGCTCGACTTGAGAGAAGCAGGTGGGCCCGGTTCCGTCCGCTCGTTCGTCACCTATACACTCAACCTCATTGGTTTCGCCACGGCCGGGATCCAGGAGCGGTTCGCGTCCGTTCGACAGTCCGGCGAACGCCCCGTGCGCCGGGAAGGCTACGTGAACAGCCTCGTTCATGATCTCCGGTTTGCCCTTCGCGCGCTCGTTAAGAACCCCGGGTTCACGGCTGTCGCCGTTGTCACGCTCGCTCTGGGCGTCGGCGCCAACACCGCGGTATTCAGTGTCCTGCGAACCGTCCTGCTGAACCCCTTTCCCTATCCGGAACCCGACCGCCTGGTCACGGTTTGGACCCCCCAGAGCGGGTGGCCCACCAACCCGCTCTCCGGCGCCGATTGGCTCGATTTCAGGGAAGCCAGCAAGTCCTTCGAGGCGTGGGGGGTCTATCGGATGGCGTCTTTGAACCTCTCGGGAGAGGAGGATCCCGTGCAGGTGATCGGCGTCAGCCTTACGGCAGATCTGCTGCGGGCGCTCGGAACGGTCCCGGCCCGGGGCCGCCTGTTCACAGTAGAGGAAACGGAAGACCCGGTGGCGCGGGTGGCCATTGTGAGCGACGGGCTCTGGAGGAGTCGTTTCGGGTCCGACCCGGACCTGATGGGACGGGAGATCCTGATCAACCGGGAAGGATGGACCGTGATCGGCATCTTGCCCGAGGGGTTTCGCTTTCCGGGTTGGCGGAGCCTGGCGGAGCCCGACGTCCTGGTCCCTCTCTCTCTGGGCGTGACAGCTGCGGATAGAGGGTCGTATTACCTCAGCGTGATCGGTCGGCTCCGCGAGGGCGTGTCGCTGGAGAGCACTAACGATGAGCTGAACACGATCGCGGCCCGCCTGGCTGAGGCCTATCCGGAGACGAACAATCGACGGATTGCGGTAATCATCCCTCTTCGGGACATCGTGCTGGGGACTTCGGCGAGTCGCCTCTGGATCCTGCTGGGAGTGACCGGGGTCGTGCTTCTGATCGCGTGCGCGAACCTGGCGGGACTTCTCATGTCGCGCAACGCGGGGCGGAGTCTGGAGATGGCCGTGCGAGCGTCGATGGGTGCCGGAAGGAGCCGGCTCTTGCGGCAGATGCTGACGGAGAGCCTGGCGGTCGCTCTCATTGGAGGCGCGGCGGGTATCATACTGGCATGGTGGGGCATGGGGATGCTGCGCGGGGCGGCGGCGGGCAGCTTGCCTCGTGCGGACCAGCTTCGCATCGACACGCTCGTGGTTCTTTTCACCTTCGGCGTGACCCTCCTGACGGGTGTCCTCTTTGGGATCATGCCGGCGCTGAAGACCTCGGGGACGAATCTGGGGGGCACCTTCCGCGAAGGCGCCGGCACCATGACGGTGGGCAGATCCCGAGCCCGTTTCCTGGGCGCGATGATCGTCGTCCAGTTTGCACTGGCCTTCGTGCTGGCCGACGCGGCCGCGCTCATGCTCCGAAGCCTGTGGCGAGCCACCGACTCAAGTGAGCTGCGCGAGCCCCAACAGGTACTGGTGGGGGGCTACATGCACGCGCAAGAGCGCGGTGAGGAGATCATCCTGCCCGACCCGTTCCTGGAACGGCTGTTGGAGCGGCTTCGGGGGCTTCCCGGCGTAAGGAGCGCGGGTGCCTCCACACGCCTCCCCCTGCTGGGTGGATGGTCCGCGGAGGTCCTTGCGGATGGTCAGGAGTACGATCCCGAGATCGATCGCGGCATCGTCGACATGGTGTGCGCCACCCCCGGCTACTTCGAGGCGATGGGGATCAGCCTGCTTCAGGGGCGGGGTTTGTTGCCAGAGGACCTGGGGGAAGGGCACCTGGGCGTTGTGGTGAACCGCTCCTTCGTCGAACAGTTCTGGCTGGCCGAGAACCCCGTGGGAATGAGGATCCGCGCGAACGACGCCACCCCCTGGTTCGAAGCCGTCGTGGTGGGGGTGGTGGAAGACGTCCGACAGAATGGTCTGGAGTCCCGAGCGAATCCCGGGGTCTACCTGCCGTTCTTCCCCCCGTTCACGCAGAACCGGTGGATTGTGCTGCGCGCCGAGGGCAATCCCATGGCCCTCGTTCCCGCACTGCGCCGAGAACTCGCGCAGCTCGATCCCCACCTGCCCCTCGCCCAGGTCTTCACCGGGGCGGACCTCTACGATCTCATGGCGGCCCAGCGCCGTCTCACGACGCGGCTGATCGGTCTTTTCGCCCTCGTGGCACTCTCCCTGGTCGCTGCGGGAACCTACGGCGTCATGACCTTCCTCGTTCGCCAGCAAACCCACGAAATGGGGATTCGGGTAGCACTGGGCGCCAACCGCAGTGGTGTGCTGAGGCTGGTTCTGGGTCGAAGCGTGCGCCTGGCGCTGGTGGGAATCGCCCTGGGGCTCGTAGGAACCGTCATGGCCTCCGACATCGTCGGGAGCCTTCTCTACGGCGTCGCTCCTTTGGAACCGACCTTCCTGATCGGGGCTGTGCTGTTCCTCCTCATTGTGGCGGTGGGAGCCGCCGCCGTGCCCGCGCTGCGGGCCGTGCGGATCGATCCGGTGGAGGTGATGCGGGTCGGGTAGCATCCGTGGTGAAAGTAACGTGGCTGAGGGGTGAGCTCGACGATCGAATCGCCTACAGCTCACGCATGCAGCGGTGGATCGTCGGAGCGGTGAGGTCATGCTGTTTCGCGAGTGGTGTGTACAGGGGTGTGGACAAATGCAGCCTACCCAGCACTACTGGAAAAAGCCGCGGTCTAACGCAAGTGGTCTTGATACCGTCTCTTGACAACTGCCGACAACTTTCACCCAGGGAACCGTATTGTTCTCAGAATCCGGTCCCGGCAACGGGGTGAGAGTTCGAGTCTCTCCTCGGGCATCTCGTGACAAGGCAATAATTGGGATAGATTAGCGGTGGCCCCGAAAGGGGCCACTTTCGCGTCCAGTAACCGAGATACCATGAAGCCCTACGACAAGCTCACCATCATCAGGAACCGCCACCGAGCGCGAGATCTGCGCCGCTTCCGCGACGTGGTGGAGACCTATTTCGAGCGGGCCGAATACGTGACGGACGACTTGCCGGTGGACTGGGAAGGCGCGCGAGCCGCCCGCTCACAGATCAACCGGATGCTTCCACGGGTGATCCAGATCGTGCACGCCGCCGGACTGGACGCGCCGACTCCCGACACCACCGATCCCGGCCCAGCCGTGGCGGATGTCGGGGTCCTTCGCAACATCTTCGGCGCCCGCTTTGCGGACGGCGCGGATCAGGAAATCCTCGACGTCATCGACATGGCATTGGGCGTGTACGATGCCAGCCGCTTCATCGCCATGGCGCGAACGGTCAATCCGTTTCACTACGCCATGACGGCGCTTGGGTTCGTGGCCGGGCTTCCTCGACGCGGCCTCACCGCCGTCGGCCTGTGGCCGAGGCGTTCGCGGGTTCCGCGCATCCAGGCGGAAGACGTGGCCCGGCTCGAAGCCGTGGCGTCGCGCCTCGGGGATGCCGAGAAGTTGATCGAAATGCGATTTGCGGAGATGCGCGATCGGCAGGCACAACAGTTTGCCGACAACGCCGGTCAGCTGGCGGAACTCGCCGAGCGGCTCGACTTCGCCGAACGCGTCATGGTGCAACAGCGACCCGTCGACCGCCTCAAATCACCAGACGAGAACGACATCCACACGCCCGCCTAGGTCGGGACGCTCGCCGCCCTCTCGGCAGACAGGCACCTGCCTTAACGCATTCTTCACCAAGAATTACGGATCACTGGGGACTTTCCGCGCAAGATTGCGCGTGGAGTCGAGGTCCATCCAATCCAGGTCTCCACCAAGGGGCTTCGGGTGAGCCGTTCTACACTCGTTGCAGTCGTACTCGCCCCGATCTTCGCTACCGCGTGTGGTGCAGGTGAGGGACCGGTCCGTGCCATGGTTCGGGACAGTGCGGGCATCACGATCGTCGAAAACGCCACGGGGGTGTGGGACGAGGGCGACGCGTGGCGTGTTGCCGAAACCCCCGCACTGGCGATCGGCACGGTTGAGGGACCGGAAGAACAGCAGCTCTTCCGGGTCATGGCGGCGTTGAGGCTTGCCGACGGCCGTATCGTCGTGGTGAACAACGGGACGCTTGAGCTGCGATTCTACGACCACGAGGGGAATCATCTCTTCTCGTCGGGGCGCGAGGGAGAGGGGCCCGGAGAGTTCCGTACCCTGCAGAGGGCGTGGTTGCTGGGCGACTCCCTCTTTGCCTATGACTGGCGCCAGTTCCGCGTATCCGTGTTTGCGACCACCGGCGAGTTTGGGCGCTCGTTCAACCTGGCACCGATGAGCGACGGCACCCGTCCGTACCTGGAAAACCTCTTTGCGGATCGGGCTCTCCTCGCGCGCAGGATGACCGGGGCTCGGGAACGCACCAGCGGCCAGGACACCGTGACGCTCTTCAGATACTCGCTGGAAGGGCAACCGCTGGAATCGCTCGGAAGGTTCGCCGATGACGAGCAATACATCGGGAGAGACGGAAACACGGTCTTTAGTATCAGCCGGCCGTTCGGACGTGCGGGCCGGTGGGCGTTGCACGGCGACCGCGTCTACTATGGCTCCAGTGACACGTATCAGATCGAGGTGTACGCGTCGGCGGGGGTGTTGGAACGGATCGTGCGCCTGGCGATTCCCAACCCACCGCTCACGAGCGACGAGATCCGAGCGTACGAGGATGAACGACGCGAGAACCTGACCAGGACCTCGCCGCAGTTTCGGGAGCTGTACCAAAGCGTGGAGCTCCCGGACACGAAGCCGGCCCACGGCGAGTTGCTGGTGGACGCGACTGGAAACCTGTGGGTGGCCGAATACCGCAGGCGTCGGGAAGACCAATCGATTTGGAGGGTGTTCGACCCCACGGGACAATATCTCGGCGTGGTGGAAACGCCCGAGGGAGGCAGGATCTTCCAGATCGGCGACGATTACCTGCTGGGCATGTGGCGGGACGACCTCGACGTCGAGCAGGTCCGATTGTTCACGGTCGAAAAACCCAATGCCGGCAGCCGTGAGCTATGATCCCCCGACCGCTCCAGCAACACACTCGGTCGTCAGGTGCCGGCGGTATGGTACTCCAGAGGGATAGACCGTTGGACGGATGGATCGAAGGCCCGACAGCGAGCCGCAAACGCGGTGACGACCTCCGAGAACCAATCCTCGGCCTCGCCGACAATGCGCTGCCCGGATCGTACGGCCAGGCGCTTCTTGGTGCGGTAGAGGTCGTTGGGATTGATGCCGGCGCACCGGGCTACCTTCGAGATGGACAGGGAGCTGCGGACGGCGATGAACGACACGTGGAGCAGGGTGAGCCAGTCGATGAGCTCCTTGGGGGGCAGGGCCTTGTCACCCCGAGCGCGGCGTTCCAGGGTCCGTTTGGACAGCCCCAGGGCCTTGGCCGCCGTTTCCACGGTGGGTTTCCGCTCCACGGTGAGGACGCGGAGTACGTAGTGGGCCAGCTGGCGCACGGCCGGCGGCATGTCGGGGAGCACCTCCGTGAGGCGGGCCATGATCTCCCAGCTCGGAACCGCCTGGACCAGCCACCTGACGTCCAGACGAAACTCCGACGTGGCGTTGCGCTCCTGCATTCTCATGCGCACGTTGGGGATCCCTCCACAGCGCGGTACGAGAGCTACTGCCCGGGAAACCGGTGGCACATAGAAGAGGATGGGCATTTCCGGCCGGAAGCGCCGCAGCCGACTGATGCCCACGAGAGCCCGATCGTCCCACGGGGCGAGGTCGTAGATGAGGGCCGAATAGCCGTGGCTGCGGGTTGCAGCGATTTCGGCGGCGGGAATCCGCACCAGGCGGCCTCCCGCCACGTCAACCGCCTGTTCCGAGCACCGGTTCGCCCACTCGTTGGTCACCGCACAGGCGACCACAGTGTTCGGGTTTTTAGCGGGTGACATGGCATCATCCTCCCTGGAGGGCCGGGTGTGATGGCTTTGCTTTCGCCGGAAACCGGCGGATTTCGGAAGAGGCACGTGGGCGCCCTGCAGCGCGCCTTCCCGGAGCGTGTGTCCCAGATGCATCCGGGAGCCCAAAGGTTACAGGAGAATGGCGCGTTCCTAATGGTGGGAGTCGCGTTTCGCTAGGGCCGTGTCATAGACTTAGTGTCTAGACTTTCCCAGCGACCGCACCGCGAGCGGCGCCACGTCGGAAGAGACCCAAGGCGAACCGCACTTCGAAAGGACTTCAGCATGAAGAAAGTACTCAAGGTTTTCGGTATGGCTGTGGTGCTCACTGCGTTGCCCGTGGCATTTACCGGTGGGGCGTCCGACGACTCCCTGGTGAAGATGAACAACGTGTGTGCTGCCAAGGATGGCGGGAAATGCTTGTTCCGCCCTGGGTCCCTCTGTTTTGCGGCGAACCCTGAAGGGGAGCCGCACAAATTCGAGCGGGGAAGCTGACCGATGACGCTCAAATACCTGGACAGGGTGGGTTTCCCCCGTCCTCAGCGCGGCTGGACCATCGCCGTGCTCGGCGCCATAGGTCTGACCGGCTTGCCGGTGGGACTGGCGACACGGGAGGCGCCGAGGGAAGCGGCACCCGGCGAGCCGCCGCCGGTCGTCGAGAACTTGTTCGCACCGCAGCGCCAGGTACTCAACCAGTCGGAGCTACTCGGGATCCCCTTCAAGATGACCACGGTGGGATCTCATCTGGTGGTGAACGATCTTGCCGCTGATGTTGCCTTCCACGTCATCGACCGGCACTCGGGGGAGCTGACCCGCGGGTTCGGTCGGGAAGGTGAGGGGCCGGGGGAGTTCAAAAGTGTCTGGTCCCTGGATCCACTGGCCGGAAGCTCGAGTGAGCTGTGGGTGTACGACTACACCCTGCGGAGACTCAGCTACGTCGATCTTCGGGATGAGTTCTTCGAGCAAGAGCGTCTGGGCGAGCGAAGCGTCAATCTGCTCCAGGGAGGGCTGTTGACCGGGGTCATCCAGACCGACCAGGGGCAATTCGTGAGTCCCGGGTTCTTCCCCGGCGGACGGCTCGGGGTGTTCGACGGCAGCGGCAAGTTCATCGATTACCGCGGAGAGATACCGGCGGTCGATCGAGACCTGCCCCCGATGGTGCGGCAGTACATGTTTCAAGCCACCGCGGCCGCCCGTCCCGACCACAGCCTCCTCGCCGTTGCCTCCCGATTCGCCAGCCGGCTCGAGATCTACACGTCCGACGGCTCCCTGGTGACGACCGGACGGAGCCCGGCCCAGGTCGCTCCCGATGCACAGCGGGTGGTGGAGCAAGGGGAGTTCCGGGAAACCGACGAGACCAGGTTTGGGTATGTGGATGTCGCGGCATCCGATGATTTCGTGTTCGCCCTCTATTCCGGCAGGTCCGCAGCGGATTTCGAAGGGAGAGAATTCTTCAGCCAGCAGGTCCACGTCTTTGAATGGGATGGGGAGTATCGAGGCGCGGTGCAGCTGGAGGTCGACGCGACCTCCCTGGCCGTGGACAAGAACTCTCAAACGCTGTACGTGGTGGAGTGGGAACCGGTACCCGCCATCTCGGAGTACAGCCTGGCGGAATTCGGCGCACCCCAGCCCCGGTAGGGCGAGTAGAAGCCTACTACTACAACGCCGTTATTGCGGGCGGCTGTCTTCCTCGGTGACGAGAGAGGTGGCCGCCCGCCCGCTTTCGTAATGCAGCGCCGCCACCTGGTTCAGCAGGTCGTCCACCTCGCTGAACGAGAATTTCACGGATCCCGAGGCGTCCACCACGAAATATTCAGGCGCTCCCCACACGTTGAACCACCGCTGAACGTTCGACGAGACGTCACGGTAGACAGGGAACGGGAGATCGTGCCCGGCGGAGAAGTACATCACCGAATCAGCAGATATCTGATGTTGGGTGATCGTGAGGAGCTGGGCGTCGTAGTCTCGAACCCGATCGTGTATTTCAATCAACGGGTCCAGGTCTTGGACTGCGACAAGGTCGTTGCCGGACCAGAACGCGATGATGGAAATCCGGTCTGCCATGACCTCCGTCAGATTACGGACGTTCCCATTGGCGTCTTCTACCTGGAGATCGGCCTCGACGAACCGGAGTGGTGATACGTCACGTAAGAAATGGCGCGCCATCTGTGCCTTGGCACCCTCGAGCATCATCTCCCACTCGCCGGGATACAATGCTGCATGCGCCCGTTCTTCGAGGGAGTCGGCAATCGCCGTTGACGTCCAGGGATCGACGGCGGTTCGCGCCAGGTACTCGAACGCCTGCTTCGTCTGGCCCAGCCCGGCCATGACGTCCGCCGTGGTCGAGAACAGCTCGACATCCCAACTGCGATCGATAATGGGAACGACGCAGCCCAGACCTGCGGATGTTTCGCCCTGGGCAAGCAGCATACGCCCCAGGGTTGCCACCAGAGTCAGGCGCCGCTCCTCGAGTTGCTGCCGGTGCTCGGTGGCCGTGTGAAACAGCGATCGATGCACCGTCCCGGGGCTCACTACCTGGTCGGCAAGAAACTGCAGGCTACGGCGCGCGAAGTCACTTGGTTTCGAAGCGAGTCGCCGCGCCGCGTCCTCCGCCTGCGACGGCTGGAATTGAACGGTTCGATGCAACCATCTGTCAATCAGGACCGTATCGTCGGTCGCTAGTGCGGTACGGAAGCCGAGGGACACCAGTCCGCTGTGCTCGAAGCCGCCTTCGGCCCAGAGCTCCTCGAATCGGTCGAGGGTGGGGTGCGGCCCATCCGGTTCGTAGGCTTGCTGGACCCGGATGTCCCGGGCGAAGGCATCGTCCGGAACCTCCTCCAGCATGCGGTCCGCCCACTCTCGAGCGGCGGCGGCATCGCCGAGCGACCTGGCGTACCAGTACATCCCACTGAGGTCGGCGCCACTCAAAGTGCCCTGCCGCTCCAGGGCGTTCTCCAAACGAGCGAATATGCTGCGGTGTTGCGGCAGGAGTCGCGAGTCGAAATCGGCCTCGCCGTAGAAGCTGCTTTGCAGGACAGCGAGCCCATACCAACCACCCGGCCTGTCAGGGTAGAGGACCGTTGTCTGGCCCGCGGTGGCTCGGGCAAGTTCCCAGTTCCGCAGCGACATGTCGGAATACTTCTGCATCAGCGCGTCGTACGTCGGTTTCCCGTTCTCGTGAACGAGCAGCTCCCACGCGGCAAGGCCTTTGCTGTCTACTCGATTGCCATGCCGGTCTTCCACGGCAAACGATGCGTAGACCACATCCGGGGGCAGTGGTACAGAGGTCCGATACACTCCGTCTTCCGCCGCAACGAGCGCTCCCACCGCAGCGGGGGGCAGATCTTCGTGCCACGTGCTGCCGTCTTCCGGCCGCCGATACACGGCTCGAAGAATCAGCGTATCCTCACCCACGAACGCACTGGTGGCGTTGTACTCGAACTCCACCACGTCGCCCATCTCCGGTTGGCTCGGGGAGTACGTGAGGTCGCTGGCCTCCGACGCCGCCTCCCGGGCCGAGAAGATCGATGCGGCAATCGCTACGCTCACCGTCGCGGCGAACGCCGCCGCAATGCGCCGGCCGGGCAGGGCTGGGCGGGCGGGATCGGCCACCGGGAGGATGACCCGCTCACCGTCGTGCAATCGCTGGAGAATCCGGTCTTTTAGATCGGCCGGGGCCCGGGGCGACGTCAGCTCGCCCGCCTCCCGGCTCATGCGTCGAATCGATCCGATCGTATTGCGGCATCGGGAACATCGTTCCAGATGCGCGGCCGTTCGGACTCGCCATCCCCTGCTCAGTTCGCCGTCGGCGAATCGATTGAGCCGAGATTCAGTGGGATGAAGAATCATGCGTC
>JBDHHA010000099.1:0-16830 GCA_039589615.1 Gemmatimonadota bacterium
CGCGGGAACCAGAAATCGGGCCCCATGACCCCGATGACGGTTCGATTGCCTCCCGCCATCTCATAGGAGCGTCCGATGACGGCCGAATCGGCCCCGAACCAACTCGTCCACAGCGCGTGGCTGATGACGGCGACCTGACTCTCGTCTTCCGGCACCGGCACCCGCCCGAGGATGGGAGACACCCGGAGCGTGCTGAACAAGGACGGCGTCGATACGGCCATCCGCACCCGCTCCGTGCGGTCGTTGGTCCGGAGCGTGGCGGTGAAATCGGTGAAGAGCGCGACGTCCTCGAGGAGGGTGGCCTGCTCGTCGTACTGCACGTAGAACTCCGTCGACACGCCGAACTCCTCGGGGAAATCGGACCCCGGCGCCGAGGCGGCGATGTACACCAGATCGTCCGCTTCGGGGAACGGTAGGGGATCGAGGAGACGGTAGGGGATCGAGGAGCACGGTGTCGACCACGCTGAAGATTCCGGCGTTCGCGCCGATTGCGAGGCCGAGCGTCCCAATCGTCACCACGGCGAAGCCGGGCGATCGCCGCAATGCGCGGACCGCATAGCGGAGGTCTCTGGTCCAGCCGTTCAGCGTCATTCCCGTTCTCTCCTCAATAGGCCGTGGTGTGCGGGTGACTCCCCAGGTAGGACGGCGGCGCTCCGCCACACTGGATCGCAAGAGATCCAGGGCCGTGGCGAGCGTGAATCCCAAGGCCCTCAGGCGACCACGCGACAGGGCGCGGTCGTAATCCGACTGGACCTGCTCGACCATGTCTGCTCCGAACTGGCTCCCGAACTCGTCCGGGAACAGTCGAACCAGCAGTGTCAGGAACGATTTCACGGGCGGCTATCCCGCGTCCCCAGACGCTCCTCGGCGAGGGCGGCGGCGCCCCGCTGGCGCCGCGCCTCGGCGGCGAGAGCACGGCGCCCTTCGGCCGTCAGGCCGTAGTACCGTCGTTCCCGGCCCGGATGAGGCGAGGTCGCCTCCGCCGGTTCCGTCTCGACGACCAGTCCCCCGGTCATCAGTCGCGCCAACACCCGGTAGAGGGATCCGGCGCGGGGGGTGAGGGTCCCGGCAGACTCGATTTCGACGGCTTCCTTGATGGCGTACCCGTAGAGGGGCCCGTTGGCCATTGCCAACAACGCGTGGTACTCGAGGCGGCTCAGGCCGCCTGCGCTCCGTCCGGTCATGACTCGTTCGACTCCTTCGGAAATACTCCAAGCGTATATATACTGAAAGAGTAATTAAAGAATAGTTGAAGATGACGACTTCCGCTACCCGTGGATCCGGGTTGGCGTTGGATTGGCCTGCGGGGCAGGAGCGCCGCCGATGTGGAGCGAGCCGCCGGGGGTGGATTGATGAGGACCAAGAAAGCTTACGCCGATGCTACCAGCGGGCAGACGAAGCCACTATGTTGGAGGTCCGACTCTTCACGGGACGTGGCGCAGTCCGGTAGCGCACCTGAATGGGGTTCAGGGGGTCGCCGGTTCGAATCCGGCCGTCCCGACTTACTAAGCCTCGATTCGACAAGCACTTGTCGGATCGGGGTTTTTCGCTTGCGAAGGGTGGGGGTGCGTTTCGGGGTGCGTTTCTCTCGACTCAGCGACTGACCGACGCGTCGCAGACCTTCCTCGCCTCGCTCATTACCGCCAACAGCGATTCACGATCCGGCTGTTGGTAACAGGTCAACAGCGTCTCAGTATCCTTCCAACCGCCGGCCTCGGCCACGTCCCTGAGCGACAAGTGCTTTCGCTCCGTCGCCCATTTCCGCCGGTACGGGTGCCACAAGCCTCCGTTCAGCTTGGGCAGATCCGCTGTCCGCTCGGCAACCGCCAGCCACTTGTTGAACAGGTGACGGTCCATCGGCTGCTCGGGCTTGCGCTCTCCTGAAAAGACCCAGCCTCCCACTGCACCGAGTCGGCGGCGAAACACGCGGACGTCGTCGATCAGTTTGCTCGGGATCGGTACGATTGACTCACGCCCTTTCTTGTCCGCCTCGGCCCGCCAGCGAATCTGCCCGTGATCGAGGTCGATGTCTTCCCACCGGAGTTGCCGAATCGAGCCCAAACGACGTCCTGTGGCCTCGGCCAAAACGAGGGCGAGTTCCATCTTGATCCAGCGGTTACGCTCGATCTCCTTCGAGCTCGAGCCCGCAAGCCGCACCATCGCGGCTCGTGTCGCTTGGAATCGTTCCCATGTGGCAACCGGCCGGCGAGGATTCTTCTCGCGCGGACGACGGATCCCTTCGAGAGGATTGCGATCCAGTAGCCGATGTCCGGTCGATAGTCGTACGGTCGTCGCCCACCTGAGCATCGAATGCAGAAATGCCAAATCGGCTTCAACGGAACGATTGCCAACCGGCGCCGTTGCGTCTCCGCCCCGTCGCCTGATGCCGCCCACCAACCGCATCCGCACAAACGCAGCTTGGTCCTGTTCCGTGAGAGAGGAGACATCGCAGTGCTCACCAAAGAACCCGATGAGGACACTCGCCCTCGAGGCATAGTCCCCTTGTGTTCGGGCCTTGTTGTCGAGATAACCAACACACTGAGTCCGGTATCGCTCCCACAACTGTCCGAGCGCCACCGTGCCAGCCGCCTCGATCGCCTCGCCCTTCAGGAGGTTGGCGAGGAGCTGCCGGCCAAGCCCTTCGGCCACGTCACGGTCACCGGTGTGGAGGCACGCGCGGTTGTAGCCATCTCCTGGAATCCACACCTCGCGGTAAAACAGCCCATTCCTTCGCTTTTCAAAGAGCCGGACCCTGCACCCTCGTTCTCCAAGAGACCGGGTCCACTTTCCATTCACCTGGTGCCACCCGTTACGACGGATCCTGCGAGGAGCCATAGGCACCTCCTTTCCGTCGGCCAACGAGGGACCGAGCGTCGGTAGTTGGATCATACGCCTTGGGGCCACTGTGATCAAACGCTTCCCTGGGTTTCATCGGGAGGTCGGCCACACGTAGACGGGGCGAGCCCCGCTTGCCGAGGTTCGGGATACGGCCTTCGCGGACGAGCCGGCCCAGGTGATCTGCAGAGTACCCGGAATAGTGTGCGGCCTCTCTCAGAGTGAGAAGCTGCTCTCCCTCAGTCGCCATGACCGACCGAAAGTCGCTCAGCACTTGATCGCACAGGAGTGCACCGTCAACGGTCGCGCGGAGTCTGGCGAGCCCCTCAGCCGTCGCCCTCCATTTCGAGATGAACTCCTCCTTCGTCATAGCCAGATTGCGATACATATCTTAGGCATCCGCGCGGTCCTCACGAGCTGACCGCTCAGCAGCCCCGGCCTCTGCGTCGGCGCGTTGTTTCAACCGCCTACCCGACCTGGCACGTTTTTCGTGAAACAAGGCCATGGCTCGGTCCATTGCCGGGTCGGCGCCGGGTTGGTAATTCCGTTCGCGGACAGGCTTCACAGCTGCGGAGTCAGGGTGACGCTTTGTTCCGGCGGTTGCGGATGGAAGTGCGGGAGGGTTTGAGGTGGGAAGGGAGGTGGAAGGGTTTACTCCAACCTCCTCCAACTTCCCCACTCCACCCTTAAGGACGCGGCACTGCTGACGGGTGTTAGCGTGAAAGATGCTGGGTCTCGGTGCTGGCATTCGCGCTCCAACCTCCTGGACAAGACCCCTCACATGTGCCTGGTGTTGGGCGTCGCCAAATGCATCCACCGGTGCTGGGTCTTGAGTTTGGGCAAGAGAAGCGACAGGCTCGGCCAGGTCGTCTCCAGTCGTGCTACGCCTGATCATCTCGTCGAGCTGTCGAGAAAGGCGTTGCAGTTCGTCCGGGGAAGGCCGATCGGCTCCGGGCAGGTAGATTCTCGGATGACACGACCCGAGCGCTAGGTCATGCCGGGCTCCTTCCTAGAAGCTGCACCGCAGATGGCCGTAGACGTTCGACTGGCTGTGGAAAAGTTTGAAGGTCGCGAATGAGCGATAAGGAGCAGTGCAGAATGGTTATGGATCCAGAGGAGTCACTGCGGCTGATACGCCAGGACGCGATTTCAAGCGGCTGTTTGTCGAAAAACTGAAGACTCTTTCCAAGGCGTGGACGGGCCAACCCCAAGTCAAGACTGTCGGGAGTCGCTGAGCCTTACCCGCGGAAGATCTAAAGAGGGTGTGGCTTATTGGGATCCATGCCGATCAACTCAATCCTTCCTTGGGCATCTACCGGAGTATTTGGGTCTTGACCATGTACTTAAGTATAGAGTTTACCTTGTTCTGGTACGATGGAGTGAAGCGCCATGACACTGCGAACTGGACAACTTGCGGAACGAGCCCGGGTCAACGTGCAGACCGTTCGCTTTTACGAGCGCCGCGGCCTGATTGCGGAGCCGGAGCGGACGGCGGCGGGCTACCGACGGTACCCTCCGGACGTGGTGCGCCGGATCCGATTCATCAAGCGGGCGCAGGACCTCGGGTTTTCGCTGTCGGAGATCACGGAACTGCTTGACTTGCGGGCGCGTTCACCGGTGGCCTGCGAGGCCGTGGAAGGGAAGGCCCGTGAGAAGATCGCGCTTGTCAAGACCAAGATCGGCAAATTGGAGCGCATGAAACGAGTGCTCGAGGACCTCGCCGAGGACTGCGCCGTGCGGGCGCCGTCCGGGGAGTGTCCGATCCTCGAGGCTCTGGAGACCGAAGAGCAGGAGGTGTCACCATGCCCCGGACCATTGAGTTGATCTACTTCGAGGGCTGTCCCAACGCTGAGGCAGCCCGGGTGAACCTGCGCGAGGCACTGTCCACGATCGATGCGCCTCCGCATTGGCAGGAGTGGGAGCAGGGCAACCAGGCCTCGCCGGCCCACGCGAGGGAATTCGGATCGCCCACTATACTGGTGAACGGCCACGACGTCACCGGCGTTGGGCCGGGTGCGGCCGCCGCGGCCTGCCGTGCCGATGGGGCGCCGTCCATCGAGATCATCAGAAACGCGCTTGAAGGGGTGGAGTGATAAGCAAGACGGTGGCATCCGCCGGCGCCGGCGTGGCGGCCGCGTTCGCCTCGGCGCTCTGTTGTTCCGGGCCGGTTCTCGCCGTGTTGGTCGGCGTGTCCGGGGCCGGGCTGTCCAGCACCTTCGAGCCGCTGAGACCCTATTTCCTCGGCGCGACCATGGTCTCTCTTGGCTTTGGCTTCTACATCTTGCACCGCGAGGAGCAAGAAGCCTGTGAGCCTGGTAGGGTGTGCGCGGATCCGAAGGTACGACGCGGCATGAGGGTAACACTATGGATAGCGACAGGGATCGCGGTGGTGTTCGCGACCTATCCCACGTGGTCGGCGTGGATACTCTGAGTTGAGAGGGCTCCTGCAATGAAAAAACTCGAATGGTTGGCTGTAGCAGCAGCACTGGGAGTGGGTCTCGGCTCAGAGGTCCTGCGACACGACCACGAATCCTCGGCTGGACACGGGCATGATTCCTCAGTTCACATGGAACCGGCTGCGGGAGTAGACCAGGGAAGGGTCGTGCTCGCCGTCAGGGGGATGACGTGAGTGAATTGCGAAGTGGCGGCCCGGGTGGCCCTGCGACGGGTGGACGGAGTCGAGAGCGCGGACGTCTCGTTCGAGCCAGGACGGGCGGTAGTGACGTTCGATCCGAATGTCACGACACCGGTGCAATTCATTGCCGAGCTTGAGCGGATGACCGGTTTTGGTGCGACAGTGGTGGCGCCCTCTTGCGACGAATGTGAACCGCAGGCTAGTGCAGTCTCGACAGGTAGGTAAAGGCACACATACGCATTCTCAAAGAAACCTCGCGCCGCTGCGAGCTAGACACCATGAGCAACAATGGGCGTTTCAAGGCCGTCCTTGACCGCCCTAGCGAGTGATGTGTCAACCAAGAGTGCATACAGAAAAGAGCCTCGCCAAGACGACGAGGCTCCATTCCAAACGAAGACGAATCAGTCCGCCGATGGTCGTCTAAGAGTTGCAAGGTACGAGGCCACGGCACGCACTTGCTCCGGAGTCAATCCGAAATTCGGCATCATTGATGTCGCTTTGTCGAACGTTGGGTCCGCGATCTTGCGCATCACGAAACCTGCGCCGCGGTCCTCGATGCTGTTGTCGAGGGACGGCCCAACAGCACCACCCTGCCCATTCACGACGTGGCACCCAAGGCACGCACGTTCCTGCACAATGGTCTGACCCTGCGAGATGACCGCCGGATCGGTTGACAGGGTCGTATCGGTCGTCGCCGCCGCTGGCGGCGTTTCACCAAACGGATTTGCGCGTTCCCGCGGGTCCGTGTTCGAGGCCTGCAGGAAGGCCAGGACGTTACGTACCTGCGACCTCGTCAGGTTGGCCTTGACCCGCATGTGATTCATGATCACTGCCCAGCCTTGGTCATCCTGCTCGAGCGGCGAACGAGGATTGTGGCATCGCCCGCACGTGTTCCCATAAACTCGAGCCCCCTCGCTGATTGGATTTGCGTCCTGGCCGAGAACGACGCCCGGGAGCGCAAGGGTCATTGTCAGGATCGCGGCGCACATTGCGAAGCCGCGTTGAAGATATGAGTAATTCATCGATTCCCCTTAGAACCCGTAGGCGATGTGGGCGATGAGACGATCGTTATCGATTTCGAGATCGTCCTCGCGGTTCAACTCGTAGCCGACCATGAAAGCAATGGACGGGGCGAACCAGTAGTCGAGACCGAATCCCGCCTGCCAGGCACCCTGGTCCTGCACAGCACCGTCCAACTTGGTGTCAAACACCTGTGTCCAGCGAAATACCGGTTCCCAGCTGCCGACCCGGTATGACGACTGGGCGTAGAAGCCTTGCCGCACGAGCGTCGGAAATCCACTGGTTTGCTCTATTTCTTGGCGCGTCTGAACGTATTCGCCTCGAACCTCGAAACCGGCCGTGCGCAATTCGCCGGCGACGTTCCAGCCGGTGAAATCGAGCACATTCTGGTCGTCGTAATCGCCGTTGAAGAAAGACACGTTCAGCTCGGCCCAGGGCGGCAACGCAATATCGAGCCGCCCCCCCAGCGTTTTGTTGGTGTTTCCATCCTCGGAAGAGGCAAAAAACTCGAGCTCTGGAATCTCCTCTGCCGGATCGCCCTCGCCTGTGGGTCCCTGGACGGCGTACACATTGAGGCCTACGGCGAACCGGCCGGGGTTTACCGCACCGCGCGCCATCACGCCGAGATCTGCGATGACGGGCAACAGGGGCTCCACTCCAAAGGTGGTCTCGTGGTGTCCGTAAATCGGTGGAGCTGAGGGAAACTTGTTGATCCACGTTGGGTGGAGCCGGTCCCCGAACACTCCGAAGGGTAGGAGGAACTTGCCCCCCACCAAAGTAAGATTGTCTGTGGCCATGAAGTCGAGTTGGGCGTACTCGAGGCCCGTTTCTGTTACGCCGCCTTCTAACTCGAATTCAAACTCCGCTTCGAACATCACGCGATCTTGGAATTGGAACAGAAAAATCGGGCTCAGGCTCGTGAAAAACGCGTTCTCATTTCCGCCCTGCGGACGGTAGCCGTACCCGACTGTTCCGTAACCTGTTATGAGAACCTGGTTGGTTGGAATGATCCGGTCGGCGGTCGATTGCGCCTGCAGTTGGGGTGCGATTGTCGTACATAGCAGCAACCCAAGTGCAGCGCGACCGCCTGCTCTGTTAATGTCCATGCCCACCTCCCGTACCTTGTCCGTCGTCGTCGTCCTCGGGGTCGAGCACCGGGATGTGGAACTCACCATCCTCTTGTACGCCGTCCACGTCAATCTCGACGTGGAGTTCGTACTCGCCGGCGCCGCCGAACTGATATTGGACTTCGTACTCGCCAGCTTCCTCCTCGGTCACTGCAAGGAGGGTCTCCACGCCGGCTGGATCGTGAATCTCCACCTCCATCGTAAGACCGGAGGCTGGCACGTCGGGCATGCCGTCGGGCCCGATCGTGAAGACATGGAGATGGATGTGGGCCTCATCGTCCGGGAGGACCTGCCCGGGTGATATCTCGATCTCCACCCAGTACGGTCCGATCACTTGGTGATGGCGAAAAGCATCGATTTCCATTTCGCCCATCTGGCCCATCAGGCGGTGCCCCTTCAGTATGCCGCTGAAGTGCATGTCGTATTCTCCGGGGTCGAAGAACATGACGTGGGCGCTGTACCCGTCCCCATCAGGTTCCATGGCAACGGTCCGGACGGCGCCGCCGTCGTGGTGCTGGATCTCGAGCTGGCTTTGCAGCATCTGCATGTGGCTGCCGTCTTGCTGTGCCCGAACGTGGATCTCGACCTCTTCGTAGGTCTCGACCCGGTCCGCGGCGATGTCGAAATCGACTTCGGGTTCCAGGTCGTCGAGAGCCGTCGGGTTGTCCGAGCCTGCGCACGCAGCCGTGAAGACCACTCCGACGGCGAGCGCCATGTATCTGGTCGCATGTCGCACCGTTATTCCTCCTTCTTTGGATCGCAGATCCGCCTCGCCCAATTCTGGTTGCGGCCTGTTGGGGGCGGAGGTGAAGCGTTCGATCAGTGCAATATGCAGGTAGCGTACCGCGTAGCCGGAATTGCGTAAGTGATTGACATATTGTCAGTTATGCCGATGTAGGCTCCAGACGGATGGCAACATTGGGGTAAATGCCCCAAGTTGGGTGGGGCATTATCCCCATTTCTGTGGATCGGTAGGGGTCGCGGGGTATGGTCCGACGGGACAACCCTCCCTGTTGAGGCATCACGTCGGACTCGTGGCATGCGGCCTTGTTCTTGCGTCTGCGGCGGCAAGAGACGAGGTGGCGCAGGCGAACCACTAGGTACCAGTTCCGCAGAACCAGCTCAACGGTGGGGGTTGCAGGGCGGCCCACCGTTCAACCCAGGACGGTGCATGGCACGAAGAACATCCAGAAGCTTTGTGTGGCGAGGAGCCCCTATCCGTCGGGGATTGGGACGCCGGATCCTCCGGTGGTTTCTCGTGCTTTCGCTGATTCCACTGATCGTGACCAACTCGCTGGGATATCTGATCAGTCGCGACATCATCGAAGAGCAGACCCGCCGGTACCTCAACGCGCTGACAGATGGGGAAGCACGACATGTGGCGGCCGAAGTAGCGCGACATCAGGCCTCCCTGACCGCGTTCACCACGGGAAACCGCTTCCTTGTGACTAGCATCGAGGCGTTAACAACGGTTGATCCGTCGGCCGGCGAGATAGGAGTGCGGCTCTCGGAATATCTCGACCGCCAACGTACCGACCTACGTCCTATGGCGGAAATCATGGTGGTCGACACCACCGGTATGGTCATCGCCGCAACGAAGAGAACGCTCATCGGCAGTGAGTGGCCGGGCATAGGGTGGTTCCGTGGCGGGCGAGACGGGCGGTTCTACGTGGATCGCGGATCTGCCATCGATGATGAACACGAGAGCGAGCCGATGTACCGGATCGCGGCATCCATTCGGCGAGTCGATGGAAGCGAGATGGGGATTCTGGTGGCTGGTGTCGGCTTCGAGGAACTTCAAGAGTTCCTGAGCATTCCCCCCCACCTTGCGGGGGACGTGCATACGTACTTGGTCGACAGCGGTGGTAAACCACTTGTTGTTTCGCATAGACATGGCCGTGTGGACTATGACCGCGTCTTGCCGGTGCCAGTGATGGGTGCAGCGAGTGGCGCTGTGACCCGATACGCGAATTTCGAGGGCGATGAGGTCCTTGGCACCACGGTCGCGGTGCCTGGAACTGATTGGCGATACGTGTCCGAGGTGTCGGTGGCGAGTGCGTTCGGCCAGTTGCGCCGCTTGGGTTTTCTGGCCATTAGCTTCGAAGCAGTGTTTGTTTTCCTTCTTGTTGCCGTCGTGTGGATCGTTGCGGGTTCGATTATCGCGCCGCTCCATCGCTTGGTCGCCGCGGCCGAACGCATTCGAGGGGGTGACCTTGGGGCTAAAGTAGAAATTGATCGAGAAGATGAGATCGGAGAGCTAGGTCGTACGTTCAATCAGATGTCCAAGGAGCTGAGCGAGTCTTCACAGCGCATTACCGAACTGCACGATCAGGAAATGCGCCGTGCCGCTCAGTTGGCTTCGGTCGGCGAGTTGGCATCAGGTATCGCCCATGAGATCAAGAATCCGCTCGTGGGCATGCGGAGTGGAGTAGATCTACTGTCTCGGGAGCTCGGCTCCCCGGATTCATCGAAGACCGATGGGATTCTCCGAGAAATCCGTGCCCAGCTCCGTCGGATGGAGGGTGCGATTCGCGATCTGCTCAGCTATGCACGCCCAAAGCCCCCGCGTCTCACGTGGGCCAGTCCATCCCTGTTGGTTCAGCGGGTGATTCCTTTGGTGAGGCCCCAAGCCGACGCGGCGGGGGTCAGTATCAACACGGAGTTGAGCGAGGATAACGCCAGAGCCAGAGTCGACCCCGAGTTGATGACCCAAGCGCTAGTCAACTTGGCGCTGAACGGCATCCAAGCCATGCAGTCAGGGGCAACACTAGAGATCGCGACCAAGCGTGTGGGTCCGGAGGTGCACATTTCCATTTCGGACTCTGGCTCCGGGATACCGGAGGATCGGCTGGCAGAAATCTTTCGGCCCTTTGTCACATCGAAACACCAGGGGACCGGTCTGGGGCTGGCAATCACGCGAGGCATCGTGGAGCGACACGGTGGTCGTCTGGAAGTTGAGAGCACCGTGGGTGAGGGGTCTTCATTCCGCATCATCTTGCCCGGCGATACGGGCACGGAGATGACTTGATGCCGGGGCGGCGGCCGATCATTGCCGTGGTCGATGACGAGCTCCTCCATCGCACCTGGCTTTCCGAACACCTCGACCAGGCTGGCTACGACGTTGTGACGGCCGCGGACGGCAATGAGGGCCAGAAGATCCTCCAGGAAACGGGGCCGGACATGATGTTGCTTGACGTTCGCCTCCCCGGTCGCAGCGGTATCGAGTTGTTGAGCACGTACCACGCCATCGATCGTGACCTCGTCATTATCATGATGACGGCGTATGGCGAAATCGAGACAGCGGTACAAGCGCTCAAAGCCGGTGCGCACGATTTCTTGGAAAAACCACTCGACGCAGACAATCTGGTTATTACGATCGACAAGGCGCTCGAGGCGCGGAGGCTGCGCCACGAAGTGGCCGTGCTGCGCGAACAACACAGATGGCAGTTCGCCGATGTCGAGCTGGTGGGCAAGTCAGAGCTGATGCGACAGGTCGTCGAATCGGTGGAGAAAATCGCACGATCGGATTCCGCCACGGTCTTGCTCCGCGGTGAGAGTGGGACGGGGAAGGACCTGGTCGCGCGCGCGATCCATGCACAAAGTCAACGCAGGGACCGACCATTCCTCGCCCTAAACTGTACCGTACTCCCCGATCAGCTACTCGAATCGGAATTGTTTGGTCACGAGCGCGGTGCCTTCACGGACGCCAAGGAACGGAAGAAGGGCCTTGCGGAATTAGCGGACGGTGGGACGTTGTTTCTGGATGAAATTGGCGACATGCCGCCTGCGGCACAGGCCAAGATACTGCGCTTTCTAGAGGGTTGGACCTTCAAGCGTTTGGGTGGTACGGTGGATCTCAAAGTCGACGTCCGGGTGATTGCTGCTACGAACCACGATTTGGAGGCAGACGTGCAGCAGGGCGGGTTCAGGGGAGATCTTTACTACCGCCTGAATGTTGTGCCTGTTACCGTTCCGCCGCTGCGGCATCGTCCTGAGGATATCGAGCCGTTGGCTGCTTTCTTCCTCGACAAACTCGCGACGGACCTTCGCCGCACGGCGCCCCAGATGGCCCTCGCAACCCTGCGCCTACTGGAAGCGTACGCATGGCACGGAAACGTGCGAGAGCTCCGGAATATTCTGGAGCGTATCCTCATTCTCGAGGACGTCCAGGAGTTGCTACCTGAGCATTTGCCACCCGAGATTCGGGAGGGCGGGCAAGAGCGCAGCACCGCAGTTACGATGATCCGGCTTCCCCACGACGGCGTGCGATTGGCCGACGTCGAGGCAGATCTGATTAGACAGGCCCTCGATCGTACCGGCGGCAATGTGAGTCGGGCCGCCAGATTGCTTGGGGTGTCTCGCGATACCCTACGTTATCGGCTGGAGAAACGTGAGGCTGTCGGCCACTGAGGCGAGCGTGAGCCATCGCGCCCAACTTGCCGTCTTCTCCCATCACCGCTTGTACTTTCCTCCACGTTATCTCCAGATAGTCTGGATTAACCGCCAAGGCTCGATACATATTCGGTACAAAGTCGATCCCCAAGGTTGTTTTGATGTCCTGGTAGATCTCTATCACTTTTCCAGTTGCGTCCTCTTCCTCCACTACATTGACAGATCTGCCTTGAGCACCACTATCATTAGACATTTCTTCTTCCTGGAGTTCCCTCAACGTTCATGCGGGCGTCAGAGCGTCACCGTCAGACCCCACGGGCTACACAACACCACGTTCACACCGGTGGCGTTTCCTTGTGGATCCCTGTCCACCGCAAGATGTCTTCCATGAGGCACCACTTGGTCACGGAGGACTGCAACAGGTTGGCCCCGACGAAGGCGGTGAAGAGGAACCAGTACGGGCTCACCCACCATCCCAATGCCAGGCTGGCGAGCACGAACGTCCCGGCGATCAAGCGAATCTTCCGAACCAAGGTCATGGCAACCTCCTAGAAGCCGTAACGGATGCGAATGTAGCCGTTGGAGTTGTTCTGCAACTGCCCAAAGAACCCGGCTTCCTCCCCCGCCATGATGTTGGCGCCCGCCACGAGCGTCACGGCATCGCTCCACTTGTAGGTGAGGGAGGGCCGGAGGTGGATATCTTCGTCGCTCGGGGACAAAAACGCAAACAGCGACAGGAGCAGCGTCTGTTGCCGTAGCCGGTAGGTGGACCGCACCGTGAACGTATGGCGGGCTTCGTCGGGCGCGAACTCGGGCGTCGGGGAGTTGGCCAACAACAGATCGTGGTTCTGCGTCCACTCGACGTAATATTGCAGCCCCAGGGTCAGATCGGGCACTAACTCCCGTTCGTATCCCGCCAAACCACGGAACTGCGAGTTGGGCACATCGGGATCGGTCCCCGGATCGTCGGCCGAGTCGTAGTAGGCGACCTCGATATTGGCGATGCCGCTCCCCAGGGCGCCGCGTACGCTGGCCCCATACACCGCGAGCCGGGAATGGACCGCCAGGTCGAGCGCCCGGTCGAACGCGATGGGGCCCTTGGTGAACCCGGCATACCCGTACAGTGCCAGCTCGTATCCGCCCGCGGTACCGGAGATGCGCCCGGCGAGTTCGCCGTTCTCGGCCTGTTTCGCGGGAGGTGCCGCCGTGAAGGGTTGCCCCATCGTCTCGGCGCTCACGAGGCCCGGCTCCGACGGATCGAAGAACGACAGCCGTTCGCCGGTGATGAACCGGTCCGGTTCGAACACGGGCGTCCAGACGAGGTCGACGGTCACCGGTCCGGGATACCAGGTCCCCTTGACGGCATTCGACGGGGCCTTGAGGAACTCGTCGTCCCGTCCCACGAAGAACGACACGAAATCTTTGGGAAAGAGGTCGTTGAGAAAGACGAAATCGCCGGTGCCCCACGTGAGCACCTGCCGACCCGCACGGACGTCGATCTCGTCGCTCAGATGCAGCGTAATCATCGCCCGGCGGATATCGATTTCCGTCTCGTCCAGGAGACCATCGGTCGTGAAGTCCCCCTTGAACGAAAACTCGGCCCGGTCGGTGAAGTGAGACAGGTCCAAGCGAAACCGCACTTCGCCCAGTACGAGATCGTCCGACTGGGTTGCATCGTCGAGCAGGCGAATCGCCGTGGCGGCTTGCGCGAAGCCGTGCACCTCGGCGGCAAACTCGTCCTGCGCCCAGGCTGCCTCTGGGCTGCCGAGGCCAACGAGCAGGCTCCAGCCAAACGTCGCCCAGCGCATCGAACGCATCAGATTACCGAATGGCGAACCAACGCCGCGATGGACTGCGGAGCGTACGCTCGGCAAAGATGTCTTCCGGTATCCCCAGGTCGTACTCCACGTTCTGGAACTCGGAGAGGGTCGTGCCTCCGGAACGCAGATCCGACACCTGCATCCTGGTCACCGTGGGGTACCCCCCAAACTCTCCGACGTCCAGCGCCTCCATCCGGCGGTAGGTCTCTCCGCCGTCGTCGACGTACTCCATCTTCATGGGAAGGAACGTGTTCTTGTCGATCCACACCGTCCATGAGGCAAACTCCACAGATCCTCCATCAACCGGGGTGTTCCTCACAACATAAGACTGGTCGGTAGTCTCCACGAGTTCGTGGGTATCCTCGTCCAGGCCCCGGCCCGACACGTCCTCGTACACAAAGTGTGACCCCACGAAGCTAGTGCGCTTGTCGCCCGCGGCGATCCGCTTCACCAGGTCCAGGCTCGGCAAGTACAGCCAACGATCGTCGTCCCTCCCCACGTGCTTCTTCACGAGAAAGACCGTGTTGCGCACGTCGGCGGGCCGGCTAAACAGCACGGCGTAATCCTGATCCACACCGTCGGCCGCATCACGCCTGAGGATGACGAACTGGCGGACCCGTTCCCGGCCCTGACTGTCGGTGATCGTCATCCGGACCCGCGACCGGCCGTCGCTCCCGGCGTAATAGGATGCCAAATTTGCCCGCTCCACGATGGCGGCAACGTCCGTGAGATCCTGACCGGTCATCGGGCGCGGCCACAGGCTCAGTGCGACTCCAGCAGCCACAATTGAACAGAATGTCTTGGGTTTCATGAGGTGCTCTCAGAACTCAGTGCGCTCGGAAAAAGCCGCTTGCCCAGCATGCCCATGACACCCGGCAAGAGGATGAGGGTCACGCTACACGACACCGCCATGATGGCCGCCAGGAAGAAACCAACCGTGTTATACGGCACGAGAGGCGAGGCCAACAGCGGGAGAAAACCGATGGCGATCACGATGGCATTCCGCATGATGGCGCGCGCCGGCTCGGCGAAGAGCTCATCGACGGTTTTGCGCCAATCCCCCGTGACTCGCTGAATGGCTCGGGAGCGTTGCAGGAAATGTATCGCAAAGTCTACGGAGAGGCCGAGCGTCAGGGCACTGAGCACGGCAATGGGCATATCATAATCCTTACCTATGAAGCCGATCAATCCATAAATGAATCCGATGGTAACCGAGAGCGGCAGCATTGCGAGGATTGCAAACCACACCGACCGGTAGAGTATGAGCATCATGATGAAGACGATGACAAAGCTCCCCAGCAGCGCCTTCAGCATACCGCTGACCATCTCGTTCTGCCAAACGACGTTGATGTACGTCAGCCCTGCCCAGTCGACCGACACCCCCTCCGGCGGCGGATGCGATTCGAGATACCGGTTGACGTGCTCGGTGACGCGAAGCATGTCCTGATTGTCACCGCTGGTCAGCTGCACCCAGATCGCGGCGGCCCGGTAATCCGATCGCAGGAAGTGCCACAGGTCCTGGGGCCGGTGTGACGATTCGAAGCTCAACAGCGTCTGTGCCACGCCCGCCGCCGTGGCGGGAATCGTAAAGTACCGGGGATCCCCCTCGCGCAGCTCCCTGTGCACCGTCTTGACGATATCCGCCACCGAACTGGACTTCCCGACGACATCGACGGCCTGCAATTCCAGCTGCAATCCCTCGATGAAGGCGAGGGCGGCCGGTGTCTGGAACACCTTCGCTGCCGTCTGGGCGTCTTCCAGGACGATCAGGACCTCATCCCAGAGAGCGGCTTCGGCGTCGCTGGCCAGGTCGAACTCCGCGAAGACTGCGTCGATGAGGGCATCGAGTCGCCCCTCCGGCGGCACGTCCGCCACCGATTGCCCGAGGGCGCCCCATCGCTCCGTGAGGTCGACGTCCCCCGCTCGCACGGCGTCGTCCAACAGCGCGACCACCGCCGCTTCAAACGCTGGAGGGGCGTCGGGAGACACTTCGTGCTCGAGGACGAGAAACGCGCTGTAGGTGCCGCTGAAATGTTCATTGAGGACGCGGTCGGCGACCCGGATGGGGTGGCTGGTGCGGAACCACCGTACGGGATTGTCATTGATCTGGATGCGACTGATGCCGTAGGCACTCGCGGCTGCCACGAGGACGGTAACGGTCAGGACGAGCTTCGAGTTGACGAGCGTCTTCGGGCCGAGGCCGGCGAGCAGCCGGGCGATGATGCGCCGCTCGTGGGCATCATCCTGTTGTCCCTTCAGCCTGGCGATCCGCCGGTCGCTCAACAGCACCACGTAGGCGGGGATGAAGGTGATCGTGAGAAGAAACGCCAGGACGATCCCGATGGCCACGAACACACCGAACACGCGCACCGGCGGAATCGGAGCCAACGCCAGCGACGCGAACCCCGCAGCCGACGTCAGGGAGGTGTAGAACATCGGCGTCATCAAGTCATCGAGGACACTGCGGATCGTCTTGTGACGATCTCCGATCTGCGGGTACGTGTCGGCGAACTCGCTCAGGATGTGCACCGAATCCACGACGGCGATCGGCATCAAGAAGATGGGGATCATGGACGACATGATGTGCACCGTGAACCCCATGCCGATCAGCAAACCCATCGTGGCGATCACCGTCACCATCGCCACGATCATCGGCGCGAGGATCAAGGCGAAGCTGCGGAAGAACGCCCACATGAGGAGGAACACGATGAGCCCGGCCAGGGGCGCGGCAATGCCCATCTGCTTGAACATTTCCACGCCAAATGTATCCTCAGCCACTGGCAGGCCCGTGATGTGGTACTCTTCCTCGCCGTCGAAGCCTGCCATGATCTCCTCGATCTCGGTGGCGATGCGATGGCTCTCGCGCTTCTCCTCGATGGGCACAAAGAGCATCAGCGCGGTCCCGTCTTCGCTCAGGATCGTTCCCTCGAGCAGCGGGAGGCGCTCGGCGGCGGCCCGAATCGCGGCGGCGCCCTCGCGGGTTCCCGGGGGCGTTCGCATG
>JBDHHA010000100.1:0-21395 GCA_039589615.1 Gemmatimonadota bacterium
CGGCCCTCAGGGTCAAAGGTGAGGTCGTTCGGCCAGTGGAACTCGCCTGGACCGTCCCCCTCTGTTCCCACCGTACCGAGAAAGCGGCCGGACACGTCATATGCGCGAATGGTCGAACCGATCTGGTCGGCCACATAGACAATGTCCGCTGGTCCGATCGCAACGGACGTAACGTCACCGAACAAGTACTCCTCGGGCCCGTCCAACTCTCCAATCAGGCTCAACTGCACCGCAACGACAGTGTCGCCTGACGCAGTGGAGCCTGCCGGGGCGTCGCTCTCTCCTCCGCAACCGGCAGCCGCTAAGATCGCATAGATCCAGCGTGTGACACGCGTTCCCACCAACCTTTGTCTCATCCTGTCCTCCAGCATGCCTGCCTAACGGCGCTGCAGTATGCGCTTGTTAGACCGCATCTCCAGCTTGGCTACTGCCTTGTCGGTCGCTGCCCAGCGCCGTGCCGATCCCGACAGTGATGGCCGGGATTATGACGTACGTCAGACCAATGTCGCCCATGTACTCGCCGAGAGTCATTTGCATCGGCCCGCCGAGTAGCATCAGCGGCGCGTCGATTAGCACGCAGATCGCCAGCCAGAGCACGCCAATCAGAACACCCTCCCGCACGTAGTCGCGAGTGACCTGGCGAAAATATCGAACCGCAAGCGCCACTGCGACGGTCGTGACGACCACCGGCATGATGGACTCAAAGAGGGGTCGCGACGATTCGCGCAGCGGGAAGATGACGAAGGCAACGGCAAAAGGCACAAGCCAGATGAGGAAGCCGAAGAGGATTGCCTTGCGTACTGACGTCATGATGTCCTCCTGGGGGTCGGATGACGCCTAGCGGCTCTGCGTAAGGGTCTACCCATCGCTTGCGTTCTCGATCGCCTCCAGAACTAGCGTTGCGCCGGTCCGGATACCGGCACGGCCTGCTGGGCGATCAATGCTACGGCGGCCCGGGTCATCTCTGTAGCGAAAGCGTAATCGTACGTCACGCCGCTGGGGCTGCCCGAGTCGTTGGCAAGTCGATCCGAGGCGTCCTCGAAGGTGTGGTAGTGCTCGTTCGCGTCCCAGAAGTCCGGCAGCGAATTCTCGATGACCAGGATGGCCGGATAACCCTGGTTGAGGAACGAGTCGTTGTCGCTCGTGGATTCAGTGTCGACGATGGTATCGTTGACGATCAGGGAAGGGACATAGTCTGCCGCAGCCTGCTGAAAGGCCTGGGCCCAGGCCACCGAAGGCGGGTGCTTGGATTGGGCCTCCACCTCGGCATCGATGATCGTATGCGGATCAACGTCCGATCCCGGCCGCAAGATCATGTCCAAATTGATCATGCCCATGATGTTCTCGCCGGCCGGGACCACATGGTTGTCGACGTAGTCTTTGCTTCCCAAAAGGCCGTCCTCCTCGGCGTTGAAACCGATGAAACGGATCGTCGACTGGAACCGGTACTGGCTCAAGACCCGGGCGGCCTCCAGGACGCCGGCCGTGCCCGAGGCGTTGTCATCCCCGCCGGGCCGGTCGTCCTCGAGGTGGTCGTAGTGCCCGCCGATGATGTAGATGTTCTCAGGGGTCGTCGTACCGGTGAGTTCGCCCACCACGTTCAGGTAGCTTCCTTGCACGGAGACGTTCAGTCCCATGGCCGCGAACTGGTCCTGGAGGTATAGACGGGCTTCCTGATTGCCGGGTGAGCCGGGTCCCTCATAGGCGTCGCGGTTTCGATAGCCCATGTCGTAGCCGGCCCCGCCGTAGAGCCCGAGCCCCATGTTCTCCACGTCCAAGTGATACGTCTGGTAGTGCGTCTGAGAGACGTGATCGGCCACGGCCTGGACTGACAGGTCGGTATCCACCCGAGTGCATCCGGCCGCGGGCAAGGTGAGTAGGGCCGCGCACATAACGGCTTTGCGCATCAGCTGCGGCGTGCTACCACCCCAGCTTCTGGATGCTGATCGCTTGACGAACGCCACGAGCTTCACAACTGCAATGGCCTTCCTTTAGGAGAGTCTCTTCCCCCTAGACGGGCGTAGCCTCATCGCGCTGATCGACGCCACGAGTGAGAGCGCGCTCCGCAAAGTCCAGTCGCTCGTGCAATTCAGCTGTCTGGGATTCCAACTGATTGTGCAGCTCGCCGACTACCTGTCGCATCTCTTCCACCTGCTCCGCAATCTTGGGCAGGTGTCGGCGTTCCTGGCGGAGTTTGAGCCAGTAACCGATAACCCCCGCGCCCGAGACGATGAAAACGGAGTTCATCACCATGATTACTATGGCCCAATCGTCCATGACGCTGGCCTCCGAGACAATGAGCTTACAATGATACGCCGCTATCCCCACGTCGGCTAACTCGTTTTCGACGGAGCTGCATAAGCCAATATGCGGCGAGATACACCATGCGATTGTGAAGAATTCTTGGGGTATCGTGGGGAGGTCCGATCAATGTGCTTGGGACGCCCTCCACCGGCACGGCCACGTCGGGGCCGTTAGTCGGTTCGGTAGCGTTCCACCCACTGCAGGTCGTATTCGTCGGTGCGCGCGAGGTAGACAACGGACCGCCCAAAACCAACCACCCGCCGGTCGGCGGGCAGAGTGATACTCCGTTGCGTGCGTCCCCTGGCATCGAACACGTCGACGACTGGTGCAGCGCCAGCAGTGACATAGCGCTCAACCCAGGCGTCGCCGTCCGGCGTGACGAACACTCCCTTGGCGCGGAACGGCGGCAGTACGTCGGGCCAATCGTAAGCATCGATGTCGCGTCGTGAACTCGCCCCACCTCCGCGGCTGAGTCTCGTATGGCGTGTGCCGTCCGCCATCCTTCGTATTCCTACATTCACCTCGGTCGACGAAGATTCATCCAGCCACCGTTGCTTCTCAGCTCGCCCAACCCGTACCGGGTCGTAGTCGTTCGGTGGGCCGTACACAACGCCACCGTCAGGATGAATCCACTCGATGGAATAATCGCGGGCACGGGCTATGGCAATTCGACCATCCCAGCCCACAGCCCAACCGTCCTGAGGCCGCAGGGGGCCGGCACCGAGCATGATGACGCGCCCCGAAGTCGAAGGGTTCGGCTCCGGGAGTTTCACCATGGCAACGGTGTCGATCACACCCGTTGCGGGGTCGATTCGCCCGACGGCGGCGGAGTCCGGCGGGCGGCCCGCGGTGAAACTCTCTGGCTGGAAATAGATGCGACCGGAGCCATCGGTGAATCGAGGCATGACGATCGTGAACGCTCCGGTCGCGCCTTCCCGTGTGAGGGGCATCGTTGCTCGGAATGTGCCATCCGGTGCGACCACCCGCAGCCGAGCGTTGCCCAGATCGACGAGGAGGGTCGAGTCACCGGGCAGAGGAAACACGGCATCCGGTTGCTGGTACTCCTGAGGCCCGCTGCCGACGCGTCCAATCGTGTCCCCGGTTCCGGTGGCAAAATCGACGAGGACGAGAACCTGTCCGAGGGGATCGGCCACCATCAGCCGCCCATCGGACATTTCACGGACAGCTCCCAAGTAACTGAACGCTTCCGGATACGACGCGTCGCGAACCAGGTGTACTACTTGTTGCCCGGCTGCGTGGATGTCTTTGTCGTGCGCCAAGGTGGCGCCGAGCGACAGCACCATCATTAGCAGGACGGAGGACGGTCGGTATCTCATGGGTCTCTGGTAGGGTCAGAGCGGTGACTCACGACTAATTATTACGTTTATAATAGATCAAAGTTTCGCCCATGGAGGGTGGTGGACAGGGCGGCAACCGCCGTTTGCCACTGCAGCGCGCGTTGGGTCGCGCTCGATGTTCTAACCTTGAAGCAATGACCGCCCAGCGAACCGCAGCGCGCGGAAGGTGGCAAATGGCGGTTGCCGCCCCCTAGCCGACCTCCAACAAATCCTCGACGGCCACCGCTTGAGGCGTCTGCCCGAACGTCTCACAGAACGCCAGCATGACCCCGTCCAAGGCCCGCCCCCAGAGATCCCGTGGCGCCCGCTCGGCCAGCTCTCGCTGCATGCTGGTCATCTCCACGTCCTCGATGCCGCACGGGATGATGAGATCGAAGAACGACAGGTCGGTGAGGACGTTGAGGGCGAATCCGTGCCACGTGACCCACTTCTTCACGTGAATGCCGATGCTGGCGAGCTTGCGGTCCTCCACCCACACACCGGTCAATCCGTCGCGCCGTCGGCCGGCGATCCCCGTTTCGCCCACCATGCGGATCAGGGACTCCTCGATCTGCCGCAGGAAGAGGTGGAGGTCCGGCGTGTGGTCGTTCAGGTCGTAGATGGGATACCCCACCAGCTGCCCGGGACCGTGGAAGGTGACGTCGCCGCCGCGCTCGATGTCGTAGAACTCGATCCCCCGGGAGGCGAGCTCCTCCGGTGCCGTCGGCAGGTTCTGCCGTTGAAACGACCGGCCGAGGGTCACGACGGGCGGGTGCTCCACCAACAGGAGCATGTCGTCTGGTATCGTGCGGTCGATGCGTGCGGCAGCCAGCCTCCGCTGCAACGTCAACGCTTCACCGTACGGCATCCGTCCCAATCCGATCACCAGGAGGTCGTTGCTCATTCCCCCGCCGCCGCTCGGACCTTGGAGATGCCGTACCACGTTCCGGAGAGCAGTACTGCGAGATACACCGTGAGGCCGACGAGGCCGGCGAACATGTCCGCCGGGGCGGCCGGCACGGCCAGGATGGCGGCGGCGAAGACGGTGGTCCCCGCGAGGGCCGCGCGGCGCCACGTGTCGGTGACGGTGCGCGCCAAAGTGTAGACGGTGACGACGGAGGTGATGACGCCGGCGACCAGCCCCACCGTGAGGACGGCGAACTGGAGGTCTTGGTTCATGGCGTCTGCCGCCCCGCCCATCAATAGGCGGAAGACGATCAGGCTCGTGGTGATGACCGACGCGCCGGCGGTTGCGCCGGCGCCGATACTTCCCAGCGCTACCCCGATGGGGTCGGTCTCAGCCGCCACTAGGTGTGCATGACCCGTCCGAGCGAGTCGAGTGCCGCTTCGGCGACGGCCTCGGAGAGAGTCGGGTGGGCATGAACGGTGAGGTCGATCTCCTCCACGGTGTACTCGTCGGCCAGCTCGTGTATGAGCTCGCTGGCGTGCGACGCCACGATGTGGGCGCCGAGAATCTCGCCGTACTGTTTGCCGCGGATGATCTTCACGAACCCGTCGGTCTCGATCGCCGCCCGGGCCCGTCCGTTGGCCGTGAACGGGAAACGGCCGACCTGGTAGTCGAGGGATTGTTCCTTACACTGTTCCTCCGTGAGACCGATGCTGGCCACCTCCGGGTGGCAATAGGTCACGCTCGGGATGTTGTCGTACTTGATCGGCTGCGGCTGGTGGCCGGCGAGCACCTCGGCAACCTGCACCCCTTCGCGACTGCCCTTGTGCGCCAGCATCGGGGGGCCGGCAATGTCGCCGATGCAGTAGTAGCCGTCCACCGACGTCTTGAGATTCTCATCGGTGTCGATGAACCCGGCATCCGTCAGCTTGATCCCCACCGCCTCGAGTCCCAGATTCTCCGTGTTCAGGGCGCGTCCGGCGGCCATGAGGACCTTGTCGGCCTTGACGGTCTGTCCTTTGCCGTCCACCTCGACGTCCAGCGTCACGCTCGTCCCCCCGACCTTTGCGCCCGTGACCTTCGCACCGGCGATGATATCCACTCTGCGTTTCTTGAAGACCTTCGCGATCGCATCCGAGGATTCGACGTCTTCCAACGGGAGCGCCCGGGGCAACATCTCGATGACGGTCACCTTCGAGCCGAACGCGCTGAAGATGTCGGCGAACTCCATCCCCACGGCTCCGGCGCCGATGATCGCCAGGGCCTTTGGCGCCTCATTCAAGAAGAGCGCTTCGTCCGACGAGATGACCGTGGTTTTGTTGATGTCGAGGCCGATCTGGGGAATGCCTTTGACCCGTGTTCCGGTGGCGATGACCACGCCCTTGGCAGCCGTATAGGTGTCACCGTCTATTTGCACTTTCCTGCCCGGCATCAGCGTCCCGGTGCCGGGGATGACCGTGACCTTGTGCTTCTTCATCAAGAAGCCGACGCCCTTGGAGTTCTGTTCGCTCACCTGGCGCGAGTGTTTGACGGCGGCCGCAAAATCCAACTCGACGTCACCGACCCGTACGCCGAAACGCTTGGCGTGATGCTGAACGGTGTAGGCGAGATGGGCGCTCTGGAGCAACGCCTTGCTGGGGATACAGCCGACGTTGACGCACACGCCGCCCAGCTTGTCGCGCTCGACCACTGCGGTGTTCAGCCCGAGCTGGGAGCACCGGATTGCACACACATACCCGGCGGGGCCGCCGCCGAGAACGATGACGTCGAAACTCTTAGTCACGGGACATTCCTTGGTTGCTCGTCATACGTGACAACGCCTTGTCTGTCACCACACGATGGCGAGGGGGTTCTCCAGCATCCGACGCACTGTTTGCAGGAATTGAGCGCCGGTTGCGCCATCGATCACACGGTGGTCGCAACTCATGGTCACGCGCATACGTTTGCGAATCACCACCTGGCCGGCTTCTGCCATGGGCTTCTCGACTATCGATCCCACCGCCAATATGCCCGCCTCGGGCGGATTTATGACACCGGTGAACTGATCGATGTCGAACATACCCAGGTTCGACACCGTGAACGTGCCGCCGGTGTACTCATCGGGCATCAATCGCTTCTCTTGGGCGCGATCGGCCATATCGCGGACCTCCGCGGCGATCTGGCGGAGCGATTTGACTTGGGCGCTCCGCACGACGGGCGTGATGAGGCCGTCTTTCACCGCCACCGCCACTCCGAGGTGTACGTCGTTGAAATAGCGAATGTGGTCGTCCTGCCACCATGCGTTGCACGCCCGGTGCTGGACGAGGGCGGCGGCGACCACCTTCAGAATGATGTCGTTGTACGAGATCCGTGGCCCGTCCTCGAGGGCGTTCAGCGCGGCTCGTGCCTCGGCGGCACGCTCCATGTCGACTTCGGTGGTGAGGAAGAAGTGGGGCACCGGCCCGATCGACTCGGCGAGCCGCCGTGCGATCGTCTTGCGAATCTGCGTGAGGGGTACGTCCTCGAAACCACCGGCAGCGAGCGGTGCGCCGGTTGGCGCCGCCGCGGCACCCTCCAGGTCTTGCTTGACCACGCGTCCCCCGGGTCCCGTTCCCCGTACCGCGGCCAGATCGATGCCTCGTTCCGACGCTATCCGCCGGGCAACGGGGGAGGCTTTGATGCGATCGCCGTCGCCGGATGCCACACGCGGTGGCGTGGCGGACGCAGCAGGGGCGGCTTCGCCGGCTCCGCTGGACGATTCGGCGGCAACGGGGGCGGCCGTTTCCACGGCCAGCGAAGAAATGTCCTCGTCCCCAGCGCCGATCACGGCGACCAGGCTTCCCACGTCGACGGCCTTGCCCTCGGGCACGACGATCTTCCGGAGGATGCCGTCGCCGCGTGCGACCAGCTCCATGACGGCCTTGTCGGTCTCGACCTCGGCCAGGGTGTCACCGGAAGCGACTTTGTCCCCTTCGGCCTTGAGCCATCTGGTGACTTGTCCCTCCTCCATGGTAGGGGAAAGCGCTTCCATTACGACTTTCGTTGCCATGGCAGCCCCGTTCGCTGTTACGCCGTGTAGGTGACCCGGTGGACCGCGTCGATCACTTTCTGCGGTGTCGGCTTGGTGGCACGCTCGAGCTTTTTATTGTACGGCATCGGCACGTCGGCGCCAGTCACCCGGAGCAGTGGTGCATCGAGGTCGTCGAAGGCTTCCTGTTGGATGCTATCCACTAGTTGCGCGCCGATCCCGCTGAACGGCCACCCCTCTTCCACGATCACACAACGGTTCGTCTTCCGCACGCTTTCCACCAGCATGGCCGTATCGAGCGGGCGAATGGTCCGGATGTCGACGACCTCCGCCGAGATGCCGCTGTCGTTCTGCAGTGTATCCGCGGCCTTGAGTGTCGGTATCAGCGACTTGGAGTAGCAGACCAACGTCACGTCGGATCCCTCGCGCTTGGCCTCGGCTTGTCCCAATGGAACGACGTGGTCGCCGTCCGGGACCTCCCCCTTGGTGTTGTACAGCATTTCGCCTTCCAAGAAGATCACCGGGTTGTTGTCGCGAATCGACGCCTTGAGGAGCCCCTTGGCATCGGCCGGCGTCGCCGGCGCCACCACTTTCAGGCCCGGCACGTTCGCATACCACGAGTCGAAGGACTGCGAGTGTTGGCTGGCGAGCTGGAGGGCCGCTCCACTGGGCCCGCGGAACACAATCGGAACGCCGAACTGGCCGCCGGACATGTAGGACATCTTCGCCGCGTTGTTGACGATCTGGTCGATGGCGAGGAGCGCGAAGTTAAAGGTCATGAACTCGATGACCGGACGGAGACCGGCCATCGCCGCGCCGACCCCGAGGCCGGCAAACCCCAGCTCGGTGATTGGCGTGTCCACCACCCGTTTGTCGCCGAAGACCTCCAGCAAACCTCGGCTCACCTTGTAGGCGCCGTCGTACTCCGCGACCTCTTCACCCATGAGAAAGACGTCGGGATCCCGCTCCATCTCCTCACGGAGTGCGTCGTTCAGCGCGTCGCGATAGGTCAGTACCGGCATGTCAGTCCTTGTACACGTCGGTGAAGAGTTCCTCCGGCTCCGGCTCGGGGCTCGACTCCGCGAACGCCACGGCGTCTTCCACCTCGGCGATGATCTCGGCGTCGATCTCTTCGATGTCCTTGTGGGTCACGAGGTCGTCGTCGAGCAAGCGCGCGCACAGCTTGCCGATGGGGTCGTTCTTCTTGTTTTCCTCTACCTCTTCCAGCGTTCGGTAGGTGCCGTGACTCGCGTCGGACATCGAGTGCCCCACGAACCGGTACGTGTTGACGTCGAGCAAGGTGGGGGTTTTGTCAGTCCGGGCGCGGTGGACGGCGCGCTCCATCGCCTCGAAGGTTGCCAGCACGTCCATGCCGTCAACGACCTCGGCATCCATGTCGTACGAGGTGGCGCGCTCGGCGATGTCCGCCACGGCGGACGCCCGTTCCAGGGCGGTGCCCATCCCGTAGCGGTTGTTCTCGACGAGGAAGATTGCGGGCAGCTTCCACAGGGAGGCCATGTTCAAGGTCTCGTGAAATGATCCGATGTTCACGGCCGCCTCCCCGAAGAAGCACAGCGAGACCTGGTCGCCTCCCCGATACTTGACGGCGAACGCCGCACCGGCCGCGATGGGGATTTGCCCGCCGACGATGCCGTGCCCTCCGAAGAAATTCAGCTCGGCATCGAACAGGTGCATCGATCCGCCCTTGCCCTTGGAGCACCCGGTGGCCTTGCCGAACAACTCGGCCATTACCGACCGCGACGACATGCCGCGTGCCAGCGCGTGACCGTGCTCGCGATACGAGGACGTGACGTAGTCGTCATCCCGCAACGCAGCGATGGCACCCACGGCCACGGCTTCCTGGCCGATGTAGAGATGGCAGAACCCGCCGATCTGGCCCAACGCGTACGCTTCGCCGGCTTTCTCCTCGAACCGGCGAATCAACAACATCTGCCGAAGCAGCTGTCGGTAGAAATCCGTGCGCGCGGAGTCGAGTCCGGCGTTGGTGTGAACCTGCGTCATCCTATCTGTCCGAGCTGGGTTTATACCGGAGTCGCCCGCTGTGCCTGCTCCCACGCGTGGTAGGATGAGCGCACCAGCGGACCCGCTTCGACATGGCGGAATCCCATGCGGAGTCCCACGTCTCGCAGCGCGTCGAACTCGTCTGGCGTGTAGTACCGCGCCACCGGAAGGTGGCTGTTGGACGGACGGAGGTATTGTCCCAGCGTCAAGAGGTCGACTTCCTGTCGGCGGAGATCCTGCATTGCTCCCAACAACTCATCCCACTCCTCCCCCAAGCCGCACATGATGCCCGACTTGGTGACCAGGTCGGGGTTCATGTCCTTGGCCCGTCGCAGCAGATCCAGCGCTCGCTGGTAGTTTCCGCCGGGCCGGGCCATGCGATAGAGCCGCTGAACCGTCTCGAGATTGTGATTCAGAATGTCGGGTCCGGCGTCCACAACGATGCGGAGCGCCCCCTCGCTCCCCTTGAAGTCGGGAATGAGCACTTCCACCGTCGTGTCGGGAAGACGGGCGTGAATCTCCGTGACGCACCCGGCGAAGATCTCGGCGCCGCCGTTGGGCAAGTCGTCTCGGTCCACGCTGGTGACGACGACGTGCTGCAGTCCCATCTGCTCGACGGCGTGGGCGAGGCGGGTGGGCTCTTCGGGGTCGTATTCGGCCGGGGTGCCGTGGGCCACTGCACAGTAGGCGCAATTCCGGGTGCAGACGTCTCCCAGCACCATGAACGTTGCCGCCCGGTGTTCCCAACACTCACCGATGTTGGGGCAGCGGGCTTCTTCGCAGACGGTGTTCAGCCGGAGGTCCCGCATCATCCTGCGGATGTCGGCGTAATTGCTGCCGCCGGGCGCCCGGACCTTCAGCCAGGGAGGTTTGCGATCCGCGCCCCGTGCCCGGGGCGTAAGGGCGTTTCCCCGCTCGATTTGCACCAATTCCATAGCCTGGGAAACATAGCGACCACGCTGGGTTCAGGCCACGGGAGGGCTACGGCCTGTTGGTCTTCCAGTAGCGTGCCGGGTCGATGGGGTTGATTTCGTACTCGATGGGTGCATCGGTGAACAACTGCGCGATGATCTCCCCGGTGATCGCCGCCAAGAGGACACCGTTGCGTCCGTGGCCTGTGGCGTACCACAGTCCTTCGGTGTCGGCGTCGCGCCCCACGATGGGGTGTCCGTCGGGACTGCACGGGCGGAGGCCGGCCCACCGGCGATTGATCGTGGCGCCGTCGAGCCCCGGATAAACCGTGCGCATGACATCCTGCACAGTCGCGATCCCTTCGTCCGTGACAGCCGAGTCGAACCCGCTGTGTTCCATGGTCGTACCGACGAGGGCTTCGCCGGCGCTGTGGATCACGTACCCGGAGCGGCTGTACACGATGGCGGGTGGCTCGTCGGCCGGCCAGTCCACCGCGATCATCTGACCGCGGATGGGCTCCACCGAGAGGGGGCGCGGCAATCCCTCGATGCGTCCGGACCACGCCCCGGCAGCGAGGACAACGGCCCCCGCCTTGATCATCCCGCCGTCGGCCCGCACCCCCACCACGGCGTCGCCCTCGATGACGACCTCGTCGACGTGCACCCCGCGGGTCAACTCCGCCCCGTGACGCGTGGCGGATGCCAGCAGCGCCTTGAGGAGGACATCCGTTTCGAGGGCGCCATCTTCCGGGGCGAGCTTTCCCCCCACCGCCTTGTCCGACAGGCCGGGGTAGCGCTCTCTGAGGTCGTCTTCCGAGAGCCAGTCTGATTTGAATCCCCGCTGGCGCTGCCAGGCGATCTCATGGGTGAGGGTGGCGGCTTCCCCGGTAGAGAGGGCGAGCTGGAGGATGCCGTCGGTCCACAGGCCGATGTCGATTCCCGTTTCCTCTTTCAGGACGGGAGCCAGGTCGTGGTACAGGTCGCGCCCCCGCACCGACAGGCTGAGGAGCGGGTTCTCGGGGGCACTCTCCGCGAGGGGCGCCAGCATTCCCCCGGCGGCGGCGGTGGCGATGCCGGATTCCGCACCGCTATCCAGGATCCGCACGCCGATCCTCTGCTCGGCGAGTTGCCGGGCACAAGCCGCGCCCACCAATCCGCCTCCGACGACTATGACATCCGGCTGGGCCATAGGACAGCCTTACTGTGAAACTATTTGACAGTGCCCATCGTAAGGATTGTACACAACATGACGTTGGAGAATCAAATGATCCGCACCTTTGCAGGATATGCGATCGTGGGTCTGGTCGGCATCATCGCACTCAAGCTGGTCTTCAGCCTGATCGGATTCGTCTTCTCGCTGCTATGGACCCTCCTGTGGATCGCGGCCCTCGGCTTCGTCTGCTATCTCGTGCTCAAGCTCATCAACCCGGATGCCGCCCGTCGAGTGCGGGAGAAGGTATACGGGGGAGAAAAGGCAGAATCGGAGTCGGAGTCGGAGTCCGAATAGGCTCCTCCGGACAAGGTAAAGGGCGAGACCTCTGGTCTCGCCCTTTTTTTTGACCTGGAGCGCCGCCCGGCTGGTCAGTCGTTCGCGGGGGTGGCTCCCTCACGGGGATCGAAGAAGTCCGTGAGCCGCATCGTGATGGTGCCAAACGCCAGCTTGGTCTTCATCTGCACGATGAGGCGGCGGTCGTCGTCGGTGAGCCACATGCGGCCGTCCCGGTTGCCGTCGAACAGGCCGCCCTTGATGATGGGCTGGATGACGATGGTGGCGAACCGCCCCGCAGGCACGTCGATGGTGTCTCGCTCGATCACCCGGACGATCACGGGATTGCGATCGGGCCGGAAGTAATTCTCAAAGGCGAGGCTGTCGCCGGGCTCCAGCTCTAAGGTGCGGACGAAGTAGAAGAACGCCGTGTCGTCGAGGGGGTTCTCCGAGGCCGTCCGGGCGGTGTCGACGCCGTTTTGCCAGTAGACGCCCGAGTCGGGGAAGATCTCGTACGCGTCGGTCCACTGCCTGCCGCCCTCGTCCTTCTCCTGCACGTAGCGCCTCGAGTGGAAGTCGTCCACCCCAACCCAGGAGTCGAACTGGTCGTGCATGCGGTACACGCCCACGAGGTTCGCGTCCAGGAGAAAGCGGAAGTGCGACGTGGGCTCACCTCTGACCGAGTCGGGAGGCAGAACCTCCATCGAGGCGCGGCCCAGCTTGATGAACCCGAACTTGGCGTCGTACGTCAGGGTCTCTCCCACGGGGAACCGCTGACCGGCGCCCCTGCCACCCGCCGTGCCGGTGGAGTCCACCTGCCCGGCGGCGGCCCCGGGGAGTAGCAGCGTGGCTGCCACCAGCCATCCGGCCTTCACGATGCCCTCCGCACCGCGGCTTCCGCCCGGGGAATGTTCAGGGTGCGGCCCGCCCGGTACAACTGCAGGGCGAGGCGGACGGAGCCGCCGGGGGCCGAACCGTTGCGCAGATGGGTGGAGGCGATCGGCAGGGCGGTGATCTGCCGGGAGAAGGCGGCCGCCCGGGCCAGGAGCTCCGCTCTCGCGCAGACCCCATCGGTTTCCAACAACACACGGTCCACATCGCGGATGCACCGCTTCAGGGTGACCAGCCGCATGGCGTACACGCCGGACAACAGATCTTCCACGCCGGGCACCTGTAATCCCGGTTGCAGGAGCCACGCCGAGGCGCGTTGCAGCAACCGGCGGCCGAAGGACTGGTGGCGCTGGGTGGCCTCCCCCACCACCAGGTCGGCCCCAGATTCCACGGCCTTGATCATCTCGGGCAACACGCCCGGCGAAACGCTGAAATCGGCGTGGAGCACGATGGCACAGTCGCGTTTGGGTCGGTCGCTGTTCCGCAGGGCGTACCGGAGCAGCTCTTCGACGGTGGCGGCGTAGCCCCTGTGAGTGCCGTACGTCGTGACCGACATCGGGAGCACGTGGGTGTAGCTCTCCAGCACCTCCCCCGTGGCGTCATCGGAACCGTCATCGGCCACGAGCAGCTGGTATTCCCTGGGGAACTCGGCCAACACCTGCCGGACCTTCCAGAGGAGGAGCCCGACGGTCTTGGCGTCGTTATGCGATGGGACGCAGACGTATATCATCAGAATCCTGCATTTTGCCGTACTCATTCCCGGGCGACTCCTGCCGCCCTATCTGGTTGCTACCAATTATTCGGCCGAGTGTTTCCGGCCCCGTTCGGCCGAAGACCTACCAATGTAGCAGGGTGGCGTCGGAAGGTGTGTGCGGCGCCCTACCGGGTCAGCGAATCGAGGTTCGCGAAGAGAGGGCACCGCTCGCTGTTCACCGACGCCCAGCTGACCCGGATGCCGATCAACGGGAGGACCGAATTCGCCGAAGCGATGGTGCCAATGAGGGGATAGGTGTCCGGTGGGGGTTCCTTGTCCCAGATCAGGATCCCCCGGAAAACCTCGGAGGAGTCGTCGACCAAGGCGGCCCCGAAGCCCGGCCGGGTGGGGAACCCCTCGCCTTGATATCCCACCACGGCGCTCCCGTCCTCCGCCATGCCGGCCACGGCCGCGGTGGTGCCGTACCCGACCACCCTGGCCGGCACGATGCCCTCGGTCAGTGCCCGAGGCGTTTCGCTCAACGCCATGTGCGGGAGGTTGATCTGGTCCACGATCCTGGTGGCACTGGCCAGCATGGTGATGCCGCAGATGGCGCTGTTCTCTCCCCGGTTGGGAGGGCTGCACGCGGCCAAGGCGACGAGGGCGATGAGAGACAGTCTGGAGGCCATGAGGGAATATAGTACGTCCTTGACCCGACCGTCGATGTCCGTATATCGTCCCTGGACGTTCCCGAGTTTCGTGAAAACCTCCTCATGCGTCGTGGACATGCCAACCTACGAATACAGATGTGAGAGCTGCGGTCACTCGTTCTCACGCATCGAGACGATGACGGAGCATGGAGCAAAGCTGGCGACGTGCCCCAAGTGTCAATCTGACCAGGTCGAGCGGGTCTTTTCAGAATTCTTCGCCAAGACGGTCCGAAAGAGCTAGTGTTCGAAAAACTCCGCGAGACCATCGAAGCGATGCTCGACGCCGCGACGCCAGCGGCGGGGTCGGAGAACGTGTTGGGGCAGATGCACGAAGCCGTGGTCGAGGCAAAGGCGTCGCTCATCGAAATGCGCGAGCAACTCGAGAGTACGGAGCGACAGCTCGAAGAACAGCGACGACAGCTCGAGGACGCGGAGCGACGGGGCCAATTGGCCCAGGGCATCGACGACCACGAGACGGTGGAGGTTGCCGAGCAGTTTGCTGCGAAGCACCGGCAGCGGGTGGGAATCCTCGCCCGAAAGCTCGAGGCACAGAAAGCCGAATTGGCGCTGGCGGACAAGGAGTTTGCCCAGATGCGCGACCAGCTCAAGCAGGCCAGGAGTCAGCGGGGGTTGAAGAGTGAGGAATCCCAGCGTCTCGAGTCGGCCTACCGGGACCTCGAGGACGTCGGTGGGGGTTCCGGGGTCAATTGGAAGGACCAGTTGTTGCGCTCGCAAATGGACGCCGCGGCCAGGGAGGCGGCGGCGGATGAGCAGCTTCGTGAACTGAAAAAGAAGATGGGTCGCTAGGGAGGACTGCGGATGGAAATCAGACCAGGCCGGATGGTTTTCCTCGGATACGGCAAGTACTGGCGCTCGGACGCGATCGTGGGGCTAATGCCGATCGAGGAAGATCGGGGCCCAGGTCAGCGCACCGAGGTCTACACGGCGACGCTGGATGCCCCCATTGTGGCGTCCCGGAGCGAGCGTGGGATTCTCCAGGATATGGCGTTTGCCGGCGATGACCTGTTCAGGGCGCAGGAATCGCGTGAAATCCTCAGCGACCTCGCCGATGCGCTGGACGACGTCCCGGATGTCGTCAAGCGCATGTTGAATCACGAAGCCCATTTCGACGCCATCGCGTGGGTGCGGCGGATTCGGGGCACGCTCCGGGCCGATGGTGAACCCGGCGTCGAGCAGAACGACTTTTTCGAGTAAACCGCCTCGCTAGCGGGGCCCGGGCTCGTCTGCCCCCTGCTGGAAGAACGGCCGCCACTTCTCCTCGGGTGACGCCGGCGTGAGGAGGCTGACGCCGATCAGCAATCCCATCGATGCAATCACGCCCGGGATCACGATGTAATCGCTGCTGGCGAAATCCCAGTCGGTGCCGGCGAAGCTCATGGTGAAATCGACGCCCAGTCTGCTGAGAGCTGCCAAGCCCACGATCGTCACCAATCCCCCTGCGATGCACGCCACCCCGCCCTGGGGTGTGACCCGTTTCCACAAGAACGCCGCCAGGAGCGCCGGGGTGAGGCTCGCGCCTACCAGCGAGTAGGCATAGAGCGCCATCTCCAGCACGGTGGTGAACTGTGTCAGCAGCACGACCCCCAACGCGCCGAACAACACGATGGAAACGCGCTGGACGTTGAGCTTCTGTCGCTCTGCGGCGCCTGGATTGATAAACCGCTCGTAGATGTCCCGGCTCACGTTCGTCGATGGTACCAACAAGAACGTGTTGCCGGTGGAGAGCACGATGGCGATGGCCGCCGCCAGGAGCACCATCCCCAAGATGATGGGCAGGCCGTGCCGGGCAATGAAGAGAATGATGGTCTCCGAAGCCGCCCGGCCGAGGACGGACGTTTGCTCGAGGAGGTCGGGGTACACGGACCGGCCAACAATGGCCAGGAGCGCCAGGGTGGTCTCGATGACCACGATGCCGATGATCATCCCGATCACCGCCTGCCGGGCCGCCGTGGCGTTCTTTGCGCTGAAGAACTTTTGGTACATCCCGCTTTCCCCCATGAGCAGCAGGAAAGTGGGCATGGCGACGCCGATGACCCAGAGCAGATTGTGGCCGCCCATGACCGTCGTGTGGTTTGCCGGGAGATCGCCGAACACCGCGGCAATGCCCCCGTTGGCGAAGATCATGTAGGGCAATGCGATCAGCACGCCCAGGGTGATGATGATGCCGTTGAAAATGTCCACCGTCACGATGGAGACCATTCCCGCCAGCGCCGTGAACGCCACGATGATCCCGGCGGTGATGAACATCCCCGCGGTGGGTGAGATCCCCCCGTCGGTCACGATGCTCAGGATCCATCCACCTCCGCGGAATTGGTATGCCGCGATGGTGACGTAGGCGAGTATGATGGCGACGGTCCCCAGGATCCGCGCCGCCGGGTTGTACCGCTGCTCGAGAAGGTCGGGCACGGTGTACTGGGCGATGCTCCGCACCCGATGGGCGATGAAGTACACGGCGAGGAGTCCCGCCCACCCGCCGAAGGAAAACCACAGCTCCGCAATGCCCGTCCGATAGGCGAGCCCGGCTCCGCCGAAGAGGGATCCCGAGCCGATCCAGGTGCAGACCAGGGTGCCCACCAGCATGGGGACCGCGACGGAGCGCCCCGCCACCATGAAGTCTTCGTGGCTCCGGACGGTCCGAGACCGCCAGAGGCTCACGCCAATCAGGACCACGGGGTAGAGCAGGACGACTAGGACGAGCAGGCTCATGGATTTCCTCCGGTGCTCGGCTGGGGCGCGTGGTTCATCGGCTCCTCGGCCAAATGGCACGCTGCCCAACGGCCGGGCTCCACCTCGCGGAGGGGCGGAGCCTCGGTCGAGCAACGCTTATCCTTTTTTAAGTGGGGGCATCTCGGGTGGAAGGGGCACCCCGGCGGCGGCCTGCGCGGGCTCGGCATCTCGCCTGGGAGCGCGACCCGGTTGCGGGACGCAGTGGGATCGGGAATGGGAACGGCGGAGAGAAGCGACACCGTGTAGGGGTGGAGCGGCCTCTCGTACAGCGGACCGACATCCGCCGTCTCGACGATCTTGCCGAGATACATCACCGCGATCCGGTCGGTGATGTGTCTGACCACGGCGAGGTCGTGGGCGATGAAGAGGTAGGTGAGGCTGCGTGCCCGCTGGAGGTCCACGAGGAGGTTGACTACCTGGGCCTGGACCGAGACATCCAGCGCCGACACCGGTTCATCCAGCACCATGAACTCCGGCTGGATGGAGAGGGCTCGGGCGATGCCGACTCGCTGCTTCTGTCCACCGGACAACTCGTGGGGGTACCGCTCCGCGAGACTGGCATCGAGGCCGACTTCATCGAAGAGGGCGTCGACCCGCGTTCGAGCCTCTGCTCCCCGAGCGACCCCGTGCACCTCCAGGGGCTCTCGGACGGCGGTGCCGGCGGTCATGCGGGGGTTCAGCGATCCGGCCGGATCCTGAAACACGATCTGCATGCGGCGCCGGAGGGCCCGCAGGTCGGCGCCGTCCAGAGCCAGGACGTCCACACCGTCGAAGGACACCGTCCCCGACGTGGGCTCGGTGAGCCGCAGGATGCAGCGGCCGAGGGTCGTCTTGCCGCTGCCGCTCTCCCCCACCAGCGACACCGTCTCTCCCCGGGAGAGTGCGAGGCTCACGCCGTCGACGGCTCGGACGGGGTCACCCTTGTCGAACAGTCCTCGGCTGGTGGCAAAGTGCTTGACGAGGTGCTCGATGCGCAGCAGCGGCCCGGGGGTGGTCATGGTCTACGACGCTCCCGCCGAAGTGGCAACCCAGCACCGGGTCACGTTCCCCGAGTCCGTCGTGATCTCGGGCGGTCCTTCGGATTGGCAGCGGTCGATGCGCTGCGAGCAGCGCGGATGAAAGCGACACCCGGCGGGCCACTCGGTGGCGGTGGGCACCGCGCCGGGGATGCCCTGGAGCTCATTGGTGGGGCGATCGACGCGAGGGACCGCCCGCAGCAACCCCTGTGTGTACGGATGGGCCGGTTGCTCGAAGATGCTGCGCACCTCGCCGGCCTCCACGATCTGACCACCGTACATGACGGCGACGCGGTCGGCGACTCCAGCCAGCACCCCCAGGTCGTGGGTGATGAACAGCAGCGACATGCCGAGCCGTGCCTTGAGATCCATGAGCAGGTCGAGAATCTGTGCCTGGATGGTCACGTCGAGGGCGGTGGTGGGCTCGTCGGCGATGAGGATCTTGGGGCCGCACGACAGCGCCATGGCAATCATCACCCGTTGCTGCATCCCGCCGCTCATCTGGTGGGGGTAGTCCTTGAAGCGGTGCTCGGGCTCGGGGATGCCCACCATCGTCAACAGCTCGATGGCCCGGTCCGTCGCCGTCCGCTTCGCGGTTGCCTCGTGGGCTCGGATGGCCTCGACGATCTGGGAGCCGACGGTCAGCACCGGATTCAGGCTGGACATCGGCTCCTGGAAGATCATGGCGATCTGTGCTCCCCGGACCTTCCGGAGTTCCCGAGGCGGCAGTTCCAGAAGGTTCATGCCGTCGAACTCGATGCGACTGGCGGCGCCGTACTTCCCCGGGGGCTCGGTGACGAGCCGCAAGATCGAGAGCGCCGTGACCGTCTTGCCGCACCCCGACTCCCCCACCAGGCCCAGGGTCTCTCCTTGACCGAGGTCGAACGACACGCCATCCACCGCCCGGGCCACACCGGATTCCGTGGTGAAGCTCGTCGTGAGATTGCGAACGCGGAGCAGTGCGGTCATTCGGTCCGGGGATCGAGTGCGGAGCGGAGGCTGTCGCCGATGAGGCTAAAGCCTACAACGGTGAGAAAGATGGCGACGCCGGGGAAAAAGGCGACCCAGGGCGCCGAGAGCATGATGTCCATGCTCTCGCGAATGATATTGCCCCATCCCGGGTCGGGGGGAGGGGCTCCCAGTCCCAGGTACGACAAGCTCGCCTCGATGAGGATGATGTTGCCCACGCCGAGGGCGGCGGTGACCGAGATGGGGGCGGCGAGATTGGGAAGCAGATGGCGCACGATCAGCCGCCTGCGGCCGACGCCCAATGCTTCGGCGGCGGCGACGAAGGGACGCCCTCGCAAACTCAGGACCTCGGCCCGGACGATGCGACTCAAACCGAACCAGCCCGTCAACCCGAGGAGGGTTGCCAACGCCAGGAAGCTCAGATTGCCCCACATGGAGGCGATGACGAGTAACAGGAGCATGCGGGGCATGGCGAGACCACCGTCCACAATGCGCATCAGCACCACGTCCACGGCACCGCCCGCCATCCCGGCGGCCAACCCCACGATCGTGCCGATCACGACCAGGAGCGTCACGCTCGCCACGGCGATACCCAGGGACCACCGTGCGCCGTGGAGCACACGGCTCAGCACGTCGCGATTGTAGAAATCGGTTCCGAAGGGATGGGCCAGAGACGGGGCCTGGGTCGCGGCGCGGAGGTCGGGTTGTGCGTTGGGATCGAACGACGTCAGCACCGGGGCGAGCAGGGTGGCAAGGATCAGCACGGCGACAACCCCTGATCCCCACAGGAAGGTCCGGTTCCGCGCCAGTCGGTGCCACACGCCACGGCCGTCGGTGGCCCGGCGACTCCAGCGCCACCCCGCAAACGCGAGCACGGGAAGGGCGAGGGCGCCCAGGGCCGGAACGATCGTCTCCGGCGACGGCGTCGTGAGGAGCTGGACGATGCGTCCGAACCGCACGATCACCGTCAGTGCCGCCAAGATGCCGGCGGTGAGCAGCCACCGCGTCATGCCGCCCTCGTGCGGGGATCCACGCCGCGATATGCGAGGTCGGCGAGGAAGTTGCCGGCGACCACCATGACGGCGCCGAAGAGGGCAATGGCGGTGACGACGTTGTAGTCGCGCCGATCTACCGCGTCGAAGGCGGCCAGTCCCATGCCCTGCCATCCGAACACGAATTCGATCAGCACTGATCCGGAGAACAAGATCGGGAGTGAGAGCCCGAACATGGTGATGGCGGGGAGGAGGGCCGTGCGCAACGCGTGGTGCAGGACCACGTGCCGCTCCGAAAGCCCCTTGGCCCGGGCCGTCCGAATGAAGTTTTGGGAGAACGCCTCGGCGATCTCGGCCCGGTGAAACCGAGCGACCACCGCCGCTCCCCCGAGTCCCAAGGTGAGGGCGGGCAAGACCAGGTGATGGAACCTGTCGGCCACACGTCCGAGGAAGGGGAGGTGGACGTACACCGCCGACGTGGCTCCACTGACCGGAAACCACCCGAGCCACTGTCCGAACACCAACATCATCATCAGGCCGAACCAGAAGATCGGCATGGAGAACACGGCGAGGGTGATGGCGGTGAGGGTGTGATCGAACCGCGAACGCGGCGTGGCGCCCTGCGCCGTACCGATCACGATGCCGACGGCGAAGCTGATTCCCAGGGCGGCCACCGCAAGGAAGACGGTATTGGGAAGCGCCTCCCGGATGACGTCACTGACGGGACGGCCGAGGAAGAACGAATGCCCGAAGTCGCCGCGGACGATGTTGCCGAGGTACCGGACATACTGCCCGACCAACGGCCCGTCGAGTCCCCAGTCGCTGCGGTACTGCTCGATGAGCTCCCGGGACACCGGCTGGTCTTGAAACTGCGCCGTCGCGGGATCACCCGGCGCCAGGTGAATGAGCAGGAACGTGAACGTGACGACGATGAACACGATGGCGACGGCGTGGAGGAGCCGCCGCGCGAGGAACGGTGCCACCTACCGGATGCCTATGCGGTCCCGCGGGAGCTTCTCATCCGGGGGCACGCGCCACCGCCACATCGAGCTGCCCCACCGCCCGGGCCGCATCGTCACGTTCTCGAAACGCGCGTGCACGGCGGCGGTTTGGGCGGGTGACATCAGCCAGATTGCGGGATAGTCGTCCTGAATGATGCGCAGTGCTGCGATCCAGGTCTCCCGAACCCGGTCGGCGGGCAGCCCCCCGGCAAGGCTGTCGAGGAGCGCGTCGAGCTGGCGGTTGCCGTATTTGCCCCAGTTGTTGGGACTGTCCGTGGCCCACGTCCCCTGCATACTCCCCAACGGGTTGGGATCCTGCGACCAGCCTCCCACCGTCGCGTCGAAACGTCCTTCCCTGGACCGCGATTCCCAGATGTTGAAATCCCCGAGCTGCTCGATG
>JBDHHA010000101.1:0-40214 GCA_039589615.1 Gemmatimonadota bacterium
ACGACCCCGACGATGCTCATGACGGGCGTGAACGACCTCCGGACGCCGATGCCCCAGACCGAGGAGTACTATGTGGCGCTGCGGTATCTCAAGGCGCCCACGGCGATGATCCGATTCAACAACGAGTGGCACGGCACCAGCAGCACGCCGTCCAACTTCCTCCGGACGCAGCTGTATCTCCGAGGGTGGTTCGAGAAACACTCGACCAAGGACGAGGATCGGATTACGTCGGATATGGAGTATCAGAGTTTGAGGATATTCTGAGAAACACCAAGGCGGGCCGCACATCGCGGCCCGCCTTCTTGTTGTCGCCTACCGTCCTACTTCCCCACCTTCCGCCCGCACCACGGACACTTCACCCAGTGGTCCGGCAACACGCTCCAGCTACAACCCGGGCACCTTGCCTTGACGTCGTCCACCTTCCACCGCCGCACGACCTTCGCCCGGCACCACGGGCAGTACCGCATGAACGGCATCAGGTCGCCTTTGCACTCGCCGCACCGGGCCACGTACCGCACGTCACTGTAGTGCCGGTCCGACGGCTGCTGCACGCGGCCGCCGTAGCACCACGCGCAGAACGGCCAATCCCGCTTGATCCCCCGGCCGCAGCGCCGGCATCGCGCCGGGAAGGCCGTCGTGCCCCGGAACACGCGCCGGGCGGTTCCGCACCAGGGGCAGTGGAACATCGACTCGGCCACCGGACCCCGGCACTTGCCGCACGTATGCCGAGCTTCCAAGGCCTTGCCGTAGCGCTGGCGGAACTCCCGCATTCGCACCGTCTTCCACTTGCCGTCTCCAGCAGCCTTCTTCTTCCGCCTCCGCGCGGCGGTCCGCAGCGCGTGTTTCTTGATGCGACGAAACGCGGCGAGCATGTGGCTGGCGTCGGCATAGCGAGCCCGCTCGTCCAACTCCATGGCGCGGCGTAAAAAAGAGATGAAGTCCGGATGCACGTTGCGACGCAGGCGGGCGAACCCCGCCGGTGGCCAATCATACGGCCATTCCGGGAGCGCGCCCGCGAACATCCGGTAGATCACCAAGCCCAACGCGAACACGTCGGAGCGGAACGACGGTCTCCCGATGCCCTGCTCCGGTGCGAGGTACCCGAACGTGCCGGTTCCTCCACCGATGAGCGTCCGCGTCCGCAGCGCCACCTTGGCGATGCCGAAGTCCGTGAGGCGCACGCGGTTGCCAGGAAAGAGCACCACGTTCTCGGGCTTGATGTCGCAATGGATGATCCGATGCTCGTGGGCGTTGGCCACGGCCTCCAGCAGCTGCTCAACGAGGGCGAGGGCGGTTCGGCCTGCGAGGCGGCGCTTGAGCCGCTCCGCCAGCGTGGCCTCGCCCAACGGGTAGACGATGACGAACCGCTTCCCGATGAAGCTGGCGTTCTTCATGGGAAGGATGTTGGGATGGTCGAGGCTCGCGGTGATGCGGACCTCGTTCCGGAAATTGTCCAGCGTTTCCTTATCTAACAGGTGGCTGTGGGGAATCTTGAGGGCGACGCGCACACCTTCGATCGTGTCGTACGCGCGGTAGACGGTGGCAAAGCCGCCCTTCCCGACACGACCGATGATGCGGTACTTCCCGAGGGTGTCTCTCGCCTTCAGCATGCGGGAGATCGCCGGCTCAGGAGACGCGGCCTCAGCTGGCCTGCGCCGCGCTGTCGTCGTCGCGCAGCTCCTTCACGGCGTCGTGGATCCGCTGGGTCATCTCCCGCTCCCGGCGCATCGCCTCGAGCAGCCCTTCGGCCTCCTTGGCCTCGAACGCCAGCTGCCCCGATTGCTCGATGACGTGATCCACCACGGCCTTCTGGCTGCCCAGCGTGTCCAGGCCAGCGCGAATGTCGAGCAGGAGTCCCTGAGCCTGTGCCAAGCGGGTCTCCGCCGCCGCGAGCTTCTGCTGGTGGTCCTGAACGGTGGTCAGCACCTCTTCCATTTCCGCGGCCTTACCCAGGACCACATCCACCGCACGGTGGGCCTCGTCCACCTCGTCCCGCGCCATGGAGATTGCCTTGACGTCCGCCAACGTCTGCTCCGCGGTCCCAAAGAGTTTTTGGAGATCGTCCCGCACGGCATCCACGCTCTCCTGCCGCGCGAGTAGTGTCTCCAGCGACCTGGCCAGCTCCTGCTCGGTCTGGTCGAGCTGCGCCAGCTTCTCCTCGAATTGCGTGACTCGCTTCTCGGCAAATCGGAGGCTTCCGGCTCGGGCTTCGAGACGCTCGGCGTGCGTCCCGACTCTGGCCGACTGCTTTTCGGCCGCTTTCAACTCCGCCGACAGCTCACGCAATCGGGATTCCAGCGATTGCACCACCTCGGCCGCTTCGCTGCGGAGTCCGGTCACCCGCTCGAGCTGCTCGGTGGCCTGGTCCAGTGCCTGTTGGCGCTGCTCGATCTCGCCGCCCACCCGGTCCACCCGCTTCGACAGCGCCTCCACCTGTTCGGCTCGACCTTCCGCCGAGTCGACGCCCTCGCTCACATCCGCCATGCGCCGCTCGGCCCGCTCCACGTTGGCCACGACGGACGCGATCGTGTCGCTCACCTGGTCCGCCGCCGCGGCCCGCTCCGCAACCTTCTTGAAGCGGTGGTCGGCATCGTCCAGGCTGGTGAGGAGGTTGCTGGTGCGCTCGTCCAACTGCGCCCCGGTGCGTTGCAGCTCGGTCATGCGTGCTTCGAGCACCGCCAGGGTCTCCCGACGCGCATCGAGATTCGATGCCGCCGACACGACCCTATCGGCATTCACCCGCATGTGCTCCACGTTGCCGGCCAGGTCGTCGAGCAAGGCGATCTTCGAGCGAATGTCGCGGATGGAGTCCTGCACGGTGGAGAGCCACGCGTTGGTTTCGGTGTGACCCGTCTGCATCCGCTCGATCTCCGCCCGTGCCCCACGCAACTGCTCCAGGGCGTCCCGCACTTCCTCCTGGGAGCCCCGCAGCGTGGCCAGGTCCCGCACCGCCCCTTCCACATCGGCTCTCGTGGCCTCGATGCGCTCGAGTCGTTGCGCCACCTCGGACGCGGTGGCCTCGGCCCGATCCATCGCGCCGCGCATCCCTTCCACCCGCTCGGCCTGCTCGTTGAGTTGCGCGAGCTCCGAGGACAGCGTGCTCATCCGTGCCGCGACCACATCTGCTCGCTCGGTGGCCTCCGTGATGCGACCCACCGAGTTGTCGAACGTTTGGAGTCGGCCTTCAACGTCCGTCACACCACCCCGAAGATCCACGATCCGCTGGCCGATGGCCTCGAGATTGCCGCTCTCGATGCGGAATCGCTCCGCGCCCCGCCGGACCTCCTCCTCCAGGCCGTTGAGACGCTCCCGCACCTCCGCGGCGTCCTGGTCGATCCTGGCTTGCTCGGCACGCATCTCGTTCGCCCGGCCCGACACCTGACGGTTGAGATCCTGCAACTCGCCGATGTTGGACTGCGCCTTCTTGACTTCCTTGACCTGCTCCTCCGCCCGTTTGAGCTGAGAGCGCAGATCCTGCTGCATCTCAAACAGGTTGCGCAGTTGCGCCTCTGCCCGGTCGACCGTCTCCCGCTGCCGCTCCAGCGCCGCCGTCTTCTGCGTGACGTGATCCGACATGCCCCGCAACGCGTTCAGGTGCCGCTCGGTCCGGATTGCCAACTCCTCCGCCTTGGAGAGGTCCTCCAAGGTGGTTTCGACGGACGCCACGCGGGTCGCCGCCTCGCCGACGCCCTCGCTGAGGCCCTCCAGGTTGCTACGGACTTCTTCGTATTTGGACAGGGCGTTCCCCTGGGTCGTGCGGAGATCCGATTGGTCCTGCTTCACCCGGGCCACGTCGCCGCCGAAATCGGACAGTTGACCGTTCAGCTCTTCGAGCTGCCCCCGGAGCCTCACCATCATGCCCGACGGTCCCAACAGATCGGACGCCTCTTGCTTGGCAGCCGAGAGGGCATCCACTTGGCTCCGCAGCTCCACCACCCGAGCCTCGAGGCCGGTGAGCTCGGCGAATTTGGCCTCCAACTCGTCCACACCACGGAGAGTCCCCTCCAACTCCTTCGCGATTTCGATCTGTGTATCCTTCACCTCCGAGGCCCGCTTCTCCGCCACATCCACCCGGAACTCCACGTCTTTCAACCCGTCGCCGCGGGTCTCGACCTCCCGAATCTGATCCTCGACCGCCGAGAGCTTCTCACGCAGCTTCGTCACCATCCCGGCCGGCCCCGACAGCTTCGCGAGGTCGTCCCTTGCATCGGAGACATCCGACACGAACTCCCGGAGGTCGGTCAGGCTCCCTTCCAGCTGGTTGGCGTTTTGGAGGGTGTCCGCCAACGCATTGGTGGCCTGGTCCTGGGATGTCGAGAGGTCCTTGGCCCGTTCCTCCAGCGATGCGATGCGAGACGTCACCTCACCGATCGCCGGGTTCTCCTGAAGCTCCTTGAGGCGGTCGCCCAGTTCCCGTACCGCGGCCTGGGTCTCCTCCAGGGGAGCCGTGATCTTCTCGAAATTCTGGGATGCCGCCTCGGTCTTTCTCACCGACTCGCCAAGGGCTTTCTTCTCCCGGCGGGCTTTCTCTATGAGTTTCCTGAGCTCTTCGGGAAGGTCTTCCATCTCGCCCCGACCCAAGAGCGACTTGAACAGGGATGCCATGAATCCTCGTCAACAGGGGATAGGGAGAAGTTGGCACGCAGTCACCGAAAAGCCAATATGGCTCCGGCCCGGAATCCACTGGCGCCCGGAGCCCGGCGTGTCCACATTTTCGACATGAAAAAACCCTCAAAGAAATTGGTGGTCATGGGAGACCGGGTTCTCGTCTCGCCTGAGGAGGGCGAGGAGCGTACCCGTGTGGGGCTCTACCTCCCGGCGACAGCCGTGGACCGCCAGGCCGTCCAGAGCGGACGCATCGTCGCCGTGGGACCCGGCATGCCCATGGCGGAGCCCACGACGCTGGACGACGAGCCCTGGCGCATCGCCAAAAGCGGGACCCGTTTCGTTCCCATGCAGGCCGAGGTGGGCGATTTCGCCATCTTCTTCAGGAAGGCCGCGGTCGAGATCACCTTTGAAGGCGACAACTACCTGGTGGTGCCCCAGGCAGCCATTCTCGTGCTGACCCAGGGAAACGACCCCCTCGACGATCTGTGACGCCGGATCGCCACATCATCTTCCTCTGCGTTGCCAACTCGGCGCGGAGCCAGATGGCCGAGGGGCTGGCCAGGGCCGCCGCCCCGCCGGGATGGACCGTTTCCAGCGCCGGCTCGGACCCCGGACGTCTCAGCTCCCGCGCCGTCGCCGTCATGGCGGAAGTCGGGATCGACATCAGTTCCCACCGCTCGAAGGGGCTGGACGAAGTCCGCCTGTGTGACGCAGACAGGGTCGTGACGCTATGCGCCGAGGAAGCGTGTCCGGTCATCCCCTCTGGAGTCGAGCACCTCGATTGGGCCATGCCCGACCCTGTGGCGGTCGCGGGGACCGCCGAGGAGGAGTTGGACGCCTTCCGGAACGTCCGGGACGAGATCCAGACGCGGGTGGCCCAATTGTGGGCCGGGTGAGTCCGTGCTAGGCGTGTTGATCGTCGCCCTGGCGGGAGTGCTGCTGTGGCTGGTCTTGGCTCCGGCAAAACGGCAGGTCGGCACACCTCATCTCGACGACGAGACCCTCGAGGCGGAGCGCGAGGTCCAGGACCTCGACGCGTTCACCACCCCGGAGGACGCGGACGACGATCTGCCCGACTGGGGCCCCGGCGCTCCCAAGGAGCGCCGCTGAGTCTGAGGGTTACTCGCGTCGGCGGCGGCGCCGAAGGCGTCGCCGCTGCCGGGACAGACCCCGGCGGGCGTCGTCCCGCCAATCGTCGAGGTGATCGCGGGCATCGTCCCGCATATCCCGCAGTCGTCGCTTCACCCGGCGGCGCGTAACCTGCCCGGTGGCGGGGGCGGTCAGCCACACGGCTCCCGCGCCGACTACGAGCCCGAGCAGCAGCCCGGAAACGAAGAGCCCGAAACCGGACCTGGGTGACACGAACTCCTCGACGTCTTCCTCGGCAAGGTCCTCGTCGTCCAGTTCTTCGTCGAGGATCTCCTCGTCGTCCTCGACTCTCAACTTGCGCGCCATGGGATCTCCAGCACTCAGGGTGTGCGCGAAGCGCTGCGCATCAACGCTTCGATGTCTTCGACGGTTCGCGGTGCGTGGGCGGAGAGGATCTCCCCACCGGTTTCCGTCACCAAGATGTCGTCCTCGATCCGGATGCCGAGGTTCTCCTCGTTGATGTAGAGCCCCGGCTCGATGGTAAAGACCATCCCCACCTGCAACGGCAATCGGCTGTCACCCACGTCGTGCACGCGCATCCCCAAGTGGTGGCTCAGGCCATGCAGGAAGTACCGATTGCAGGACTGCCCGCCACAGAGATTCCCGCTGTGCTCGTCGATGTAGGCTCGGGCGATCCCGTTGAGGTCCTGGAACGTGACACCGGGGCGCACCGCGTCGATCGCCGCCTGCTGCGCTCCGAGCACCAACTCGTAGATATCACGCTGGCGCGGGCTGAATTCGCCACCCACGGGGATCGTCCGGGTGACGTCGGCCGTGTACTGCCCGTACTCGGCTCCGATGTCCATGACCACCATGTCACCGGCTGCCATACGCCGGCGGTTGATGTCGTAATGCAGCGTGGTGCTGTTGGGACCCGATCCGACGATAGAGGGGAAGCCCACGCGATCCGCGCCGTTGTCGCGGAAGGTGTACTCGATCACCGCCTCGAGTTGGTACTCGTACATGTTCGGCCGGGCAGCCTGCATCGCCGCCCGGTGCGCCAAGGCCGTGATGCCGATGGCCCGGCGCATGCGGACCATCTCGGCATCGTCCTTCACCGTCCGCAAACTGTCCAGCAGGGGACGCACGTCCACCAACTCCTCGGCGGGATCCAACCACCGTCGAATGCGGCCGTTGCCCTCCCCGCCCCGAGACGAAACCGTGTGAAGCGGCCCGGCGGTCTGGCTCAGGGCCGCCGCCATCAGACTGTCGAGGGCGTCGAGGGACAACACCGACGTCACACCGGTCAGCCCCGGCGCTTCAGCACCCGGGCCGAGCTTCTGGCCCGTCCACTGCTCCTGGCGCAAGTTGCGCCGCGGGAGGAGGAGGTGGGTCTGCTCCAATCCCGACGGCCCGGCGGTGATGACCAACCACGCATTGGGGGATTCGAGCCCGGTGAGATAGAAGAAATAGTCGTCTTGTCGAAAATCGTTGTCCTGCAGAACGAGGACCTCCGGGTCCTGCATGCCCGCCGCCGGAATGACGATCACCCCGGGCCCGGCATGCAACGCGAGCTGTTGGCGGCGAAGCCGCGTGGCTTCGATGTCCACCGGCCGCCCGTATCCGGGCAGCGCGGCAATCGGGTCCGGCGGCGCCTGGAGTGCTTGGGCAAAGGCGGGGCGAACGGTAAGAAACAGGGCAAGAACAGCAAGGCGGGAGATCATGAGGTCTCTAACTCTCTCTCAAATCGTCACTTTCGGATTCTAGCGCCTTGACTCGACTCCGTCGAGGCCGCCAAACTTCTGACGTGTCGAACCCCCCGGAGCACACTCATGGCCAAGGCCTCCAAGAAGCAGGCCACCACTAAAGAGCAGCTGGAGAAACAGGTTACGGAGTTGGAGCGGGACCGCGACCACCTCCTTGCGGTCGTGGACATCCTCGAGGATATCTCGGGCTCACTGCACTTCGTGGATATTCTCCAGAGCATCACGAGGAAACTCGGCGATCTCTACGGGCTGGACCGCTGCTCGATCTTTCTCGCCGAACGGCGGGGAAAGGCCGCGCGACTCGTGGCGTCGTACGAGGACCCGGCGATTCGTAACTACTTGGTGGACCTGGAGCGCTATCCGGAATTGAAGCGCACGCTCCGTTCCGGCGAGGTGGTGTTCATACCGGACGCCGCATCGGATCCCACTCTGAAACACATCAAGGGCGCGCTGAGTAAGCGGGGCGCGAAGGCCATCACGGTCGTCCCGATTTCGTGGCGAGGCGCCGTGATCGGCGCAATGTTCCTCCGCACCTTTCGCGACGGGCCGTCTTTCTCCGACGAAGACCTGCAGTTCTGCAAGGTGGTGGCCAATCTCACGGCCCGGGCGTTGCGGAACGCCTATCGCTATGAGTTGCTGGAACACCGCCAGGCGGCAACGAGCGCTCGCGCCCGGCGCGCCGACCGAGAGCGCGTGGCCCTCGTGGCATTTCTCCGCCGACTTGTCGGGGCGTTTTCGTCGCGCGACGGCCCCTGGACCGAAGGGCTGCTCTCGGCCAGCGCGGGGGACGAACTCGATCGACTGACGGACGTGGCCATGACCGTCATTCAGGAGGAGGGTAAGGGACGCTGAGCGACGGACGGCGGGCGCGCGAGCGCGCCGAGCGACTGCGCCAGGTATTGCATCGGGCAAACCACGCGTACCACGTGCTCGACAGTCCCGAGATCTCCGACGCCGAGTACGATCGGTTGTTCCGGGAGCTGCAACAACTCGAACAAGAACATCCCGAACTCCGCACTCAGGACTCACCCACCCAGCGCGTGGGCGGCGCGCCTGCGTCGGATCTGCCCAAGCACCGGCACCGGGTTCCCATGCTGTCGCTGGGGAATGCCTTCGACGACGACGAGTTGGGCGCATGGGAGCAGCGCATTGCCAAGCTCGTCCCCGAGGTGCTGACTGCGGGCTACCAGCTCGAGTTGAAGATCGACGGAGCAGCCGTCAACCTCACCTACGAGGACGGTGTGCTGACACTTGGTGCCACGCGGGGAAACGGCGCCGTCGGCGAGAACGTCACCACCAATCTCAAGACCATCCCGGATATTCCCCTCCGGTTGCTGGGGGAGGACTGGCCGGCGCTGATGGAAGTGCGAGGGGAAGTCTACTTCCCGCTGGACAACTTCGCCCGCCTCAATGAGCGGCGCGAGGCCGAGACGGGAGAGCGGTTTGCGAATCCCCGGAACACGGCCGCCGGCAGCCTGCGGCTGCTCGACCCCAAGGCCACGCGCAGTCGCGGGCTGCGGTTCTTCGCCTTTCACGTCGAAGGCGCTGCACCGTTGGCGATCGGCACCCAACACGAAGTGCTCGACCAGTTGACGTCCTGGGGCTTTCCCGTCGCGCCCCACCGCCGAGCGGTGCCGTCCCTCGCCGAGGCCAAAGAGGTCATCGGGGATCTGGAGGCCCGTATTCCCGAGCTCAACTTCGAGGCCGACGGCGTGGTCGTGAAGGTGGATCGCCTCTCGCTACATGGGGAATTGGGGGTGGTGGGGGGTCGAGAGCCCCGCTGGGCGATCGCCCGTAAATTCGCCCCCGAGATCGCCGTGACCCGACTCCTCGACATCCGCATCAACGTCGGCCGCACCGGAGCGATGAATCCCTACGCGGTGCTGGAACCCGTCGAGATCGGAGGGGTCACGGTCTCGAAGGCCACGCTCCACAACATGGATCTCATCGAGGCCAAGGACATCCGGGTGGGTGATCTCGTGGAGGTCACACGCGCCGGAGAAGTCATCCCGCAGGTGTTGGGTCCGGTGCGCGAACAACGCCCGCCCCACGCCAGGCCCTATGAGCCTCCCCAGGCCTGTCCGGCGTGCGGCACCGCCATCGACCGCCCCCAGGGCGAGGTCGCCGTGTATTGCCCCAACGCCACGTGTGCCGGGAGGATCCTGGAAGGCCTGACCCACTACGCGTCTCGTGGCGCCCTCGACATCCGTGGGCTCGGCACCCAGCGGGTCCAGCAACTGAAGGATGCCGGCCTGATCGAGAGCGTGGCCGACCTCTATGGACTCACCACCGACCAACTCGAAGCCCTCGAGGGATTTGCCGCCAAGGCCGCCACGCAGCTGGTGGAGGCGATCGAGGCGTCCAAGGCCCAGCCCCTGTCCAAACTGCTGTTTGCCCTGGGTATCCGTCACGTCGGCAGCGAAGGAGCGAAGCTGTTGGCCGGCACATTCGGGTCCGTGGACGCCCTCATCGCGGCAGGCGAAGCCGAGATCGCCGCCATCGACGGCATCGGGCCGACTATCGCAGCAGCCGTAGCGGCGTTTTTTGCGGAAACCCACAACCACGCCCTGATCGAACGGCTCCGGTCCCGCGGCGTCACGTTGACGGAGCCGTCCCAAGACACGGGCACCGCCCTCTCGGGGCAGACGTACGTCATCACCGGCACGCTCCCGAACCTCTCGCGGTCTGAAGCGCAGACGCGCATCGAGCAGGCGGGCGGGCGCGTGGTGTCGTCGGTCTCGAAGAAGACAACTGCTCTAGTGGCCGGCGAGTCACCAGGCAGCAAGCTGGAGCGTGCCAAGAGTCTCGGGGTGGAGATCTTGGACGAAGACAGCCTCTTGCGTCGAATCGGAGCGGTTACCTAAGTTGCTCCATTCGACCCGAACCACTTTGGTGAGCCAATGACGGCTGTAGACAACGCGAGCTTGGTATGCATAGGACCGGCGGCGTTGCGTTCTTTGCGGGAATCGCTGGAACGTACTTTGGGAGATCAGGCAGCACCGCTCCTCCAAGAGGTAGGATATGCGGCGGGGCCCGAACTCTATCAGTCGTTCAAGTCGTGGTTGGGGACGTATGCGAATGTCGAAGATCCCGCGGAACTCGATGCGTCGTTTCTAGGCCCGATGGTATCGGAGTTCTTCGAGAACGCGGGTTGGGGTACGCTCACCATCGAGCAACTGGGCAACGCCGCGTTTGCCGTCGACACGACGGATTGGATCGAAGTCGGCGATGAGACAGCGGCCCCCTTGCCGTCCTGTCACCTCACCACCGGGCTCCTGGCCTCATTCTTGACCGAGCTGGCAGCCGACGTGGTGGCCGTAATGCAGGTGGAGTGCCTCACCTGCGGGGACGACCGTTGCCGGTTTCTGGCGGGCGCTCCGGCCGTCCTCCAGCGGGTCTTCGACGCCATGACCGAAGGCAAGAACTACACGGAGTTACTCACCGTCTGACTGCTGCACGCGAGGTTTCGCGTCGCCTGCCGTAGCTGCCGGCCCACCGACCCCTACTCCAGCCGCGTTGCCAAGAAAATTGGGCGACGGTATCTTGACGCTCAGATATGGCCTTCTGGAATCGTCTCTTCAAGCGCCGCTCTCGCGGCGACCTTCGGCCTCAGCGCCTGGACTACCTGAACGAAGCGCTGGCCCTCGAGCGGCAGGGTGATTTCGACGCGGCGTTGACCTCGTACCGCCTGGCGCTCCGGGATGACCCCACCGACATCCGGGTTCTGCAGAACATCGCCATCGCCTTTTCCAAAGCCGAGCAACATGATGAGGCCATCCGCTACTACCGCAAGGCCCTCGATATCGATAGCACACTGATGGGGGCCCACTACGGATTGGCCTTCCTCTTGATCAAACGGGGTGAAACCGAGGCGGCGGTCACCCATCTCAAGGCCTTTCTCGCGAATCCGCCGCGAGACGCCGAAGCGCAAAAGTGGATCGACCACGCGCAACACACGCTACACGACATCGGGTACGCGGAGGAACTCTGAGTCCATCGACTCGAGCCGCCCTCGTCGCGATCGTCACAGCCGGGTGTTCGATCGTGAGCCCCGATCTCAATCGCATCGTTGCCCTCCAGGTGGACCCTGCGAATCGGACGGTCGTGGTCGGTGACACCCTTCGGCTGGAAGCACAGGCGATCAACGGAGCCGGTGAGGTGGTCGCGGACGCCGAGGTGTTTTGGGCCATCATCGACGTCGACTCGGGACAGATCGGCTTCACGCTCGACACGGCGACGGGTCTCATCTCCGCCCACGAAATCGGCGAGGGCAGGGTGCAGGCGCGGGTCGGCAACATCCGCTCCAACCCGATCACGATCAGTGTGGTCGCCCCGCCGGCAGCGGGTTGGCGGGGACGGGGACCGCGTGAATACGCGTACCGGAGGCGGCCGTGACGGCACCACAAACCGTACCGCAACTGTTGTTCGATGCGATCGATCGCTTCGGAACGAAGCGGGGTGCCCTGCGCTACAAGGCCGACGGCGTATGGCACGACATCACCCATCAAGATCTGGCCCGGCGCGTCAAGCACATCGGCCTCGGGCTTCGCGAGCTGGGAATCCAGCCCGGCGACCGCGTGGCCATCCTCGCCACCAACCGCCCGGAGTGGGCCATCGCCGACCTGGCCAGCCTGTCGATCGGGTGCACCGACGTGTCGATCTACCCCAGCCTCACCCCCCAACAGGTGCGCTACGTCCTCCAGGACTCCGGATGCTCAGCGGTGTTCGTGGAGGACCAAGGCCAACTCGACAAGGTGTTGCAGATCCGCGACGAAGTTCCCACGCTGCAGCACTTGATCGCCTTCGAGCACCCCGGCGCCGCGCCGGCGCTGACGTTTCAGGAACTCAGCCAACTCGGTGAGTCCGCCGAGGTGAACTACCCCACGTATCACGACGACGCGCTGGCCATTCCGCCGGACGCCGTCGCGACGCTCATCTACACCTCCGGGACCACCGGCGACCCGAAAGGCGTGATGTTGTCGCACGGCAACCTCGTCCGCAACGCCCTCGCCGCGCTCGAGGTCCTGCCGGTGGTCTCCGACGACGTCTGTCTCTCGGTGATCACACTGTCCCATGCCTTCGAGCGCAACGCCGGCTTCTACGTCATGGTGGCCGCCGGCGCCACGATCGCGTATGCCGAGAACCTGGACGCGATTCGGCACAACCTCCAGGAGGTCAAACCGACCATCATGCTCGCGGTTCCCCGACTCTACGAGAAGATCTACGCCAGAGTCCTCGAGCGCGGGCTGTCCGGCGGTGCCCTCAAGAAGCGGATCTTCCTCTGGGCCCGGAGGACGGCAGACCGCTGGGCAGACCGCAAGCTCGCCCAGGAACCTGTCCCCGCCGGACTCCGGCTGGGATATCGCATCGCCGACCGACTCGTGCTCTCCAAGCTGAGAGCCCAGACCGGCGGGAGAATGCGGTTCTTTGTCTCCGGTGCCGCACCACTGTTGCCGGAAATCGCCAAATTCTTCTACGCGGCGGGCCTCCCGATTCTCGAGGGGTACGGCCTGACGGAGACCGCGCCCATCATCAGCGTCAACCCACTCGAGGCGCCTCGCATCGGGACGGTGGGCATCGTCCTCCCGGGCATCGATCTCGAGATTGCCGGTGACGGCGAGATCCTCGTGAAGGGCCCCAACGTCATGCAGGGGTACTATCACAAGCCGGAGAAGACCAAGGAAGTGATCGACGAGGATGGCCGGTTCCACACCGGGGACATTGGAGAGGTGGACGACGACGGGTACCTGCGCATCACGGATCGGAAGAAGGACATCATCGTCACCGCCGGCGGCAAGAACATTGCGCCGCAACCGATCGAGAACCGCGTCAAGGCAAGCTCCTTCGTCGCCAACGCGGTGATGATCGGGGACAAGCGCAAGTTCCCGATCATCCTCGTCGTTCCCGATCGGGACGCGCTCAAGAAGTGGGCGAAGGAGCGCAGCCTGGCCTCGGACGATCCAATCCACCTTCTCGGGCTACCGGACATCACGGCGAAGCTCGAGCGTGAGGTGATGGTGACATTGCGGGACCTTGCCGGCTACCAGATGCCGAAGAAGGTCGTGATCATCGAGGACGATTTCACGGAGGAAGACGGCACACTCACCCCGTCGCTCAAGGTCAAGCGGCACGTCGTCGAAGAGCGGTACCGGGATCGCATCGAGGCCTGTTACGAGTGAATCAGCTCTTCTGCCCCACCCACAGACCGTCGCCGGAGGCAAGTTGCTCAACGTGCGGGATGTGAGCGTCCTCCCGTAACGCCACGACCCGGAGCCCCTTCAACAACACGCGCCCTCCCTCGGACAGCCATGGCTCGAAACCGTACTCCCGCCCGAGCACCACGCCGCGGGCCATCGAGCTGCGCAGCGGGATGGGAGCGGGTCCGCGCAGGATGCTCAGCGCCGGGAACGGTTCAACGGTTTCCGGTGGATTGAACGCCACGAAGTGGACGCCCCCGATTCGCTCCGCGAGGTCCACGGCGAGGTCCGCCGCCGACCCAAAGAGGACCATGTAACCTCCCGGCGTGGCCACACCGAGGAGTGCCTGCACCGTTCCCGCGTCGAAGGACACTCCGCCCTCGGCCGCCGGCAAGGCGAGCCTGGAATCCGCGGGGCGGAAGTCGGCGACGCCGTCGTCAATCCGGTACTCCCTGTTGGACGCCGGGCACCCGATGGTGCCGGTCATGATCACACGACCGATCACCTTGTCCGGCATGACCACGCAGGTCGATTCGGTGGGGTCTGTCGGGCACCGAAGATATTCGGCGAGCTCTACAAACATGCGGCAACACACCGCTCCACCCAGGCCAACATCAGGTCGCCGGCGAGCTGGATGTCCTCTTCATGCGAATCTTCCGCAGGATTGTGGCTCACGCCGTCGATGCTGGGAATGAAGAACATCGATGCACCACACCGCCGGGCGGCCTGCTGCGTGTCATGCCCAGCCATGGACGCCATGCGCCGGAACGCGATGTTGCGCTCCTCGAGGATCTCGGCCAAGAGGTCATTGAGAGTGGCGTCGGTCGGGGTCGGGGCAACTGACACGATCGACTCCATCGAGACCTCTGCGCATCGCCCCCCGGACACCGCTGGTCCCAGATCGGCGATCAGCGACCGCAGCCGCTGTTCAATGGCGTCCAACGTGGCGTCGTCTCGGCCGCGAATTTCCACGATCGCACTGGCGCGGCCCGGCACGATGTTCGGGGCGCCAGGCTCCACCTGCATCCGCCCGCACGTGATCACTGCATCCTCGAGATCCTCCACCAACCCCGGGGACCGCGCCACGACATCCGCGACGGGCACCAGCGCGTCGAGACGGCGCCGCATGTCGGTCGTTCCAGCGTGATTGGCCATCCCTTGCCCCACGAGCTCGAACCGGCGTATGCCGACGATCCCGGACACGACGCCGACTCGGCAATCGTGAGTGGACAAGCGCTCCCCTTGCTCGATGTGGCACTCGAGGAATGCCGCAGCCCTGACGGGGGGACGGTACGTACAGCAACCTTCGGGATCACGCACCACATCATGAAGCCGCACGCCGTCGGTGCTCACGATTTCCAGAGCACCGGGAGTACATCCACCAGCAAAAACCCCGGACCCGAACAGCCCGGTGTTGAAGCGCACGCCTTCCTCGTCCCGGAAGACCACCAACCCCACGCGGGGGTCCGCAGCGCCGCCGTCCGCCCTGCCCTGAAGCGCGTACATGCCGGCCACCACACCGAGTGCGCCGTCGAGCCATCCCCCTTCGATCACGGTGTCCAGGTGACTCCCGATGAGTACGATGGGCTCGTCGGTGTGGAGGGATCCGGTGGGAACGATAAAGGTGTTGCCTGCGGCGTCTTCCTCTCGCGCGAGTCCGTCGAGGGCTCGCAGCTTGTCCCACACGTAATCGTGGGCCTGGTCCTCGAAGTGCGTATAGGCGAGACGGGTGCAGCCCCGTTGTGGGGTCGATGTGATGCGGCGGATATCGCGGAGCGTGTCGAGCATGGCGTTACTCGAGCCAACGACCTCCATGCGCCAGTCGCAGGAATTCGTCACGCGTCTTGGCATCGTCTCGAAAAATGCCACGCAGGGCGCTCGTAACCGTCTTGGAGTTCTGCTTCTGCACCCCCCGCATCATCATGCACAGGTGATACGCCTCGACCACGACGCCTACCCCCATGGGCTCGAGCACGTCCATGAGCGCGTCCGCGATCTGGTCGGTTAGCCGCTCCTGAACCTGCAGCCGTCGGGCGAAAACGTCGACGACCCGGGGCAGTTTCGAGAGCCCGACGATCCTCCCATTGGGATAGTAGGCGATGTGCGCCTTGCCGAAAAACGGCAGCATGTGATGCTCGCACAGCGAGTACACTTCGATGTCCCGCACCAGCACCATACTCTCGTGTGCCTCTTCGAATACGGCGTTCCCGATGACGTCTTGGATGGACTTTCCATAGCCACGCGTCAGCCACCGCATGGATTTGGCGACGCGGCCCGGCGTGCGGCGGAGACCTTCCCGGTCGGGGTCTTCCCCCAGATGTAGCAGCATCCGGCGGACGAGCTCGTCGAGCTCGACGTGGCCGTCGGCTTCGGTTACCGGGGCGCCTTCGTGGAACGGGGACTCACTGGGCATATCCACTCCTCGAGGTCGTCCTAGGGACTGTTCGGTTCTCCGGAACGGCCGCATCGACGATCGGGTTCCCGTAGATTTCAAGGTCTGTTTGAGGATGACGAGGGGGGCTATTTTGCGCAAGCACGAAAAAGCCGGCGCATGCACGCATGCACCGGCTGCCGGGGTGGGACCGAAGAGGATTATTGAAGCCCGAAGATACAGGCACCGCGCTGTCGTAGTGACGTCGGCCTTCCCTCAACAGGGCCTGGCTTCGGCCGGAACATCAAACGCGTTATCGGACTTGTTGGCTCAATAATTGAGCTCTTCGTCCCCGGCGCATTCCAACGCGGACGCGAATATAGAATAGCGCTCCGACAACGTCAAGCGAGGTGCAATGAAATATGCTCTTGGCACGTTCGTCGGCAGACTGGACAGCGGATGGATGCACGTGTTTCTGGCCGTCGGTACGGTGCTGATCGCAATTGGGATCGTTTTGAGAGGAGAGGAAAATGAATCCAAGAGCGGGTGACCCCGCCGTCTAGATCTCCCAGTTGGTTAGCAGTACTTCGCGCTCACCGAGGCGGGCCTCCGGATACCCATCCAGCGTCATGCGAAGATCAGTCCATCGAACCCGATAACCCAATCGCACCAGAGCACCGTACGCAACGGTGCACGCCGTCTGACATCGAACCGCCACCCGGCCGAGGCCGGCATCCGCCGCAACCGCCTCCAGCGCGACGACGAGCTTCTCAAAGGTCTCCCGCGAATCAGCAAACAGTTTGAGGACCCGCAGTTCCTCGGCCGGACGTGCTTCGACGAGTCCCGCGGTGTGCCACAACGCAAACCCGCGCACGCCATTCGATTCTACGACGGCCCCATCCCCCACACCCATCTCCAATGTCAGTTGAAATTCCCGGGTGTAGTCGCACCCCGGGGCGGACTCTTGAAGACGATCGCGCATCGCCTCGAGCACTGCATCGCGGTCGGAGACGGCGAGATCGCTCAGAAAGGTCACGTCGCCCACTTCGTACGGCCGGACCTCGCCAACCATCGTGATCGTGAGATATTGCGGTACAAATCCCAATTGGGAGTAGAAGCCGATGTTGTCGACGGTCCGCGGCATGGTCTCCAGCCCGATCGTGATCGCGTCGTGCTCGCGGAGCCAGTCCGTCGCCGCCCGTACGATGGTGGTCCCGATGCCGGACCCCTGCCGCGCGGGACGCACTGCCAGCGGCCCCATCCATCCCTCCGCCCCCGAAAGATGGGCGATATTGAAGGCCACGATGCTGCCGCTCCCGTCGCGCCACACCATGGCGCCCTCACCGGCGTCCTGCATGGCATAGTCCCAGATCGCCGGGTTCAGTCTCGGGACACGCACGCCGACCAGACCATCCCGCCGGTAGCGATCAGTGAAGGAGTCCGCAAACACCGTGTTCACGGCGTCGATGTCGCCCGGGTCCGCACGATAGGGACCCGACACCCCCTCCTCACGACGCGGCAAGGCCATAGCTCTCCACCCCCGACTCCTCGACCACGACTGCCGTCCCGGTTCGAGGATCGACGGAAACCCGTAACACTTGGTCTGCTCCCTCCTTGACCGTTTCAATGTGCGTGATGAGCACCACCTGGGGGAACCTATCGCTCAGCCGGCGAAGAAGCTCGATGGCTCCCTGCCGTCGGGCCTCGTCCAATCCACCAAAGATCTCGTCCAGCACCAGGAGCGACAAAGGCTGCCCCGCACGCTCCGCTACCATCTGGCTGATGGCAAGACGCAACGCGAGGTTCACGACATCCTCCTCACCACCGGAGATGACTGGCTTCGGCACGCCGTCCTCCAACACGCCGATGCGGTAATTCTCATCCAGCTCAAACTCGTGATACCGTCCTTCCGTGAGTTCCGCGACGAAGGTCGATCCGAGATCCGACAGATCCGGCCGCAGCTTGGCATTCAGCTCCGCACGCAGATCCTCGAGTGCGGTGTCGAGCTCCTCATGGAGCAGGAGATCGCTCCGCAGCGTGACAGACCGAGCCGCCCGCTCGGCCCGGTCGCCTATCCGTCGCTCGACACTCTCGACGGCTACTTGCGCCGCCTTCTCGTCACCCTTCACAGACGCCACCTGCAGCTCGCCACCCCGGACGCTCCGCTGCGCCGCCTCGTACTGCTCCCGCGCTTGCTCGAAGGCTTCCTCGGTATACCCGGATGCCGCAATGGCATCGACCAACTGGCGCTCCCGGTCCTCGCGTTCCGACAGCAGGCGCTCCGCCTGTTCCGCCTCCCCGACGAGCCGTTCGGCGTGCTCGGCTTTGACGTGCAGTTGGGTGGCCTTCTCCAGCACGGGGTCGAGGGCTTGCATGTCGCGCCGCACCACCTCGTGGCGCTCGACATCGTAGGCGTCGGGCAGGCTCGCAAGTTCCGTCTCGAGCTCCCCCACGTGTTTCGTGAGTCGTCCGAGATCCCGCTCCGATTCCTGCCGTTGGCGCCCCTGCGCCTCCGAGCTGGCAATGTCCTGCAACGCCGTCTCGAGCGCCTTCCCGACGCCCTGTCGCTCCTGCTGCGCCGCGAGGACATCATCCGGCTCCTTTGCCAGTTGCTTGACGCGGGCTTTGTAGTACTTGCCGTTGGCCTTGATCTCCTCGAGTTGTCCCTCCAAGGTCGTGAGGACCGATTCGTATTCCGTGTCGAGTGGGCGAGCACAGGTGGGGCATTGCCCGTCGGGGCCGGCCTCCAGAATCCGCTCCCTGTGTTTCTTGAGTTCGCTGAACTGATCCAGTAACGCCGACCGTTTGGTTTCCGCATCCTGGCGGTCCCGCACCCACGTGGTGTGCGCTTCCTCCTCCCGCTTGCGCAGGTCGTCCAACAGGGCGCGGGCCTGTGTGACGGCCTGTTCCGCCTTTGCATGGGCCTCTTCGATGTTCCCGGTCGACCTCAGGCGCTCCTCGAGAAGCTCCATCTGCTGCCGGACTTCGGTGAGCTGACCCGACAGAAGCCGCCGTTTCCCCGCAGCCTTCGCTTCATGATCCAGATGGTCGAGCTCCTTGCGGAGATCCTGAGCCCGTTGCAGATCCGGCAGCAATTCGTCGAGTTGGTTCTTGGCGTTGATGGCCTCGGCCAAGTCCCGGTCGATCCGTTGGAACTCGCGACGGGCTTCTTGGACCATCTGCTCGGCGATACGTCGCTCGCCGTCGGCCGCCAGGTTGGCGTCCCGTAGCTCTTTCATCTTGGCCCAAGCGGGCATCGCCGCGTCACGCGCTCGTTGACTCTCCTCGAGCTCGGCGGCGGCGGTCACCGCGAGCGCCTGGGCCTCCTCTAAATGCCGCTGCACCTCGGATTGCTCGCGCTGGAGCGCAGCGAGATCGCCGAGTCCTTGTTCCAGTCCCGCTACCTCGGACCGCAACGTGGACCGCCGCTGCCGCAAATGGTGTTGCGCCTGGCGGAGCCTTTCGTAGCCCAGCAACCGCGACAGGAATTTTGCCCGCTCCGAAGGTCCCATCGACGCCATCACCGTGAGTTCCTTCTGGCCGGTGAAGTACGTGCTGAAGAACTCGTCGTGGGTCATGCCCAGCAGGTGGCCGATCTTGCCCGATACGGCTTGGTGGCTGTCGGCGATGGGCCCCGTTCCCCCATCCTGGTACAGCTCCGCGCCATAGAGCGTGCGGACCACGCGATACTCGTGGGCTCCCAGCGTGAAGTCGATCTCCACCCGCACCGGCGCCCGCGCCGGCGCCCCGATGCGCCGCAGCGAATCCCGACTGCCCCGTGCCCCCACGTTGCCGTACAGCGCCCATGCGACACCTTCGAGGAGCGTCGTCTTGCCGGAACCGTTGGGGCCGATGACAGCCGTGAGCCCCGCTCCCAACTGGAATTCGGTGTCGGCGTGTTGCCGGAAGTTGACGAGCTTGAGGCGGTGGAGTTGCACTATCCCTCCACGCCGTCCCGGGCGACCTGCTCCAAATACCGTCGTCCCAACGCCAACAACGCACTTCGCTCCACACCTGGCGCAACCTCGCGTCGCTCCAGGTACTCGGTCACCATCTCCTCCAGCGTTTGCCGCCTGCCGGGAGATCCAACACCGATTTCGCGTTTGACGTCGGGGCGCCGGATGTCGAGGTGATAGTGCAGCGCGCGGGCCTTGTAGTCGCGAATCGCGCCGTGGTCCACGTCGCGAGCCACGTGACGACTCACGTTGGTGATCAGCTGTCGCACGACTTGGTCGTCGGGGCCCTCGGGGATCCCCGCGACGTGTGTTTTGATGAGCGTATCCAGCTCCGCGGCGGTCTTCCCCGCCCCGTCCACCGGTTCCAGATCGATGTGCCTGCGCGATCGCTCGAGGGGGACGAACTCCACCGACGCCTGACCGTCGCCCAGCGTCGCCAAGAGCCACCCCTTGGCATCGCCCCATCCCAGCCGGTCGCCCTCTCGCAACTCGCCCCAGGGGTTGGAGCTCACGAACTCGATCGAACCGGCGTACCACGCGTTTGGCGTGACCTGCTGTGCCACATGGTAGTGCCCGAGTGCCACGTAACTCCACTGCTCGGCATGGAGGTCGCCCGGCTCCACCATCGCGCCACCGTACTCGACGAACGACCGGTCGCCCGGTACCACGCCGGCAACCTCGCCGTGGGTGAGCAACACGTTCCACCGGACTCCGGCTTCCGGGCGCATCGTGGGCCGCGACGCCATCCTGATGGCGCCGTGGGGCACACAGAATACCGCGAGGTCGAGCTCCTCGAACACGAGGCGGCGTGAATCCCTCGCGGCGACGTGGATGTTGGGAAGCGCCTCGAACAGCGTCAGGATCGTTCCGGTCTCACTGGACCGCGGCGTGTCGTGATTTCCGGCGATGATCACGATGGGCGTGCCGGGCAGCGCTTCACCCAGACGCCGGAACTGGTTGAACGAATCGAGTATGGCCGCGTTCGTGGGTCGGACGGAATGGAACACGTCTCCGGCCACGATCACCACATCGGGCCGGGCCGCCGCGACGCTGTCCACCGCCCGGCGAAAGGCCGTCGCCACGTCGGCCTCACGTTGGTTGATACCGTGAGGTGTCTGCCGCGTGTATTGCCGAAAGCCGAGATGGAGATCGGCGAGGTGCGCGAGTTTCACGTCAGGTCCGGACCCGTACCCTCGTCGTGACGGTGGTTGTGACCCTCGCGTCTTCCACACCGCTTCCTACCACCGCCTCGAACCGCTGACTGACACGCGCGGCAACTGCAGCGGAGACGAACGCGTTCCACGCGGTGGACCAAATGAACTTTCCAGCAAACTCGCCCCACAATTCCGCGGTGGCGGGCCCACCACCCAACATCAACGTACTGGTCGCCGTGGAGGGGTTGAACCGTCCGCGGGCCGACAGATACGCGAGAGTGTCTGCTCCACGGAAGACCAGGCTGTCGAGCAACCCGACCGCCGGTCCCGTCAGGGTGGCCGTGACGATCCCGGCCCCCTCCCCCGGAATCTCGCTTGAAAACGGCAAGTGCAGCTCCGATTGCCACTGGCCTGCGACGTCGACCGGGTTCACCGGCAACACGAGGTGGGGCCTCCCCGTTCCGCTCCGCGCCCCCTCTCCCACAGTCGCATCCCCAACAAAGGCCGGGGCGCCAAGGGCCAAACGGCGATCGGTGGTGAACAGCGCTTCGACGGGCGAGTTGAAGGCCAGTTGCCCCTCCGACCAGGTGCCGGTCCCCATGCGATACCGCGCTCGGAGGGAGTCGTAGCGCACCTCGAGCCCGAAGTTCCCGCCACCCGCCGGAATGACCCGAGTCGTAATGCCTCCCAAGGACGTGAACTCCACCACCGTGCCGTCGATCACGCCGGGTACACCCATCATCAGGCGCTCTCCCCGCGACTCGACCACCACTTGGACGGTGACTCCTGCAGCAGGACGGTACTCGAACGTGATCTGGGTCTGGGCCAGAGCGAGGCCTGGCCACACCACCCACATCATGATGAACGCGTTACGCATACGGGTCCTCCACCGATTGGAGGGGGGTCGTGCCAGCACCGGCCGGCGCCGTGGGTGCGCGATGCACTCGGGGCCCGACCGCCGCTCGAAAATATGCTAATACATCGTCCGGCCGCGCGCGTCTGGTGGCCAACAGGGCCCGGCGCACGTCCTCCTCCTGCCGCCCGCCGATCACCTCGACCACGGTATTCGGCGAGATCCGGCGATCCAGCGCCACCAACTGCCGCATCACGGCCTCCTCGAAGGGCACGTCCTGGGCCGGGGGATAGGCTGCCACCCCCGCGGGGCCGGCGAGCGCCGGTGGTCGGGGAAACCTCAGGAATACCGGTTGGGTGAAGTGGGGGTGTCGCACCATCAACTCGCCCTTTGGCAGCGTGGCCAGTTTGATCTTCGTGGCCTGTGACAACACCTGATACCCCGGTGTCGCCAATTCGTCCATGTCCATCCGGCCGTACACCGTCGTACTCGCGTTGCCCACCACTCGTCGGTGTACCTGCGAACGGAACTGCTGGGCACCGAACAGCACGAGACCCAGGTAGCGTCCTCGTTCGGAGATGTCGAGCAACATCTTGCGTACGTAGGTGTCGGGTCCGTCGCCGGGCGCATACTTGTTCAGCTCGTCGGCGAACACGATGACGTGATCCACCCCGAGGTCTCGTCGCTCGAGATGCTCACGCAGCTTGGATACGACCCTGGTGAAGACGAGATCCTGCGCGAGTTGATCCATACCCGACACGTCGATGACATAGACACCGCGATCCTCGAACGCGCCGAACGGCACGTCTTCGGACGTTCCGTCATCCGTTACCAGACCCTTGCACCGCGTCGAGATATTCAAGAGTCGATTCCGCACTTTGCGCATCGTGGCGATGTGGTGCGTGCGCCACGTATCACCCCGTCCGCTCGCCTCGAGCCCGTCGAAGACGGCGCGGAACAGCTGTTCGAGATCGGAAAACGTGCGGACGCGATGCGTGGTGCCCCACTCATCCCGGAATTCCTTCTCGACCACGCGGTCGGTGAGAAAGTCGATGAACGCCGCAGCCTTCGCATCGAGATCGTCCCGATTCAACAGGACTTCGTGGTAGTCGAGCACCTCCCGCAGGCCCCACACGAGCGGCTGAACCGAACCGATCAGGTCGGGGTGGGACCGCAAGGTGTTGATGTTGATGCCGTCGGCCTTGAACGGCGCGAAGTAATGTGCGCCGTCGAACGGTGTGGGGTCGATCCCGAGGCCGGCATACATCTCGAGATCCTCCGGCGGCAGCTCGGTGGGTTGATCGAGAAAACAGAGATCGGGCCCCTTGACGTTGAAACACACCGCCGCGACACGACCCTTGCTGGACGGAAAGTGGGTGAACACGCTCTTGAGGAGGAATTCCACTGCGCTCGTCTTTGTCGCCAACCCCGATACGCCGGAGATATTGAGGTGGGCCGATTCCGGTCCCAGGAGGAAGTTCGCGTCGAGATACACGGGCGCCGTGAGCCCACCCGTGGCATACATCCCGATGGGGATCCCGGTCGGGGCCTCCCCCTGCACGTAGGATTCCATCCGCAGTGCAACCTGTACGTCCTCCTCGGACGCAAGGAAGACATCGGCCAGCGGCACCGGCTGGAGTGGCTCCTCGGGCACCTGCCGCAGTACCGCGGCGGTCCACAGACGGATCTCGGTGCGACGCGTGGGGGGCACGTGCGCTCCGGGCACCCCCGCGGCCACCCGCACCTCGTGGAGCGGGTCCGCGAGGTCGGAATACGCCTTGGCGTCGACGACCACGGCGTACACCATGCGAGCGGCGCCCTCCACCCGCACGATGGCTCCGATGCCGAGCGGCGTCTCCACCTCGGTCCAAAAGTGGAACTGGTGGGGACTCGCCGGTAGCTGCTCCGTCGCCACCACCCGGCCGATCGGCTGAATGTTCCCTCCTGCTACCACCACGACCCCGCTTTCGCCTTCAGGAAGTTCTCCACCTCGTGAATTGGATACAGCAGCCGATCCCAGCGGGAGTCCGGCGTCGCCAGCGGCGACCGCTCCGCCAACAGCCAGCGACACACGTCCCCAATCTCCTCGAGGACGCCCGGCCCCCGTTCCCGCTCGATCCGCAACAGTCCGAACAAGATGTCCTGCTCGGTCCAATCCCATAACCGCAAGTACCAGGAATAGATCGTGTCTTCTCGAGCCCCCATCCGGCGGAACACCGTGGTGCGGTGGGCCTCGGGCAGCGTCAAGGCGGTCTCGAGGTCCAGCCCCGCCAGGAACTGGGTCTCGTGGCTCTTGATCGCTCCCAGCACCCGGGACTCGCGAATCGCGTCGGGGTACCCCCGGAGCGATCCGTCCACCACGAGCCAGGTGTCCGGATCTCGACGGCGAAACTCGGTGACCGCCCGGACCTCGGCGCGGCGACGGCGACGCTCAATCTCCTGCACCGCCACCTGCACGTCCAGAATCGGATGAGTCCGGTCGCCCGCGCCGCAATCCCGCACTTGGAGGCCGGTGTCGTGCAACTTGGCCACCGTGGTGTCCGGGAGCTGCTCCACCGGCGCCACCACGAACTCCTCCGCGTCATGGGCGGCCGGCACGAGGTCCCGGTCCCGCCGCGTCAACACGGCGGCACCCACGTAGGCCCGGAGCACCGGGGTCAGCCCGACCCGACCTTCCACCGTGTAGCGCTGGATACCGTCGGCGAACGCTGCATCGCGGGAGTCGGCCGTGGGAGGGCCGACGGCAACGGCCGACACCTCGTCACCCTCCACGGGCTCGGCGGTTCCGAACGGCGTCTGCAACGGCGGCCCGGCCATTGCAGCCGTCCGACCATCCCCCAACACTCCCCCGGCCTCGAGAACCGCCTCCCGCACCCGGCGGCGCGCCTCGACCATCGCGTCCGGCACCGTGGCCGTCATGGCGCGAGCTTGATCCCGACCAGCAGGCCGTCGCGGATCGGGACGATGGTTGCCGCCAAGCGCCGGTCGGTGGAGGCCAAGGCGTTGAAGTCGCGCACGCCCCGCACGTCGGGGGCGTCGTCCGCCGGATCGGCCACCCGGTCGTGGTAGGTGGCGTTGTCGCCCAGCAATACGCCGCCGACTCTCAGGAGTCGCATGCTCTCGTGGTAGTAGTGTGCCATCGGCTCTTTGTCCGCATCCACGAACACGGCGTCGAAACCCGGTGTGAGCTTCGCCAGGATCTCCCGAGCGTCTCCCTCGAGTAATTCGATCTTGTCGGAGACCCCGGCGTCGGCAAAGGCCTCGCGAGCGGCGTTCGCATGCTTCGGGTCACACTCGATGGTCGTGAGCCTGCCTTCCTCGGGCAGCGCCCGGGCCAGCCAGACCCCACTGTATCCCCCCAACGTCCCCAGCTCCAACACGCGGCGCGCACCCACCGCGTGGAGCAGCACGGACAACAACTTCCCTTCGTCGGGAGAGATATGAATCGCGGGCAGGCCCTCGGACTCGTGGCGCGCCCGGGCCGCCTCCAACGCTGCATCTTCGACGGCGAAGAGCTCGCGGATGTACGCGAGGGTCCGCTCGTCGTGCATCACACTTCGTCTGGGCCAATCACGGTGTGAGCGTCGCCGCGATGTACACCCACCGGCCGTTCACCATCGTGCGGAGCACACGAACATCCTTGATGTCGTCCGGCTCGATCTCGAAGATATTCTGCGACAACACGGTGATATCCGCCATGAACCCCGGTGCGAGCTTGCCCTTGACGTCTTCCTCGAAGGCTGCGTACGCCGAGTTGATCGTGTGGGCTTCCAGGGCCTCTTGCACGGTGATGCGTTGAGCCGGGTACCACCCCGCCTCGGGGTAGCCGTCGAGGGTTTTCCGGGTCACGGCGGCGTAGATCATCTGCATGGGATCGGCCGGGTACCACGCAGCGTTCGTCCCGGGCCAGTCCGACCCGAAGACCAACATGGCTCCCCCGTCTTTCAGGGACCGAAACGCGTATGCGCCGGCCGATCGATCCCCGATGCGGGGCTCCATCCAGCGCATGTCGTCGATGGCATGGAACGGGTTGATCTCGGCGATGATGCCCAGTTCCCCGAACCGCGCGAAGTCGTCCTCTTCGACGACCTGGGCGTGGATCATGCGGAAACGACGGTCTCGGGGACCGTTGGCCTCGATCGCCGCGGAGAACATGTCGAGCAGGGTATCGACTGCGAGGTCGCCGATGGCGTGGATGTTTGGCGTGAGCCCCGCCTGATCGGCGGAGAGGATGAGCTTCTCCATGTTCCCCGGAGGCGACATCATCGTGCGCCAGATACCGCGGCTCTCGGGCGTGTGATCGTACGGCTCACGGAACATGGCGGACGAGTTCCCCATGATCCCGTCGACGAAGCCTTTCAGGCCGCAGATGTTGATCCACCCGTCGCCGTAGTTGTTCCGGAGGCCCACCTCGGCGAGCTGCTCCCATTTGTCCAGCGTGGGCCTGGCGCACACTCGCACCGTCAGCGAATCCTGATCGCGGAGATACTGGAACAGCCCAAACTGCTCCGGTCCGGTGATGTCGTGGATCGTGGTGATCCCGTGCCGCGCCAAGTCGTGGAGTGCGAGGCGGTTCTCGGCCAATCGCTGCTCGAACGACGGCGACGGCATCGCCCGGCGGACGCGCGCCAGCTCATCGCCGGACACCAGGCCACTGTGTCCCGCCGGATCGATGCCCGCCGCCCGGAGCGCCGCGCTGTTGGCCAAGTACTGGGATCGGTCCCACTTGTTGAGCAACGCCGGGCGGTTCCCGATCACGTCGTCGAGCAACTCGCGGGACGGCACCCACGTGGTCTCGAGATCGTATGCACCCCAATCACCCCGTGTCATCCAGGATCCCCGCGGCAGCCGGTCGTTCGCCTCCGAGACACGGCGGCGGAACGTCGCGTCGTTGGCGACGTCTAGAAGGTTCGCCCCGAGCAATAGCGCGCCGGCGCCGTTGAAATGGGTGTGGCCGTCGATGAAGCCTGGTGTGACAAAGGCGCCGTTCAGGTCGAGGCGATCGGCGTCGGGTCCGGCGGCTGCGAGCACGTCCGCTTCGGAACCCACGGCCACGATCCTGCCGCCGCGAACCGCCACGGCCTCGGCCCACGGCGCATCGGCCACGCCGGTCCACAAGCGTCCGTTGACCAACACACTGACCCGCGCGTCACCACCTTGCCTGGCCGCGGCCGGGAGGATTCCGGGCACGGACATCGCCAGTACCACCAGTCCGACTATCGAGAATCTCTTGCGTGACGAGTTCATGGTCTCTCTCGCTCGATATATAAGGAACTAGAGCCCGAGGGCGCCCTTCGGCGGTGCGCCCCTCGCCGCCCCTTTCACGTCGTTGATAAACCGCACCAGTCGCGCCAACGCCTCGTGGATGTCCGCTTCCGACGCCGCGAAGGACAGGCGGACCCAGCGCCCGTCGCCAAAGGCCTCTCCGGGTACGAGCGCCAAACCGGCGTCTGCGATGAGCTTTTGGCAAAACGAGATCGCGTCACCGATCTCCCCGCCGAAACAGCTGTCCACTCGGAAGAACAGATAGAATGCTCCGAGCGGCTCGACGAACTCGAGTCCGGGAAGGTGCTCGCGGAAGTGGCGCACGACGATCTCACGGCGCTCTTGAAACCGCTTCACCATGTCCTGCACCTCGGCCTCGACACGCTCGTCGGCAAACGCCACCGCCGCCGCGTACTGGGCCGGATGATTGGCTCCACTCGTCGTGTGGCTCTGCACCGCCGCCATGGCCTTGGTAACCTCGGCCGGCGCCAGGGCGAGACCGATGCGCCACCCCGTCATGGCGTAGGCCTTGGATGCACCGTAGATCACCACCGTCTGCGTCAGGAGATCGTCCGGAAGATCGAGCACCGACGGCGCCGGGCCCGGGGCGTAATGGATCCGGCGATAGATCTCATCGGCGATCACCCAAATCTTCCGACCCTTTGCCCACTCGGCGATGGCACGCAACTCGGACGCCGTATAGACCGCGCCGGTTGGATTGTTGGGCGAACACAGCATCAAGCCCCGGGTGTTCGCGTCCGACGCCTCTTCGAGATCTTCCACGCTGACCTTGAGACCGAACTCGGGATCCCCCGCCACCATCACCGGGTTGGCGCGGGCCAGGTGGATCATCTGCGGATAGGACACCCACGCCGGCGTCGGGATCAGCACGCTGTCGTGCGGCCCGAACAGCGTGAAGCACGCGTTGAAGAGGGATTGCTTGGCCCCCGTCGATACGATGATGTTGTCGGCGTTGACCGGCCGGCCACCCGATAACACCGACAGGTGGCTTGCCGCCGCGGCACGCAGGTCGAGAATGCCGGGGTTCGGAGGGTAGTGCGTCTTCCCCTCCTGGATGGCGTGGATGCCGCCTTCGGACACGATAGGCGGCGTGTCGAAATCCGGCTCTCCCGCCGACAAGTCGATGATGTCCTCACCGGCGGCCCGTCGCCGGGCCGCCTCTTGTGTCACCGCCAGGGTCGCCGACGGCTGGAGTTGTCGGACGTTACGTGACGGCGTGAACCCAGGAATTTGAGAATCGGTCATTGTCCCACCAGTTGGCCTACGCCGTGATTACGGCTCGATGGCCACGTTGTAGCTCGTGATGAATTCGATGAACTTGGAGATGTCCACGATCGTATTGCCAATATACCGAATCGTGTGAGAGTCCGTCTGCTCGACAATCGGGAGATACGAGAGCATCTGCACCGGCCGATAGCTCTTGAATCGCACGTCCAATGTCACCGGCGTCTGCATGACAAACGGCTCGAACGCGTCGAGACGCCGAATGGCCGCCGTCACCTTCTCCCCGATCAGCCGGTAGGCCGCCGCCGGCGTCAAGGTGCGTGCCGAGTGAAAGCCGTAGTTCCACTTCACCACTGCCCCTTCGATGTCGCCGATGAGCGCCTGGGCTTCCGCCACCGCGGCGTCGTCCCCCGAGATCATGATGATGGGTACGCCGAAGTGGCCGGCAATGGCTGCGTTGATACCGGCCTCCGGGACTTGGGTGCCGTTGAGCCGGACGTCGGTCAGTCGGGCGCTGGAGATGGTGTGGGCGCGGACCCCCGCGGTGTTGTGCGTGCCCGCGTGGTATCCGAGAAAGATCGCCCCGTCGAACGTCTCGTCGATGCCCTGCATCATCATCAACGGCCGGGGCCACGACCGCACCACCGTCACATCCTCCGGGAACATCTCGATGAGGAGGTTCTCACCGTTCCCGTGGGAATCGCTCACGAGGATCTCCGTCGCGCCCGCCGCCTTCGCCGCGTCGATCGCCGCCAGCACTTCGCGGGTCATGAACTCTCGCGCCTTCCCGTACTCGAAACCGGCCGGTCCCAACTGATCTCCCGTCACGACGCCCACCACCCCCTCCATGTCGGCCGAGATGTAGATCTTGAGGCCCTCGCGCTGTGCTTCCGCGGTATTCGTGAGAATGAGTATCGCCCCCAGCGCCACCGCGGCCCGCATCAATTGTTTGCTATGCACGTCCAATCTCCATGTTGAGACCATTGACCATCCGTCAATCTCGAATCACTCCATAGCGCCGCAGCACGTCCGCCGTGGCGTCCAGGGGTAGCGCCTCGGCAGTGCCGCGGTGGCCCTGCACCGTCGTGGCGAGGAACAACGAATTGTAGATCGCCTCTTCGGTGGCTTCGATCACGGCCTGAAACAGCGGGCTCATGTTGTTGTTGCCCACGGGAGCATGGTTCGGCAGATCGGAAACCATCACCGACGAAAACGCGATGACGTAATCCCCCGACCCGTTGCTCATAGAGCTCCCGGTCCGGGCCAGGCCCGCGAGTGCACGGCGGCCGAGTCGCTCCAGGTTGCGGTATTGCAGCGGCGCGTCCGTCGCCACGACGATCATCACCGAGCCGTCCGGGGAATCCTCCTCGCGTCCGGTGCCCCGCAGGTAATACCGCCCCAACTCCTGCCCTACCGGTGCACCCGCGACGGTGAGCACTCCGCCGAAGTTCGACTGAACCAGCACCCCCACCGTGAAGCCCCCCAGGTCCGCCGGAAGCCGGCGGCTCGACGTCCCGATGCCTCCCTTCCACCCGAAAGCCCTCGTTCCCCGCCCCGCACCCACGCTGCCCTGATCCACCGGGCCCAGTTTGGCCTCGGTGATGGCTCGCAAGACGTCGGCCTCGCCCACCGGGCGGGCTCGGATGTCGTTGAGACCGCCGTCGTTCGTCTCCCCCACCACGGCGTTGGCCGAGCGGACGTTCTCGTTTCCCGGGAGTCCGAGGAGGTAGGTCAACACGGCGTCGGCCACCCGCGGAACACAGAGCGTGCACGTCAGCACGACGGGCGATTCCAGTTCCCCCAGCTCCCGCACCTGCGTGAATCCCGCCAACTTCCCGAACCCGTTACCCACGACCACCGCCGCCGGCACCTTCTGCTGGAAGATGTTCCCGCCGTGGGGCAGAATGGCGGTCACGCCGGTGTTGATCGAGTCACCCCGGACGATCGTCACCTGGCCGACCCTGACCCCGGCGACGTCCGTGATCGCATTGAGCGGTCCGGTGGGGAGGACGCCCACGACGACGCCCATCTCCCGTGGGCTCTGCCGCTCCTGGGCCTGCACCGCTCCGGGCCACGCCAGCGCCGCCGCCGCCACCCATGGGATCGCCCTGTTCATGACTGTGCCTCTCTCAGCTACCGTGGTATGAAGAAAGTTGCGTCCGGGTAGCGGCCAAAGTAGCATGATGCCAGCATACCGGCCACGCGCCGACTCTTTGACAATCGAGGGACTCGTGTCTTGGGATTTTCGACCGGTTTTTGACACCGAACATCGGGCTGCGTTGGAGCACCAGAAGCCTATCGTCTACGTGTGCCCCCCGGCGGGCTGGGCCGTGGCGCCCCTGTTCGACGCCCTCCCTCGGACCGATACACCTGGGCTCGAGACACTGATCCTCGCCCCCGAGACTGGCGACGTCCTCGATGCCGCCGCAGCACTCCGCGCCACCACAGCCCCCGGTCTCGTCCACCCCCTCACGGGGCTCGCCCGCACGGAGCGACTGCTTCGGGCCGACGCGGTGAAGACCTTGGTCGCCACGCCAGCCGACGCCCGCTACCTGTTGGGCCGATCGGCCCTCAAGGGGGAGCAGTTGTCACGGGTCGCGGTGCTCTGGCCCGAGAGCCTCCTCGCCCTCGGCGGCAGCGACGACCTGGAAACCATTCTCGCCGACACGGGGAACGCACAGCGCATCATCGCCACCGCCAACGTTGACCCACTGTCGGACTTCCTCGAGCGTCACGCCCGGCGAGCACCCACGGCAGTGCTCTCGGATTATCGAGAAGGGGGTGTCGGTTCTACCCGGTACGCCATCGTGGAACCGCCCGGCCGCGCCCAGGCAGCCCGGGTCGCCTTGGACATCCTCGCGCCAAAGCGAACGCTGGTATGGGATCCGACGACCCCCGGCCTCCGGGAGGCCATCGCAGCCCCCGACGTGGAGTCGATCGCCGAGACCGATGCGAAGGACGCCGACCTGGTGATCGCCGCCGACCTGCCTTCGGCAGAAGCGCTGGCGGGGTTCTGCGGCCTGGGAGGCCAGGTGCTGGTGTTCCTCCGGGCCCCCCAATTGCCATACCTGGAGCGCATCTCCGGCCTGGTCAAGCCGCTGCGGCTTCCGGGATACACCGATCGGGCACGCAGCGCCGCCGGCAAGCTCCGGGAAGAGCTGCGACGGACGTTGGCGGGCACCGACCTCACCACGGCCCTCCTCGCCATCGAGCCACTCCTCGACGAGTATGATCCGGCCTTGGTGGCCGCCGCGGCCCTCACGACCAAGGGTGACGCCCCCACGACCCCAGAGGCGACGGAGCCGGCCCCGTCCACCGACGGGGCAACGTGGACCAGGATCTACGTGACGGTGGGACGCCGCGACGGCGCGAGTCCCGGCCAGGTTTTGGGAGCGGTGCTCCGAGCGGCGGAGCTCCAACGCCCCGACGTGGGCCGGATCGACCTCAAAGACAGCTTCGCCCTCGTGGAGGTACGCCCCGGGGTCGCCGAGCACACCGTGCGGTGTCTGTCAGGTGAGAAGATAGGTGGACGTCGCGTGACGGCCCGCATGGACCGTCACGAGTCCTCCGGAAAGAGCCGGTCGAGTACCCCCGACCGGTAACTACGGATTCAGAGCGTCTTTCAGCACCTGCCCGGCCTTGAAGGCGGGCACCTTTGCCGCTTTGATCTGAATGGCCGCTCCCGTGCGTGGGTCCCGGCCCGTCCGCGCCGCCCGATCCCGAACCTGGAACGTGCCGAAGCCGGTAACCTGTACCCGACCACCTCCGCGCAACTCACCGCCCGGCGTCGGCCTTGGAAAGGTTTGCTCGGCTGGAAAGCGCCTCGATCAGTTCGACTTTGTTCACCCGGTACCCCCCGGCTGTGGTGGCTCGACGCCACTGGTTATGAAGTCACTGCTGGCACAATAATTGGACCTAACTGGCGGAACCGCAAGCGGCTTGCTTCCGCACAGGTGCCGCGCTAACCTCTCGACAATCTAGAAGCGGGGCACCCCGGCGATGTATCATGGATCACAACGCGGGTGGATCGATCGTCGCCGGTGTGATGTTCAGCGGCACGAGCGAAGAGCTGCTCCGCCACCCTCTTTGGATCTGGCAATGCTCAACGTGGGTCTGACGGGTAACGTCGCCGCCGGGAAATCCTCGGTACTCGCCCTGTTCGCCGAGTGGGGCGCCACCGTCATCGACGCCGACGCGTTGGTGCGCGAAGTGCAGGCGCCGGGATCCCCTGTACTCGCCGCCATCGAAGCGCGGTTCGGTGCGGAGATGATTCTCTCCGACGGCAGCTTGGACCGCGCCGGCTTGCGGCGTGCGGTGGCCGGCGATGCCGACGCCCTTGCCGCCTTGAACGCCATTGTGCACCCCGCGGTGCGGCAACGCAGAACAGCCATCGAGGCCGAGGCCGCACGACGAGGCGACTGCATCGTCGTCAACGACATCCCGCTCCTGTTCGAGGTGTTGGATCCCGACGCCTTCGACGTCGTCGTACTCGTGGATGCCCCGGAGGGTGTGCGCCGGGAGCGACTGATGCGCCACCGAGACCTGACTCAGAGCGAAGCCGACCACCTGATGGCCTCACAGATGCCGGCGGCCGCCAAGCGGGAACGGAGCAGTTTCGTGATCGACAACGGTGACACCGTCGCCGAACTGGAGCGCTCGGCGTGGGGGGCATGGTGCGCCATTCGCCGCCACGCCGCCGCCGGTCAATGGAGCGGCGAGGGGCCGCTGCTGGCCATGTTCGCCCACCCGGACGACGAGAGCTTCGCCATCGGCGGGACCCTTGCCCGCTACGCCGACGCGGGAGCCGAGGTGCACGTGTGGTGCGCCACGCCGGGGGACGCGGGCACCCTGCACGGCGGCGGGATGTCACGGGAGGAGTTGGGAACGGTGCGGGCCGACGAGCTGTCCAAGGCCGCGGCGATCCTCGGTGTGCACGAGGTCCACCGCGGGGGGTTTCCCGACGGAGCCCTGCAGGCGGCCGACCCGGCCGGACACCAAGCCGCTGCCGACATCCTCCGACGAGTCCGCCCCGAGGTGGTCGTCACCTTCGGCCCCGACGGCGTGACGGGCCACGCCGATCACCAGGCGGTGCACCGGTGGGTCACGACAGCCGTCCAGGACGTATCCACTCACTGCCGCCTGTACTACGTCACCTATCCCGACCGGGTGGCCGAGGCGACGGCAGGGCGCATCGCCGGCCGGCCGGACGAGGAGATCGTCGCCCGAATCGACGTGCGGCCGTGGCGAATTATGAAGGTTGCTTCTATTGAAGCACACGCGTCGCAGCGCTTCCCCCTCGCCCTGGATACGCCGCCCGGATCGGACATGATGGCGTGGGAGTGGTACGCCGGAACCGGCGAGGCGCATGGCCCGGTGTTCGACCTCTACGAGACCCCGAAGCCCGCTTGACACTGGTTGGGGCCCCGCATAACCTTCCGCCGTTCCGCCCAAAACCCGGTAGCATCTGGAAGAACCATGTCTAATATCCCCGATCATCTGCACTACACGGAAGAACACGAATACGTGAAGTCCGATGGCGACAACATTGTCACCATCGGCATTACCGACTACGCACAGGGCGAGTTGGGAGACGTCGTGTACGTCGACCTCCCCGCCGTGGGCACGGAGCTCGCCAAGATGGACGTGTTCGGCACCATCGAAGCCGTGAAGGCCGTGTCCGAGCTCTTTTCGCCACTCGCGGGCGATGTGACGGAGGTCAACGCCGCTCTGGAGGGAGACCCGAGCCTGGTCAACCAGAGTCCGTACGAGGACGGATGGATGATCAAGCTGCATGTCAAAGACGCGGGAGCGATCGACCAACTGTTGTCGGCCGCGGATTACGCGCAACACATCGGCGAGTAACTGCCGGGGCTGAGGCCCGTTTGATATGACCATGTCACGCCCCGGCACTCCCCGGGGCGTTTGTATTGTCAGACCTCACGGGCCGTACCCCGGCGGACCCCGATACCACATCAAAAAGAGAGTGGAGTCATGGGATCGCTCACATTTCACGGCCATTCCTGCTTCGAGCTGGCCGGCACCGGTAGTCATCTCGTCATCGACCCCTTCCTGACGGGCAACCCCAAGGCGGACATCGGCCCCGGCGACCTATCGTCGCTCGACGCGGTGCTCCTCACCCACGGACACGGCGATCATCTGGGGGACGGCATCGATATCGCGAAGGCCAACGACGCCACCGTCGTGGCACCCTTCGAGTTGGCGCAGTTCTGCGAGGCCAACGGGTGCTCGGTCCACCCCATGCACATCGGCGGCGCACGGCAATTTCCCTTCGGTCACGTGAAGATGGTGGTCGCCTTTCACGGCGGGGGCGTCGCCGGCGACGAGAGCGGCCAGTACAGCACCTTTCCCTGTGGATACGTGGTGACCTTGGACGGCACCCGCGTATACCATGCCGGCGATACGGCCCTGACCCTCGAGATGCAGCTCCTGCAGGGCGAGGTGGACATCATGATCGTGCCCATCGGCGACAATTTCACCATGGGCATCACCGATGCGGCCCGTGCTGTAGATTTCGTCCTGCCGAAGGTCGTCATTCCCATGCACTGGGACACTTTCGACGTCATTGCCGCCGACCCCGCGGAGTTCGTGAGCGCGGTCGGTTCCACCGCCAAGGTGGTCATTCTCGAACCTGGACAGCACTACGATTTCTAATGCCTAAAACATTGAGCACCCTTCTCCCACCTGACGATTTCGCCTCGCGTCACAACGGGCCCCGGCCCGCTGATATCGACGCCATGCTGGGCGTGCTGGGATATGACAGTCTGGACGATTTGATCGACGCGGTCGTGCCCGAGAACATCCGGGTCCAACGCGCCCTCACCCTCCCGGAGGCGCAGCCCGAAAACGAGGTACTCGCCGTCCTCCGCCAGATGGCGGATCGCAACGAGATCTACCGGTCCTACATCGGGATGGGATACTCGGACTGCATCACGCCGCCGGTGCTGCTGCGCAACATCCTCGAGAACCCGGGGTGGTACACGTCGTACACGCCGTACCAGGCCGAGATCTCCCAGGGCCGCCTCGAGGCGCTCCTCAACTACCAGACCGCCGTGTCCGACCTCACGGGGCTCGCCGTCGCCAACGCCTCGCTGCTGGACGAAGGGACCGCGGCGGCCGAAGCGATGACGATGACCTTCAGCGTGAGCCGCAAGAAGGACGGCGCGACCTTCCTCGTGGACGAGGACTGCCACCCTCAGACCATCGCGGTTCTCCAAACCAGGGCGGAGGCACGGGGAATCCTGGTGGTGGTGGGCCGTGCCGACGGCTTCGACTTCGGCGACGACGTGATCGGGGCGCTGATCCAGTACCCCACGACCTTCGGCGCCATTCGCGACTACCGAGACCTCTGCGAGCGGGCCCATGCGGCCGGGGCGCTGGTCACCGTCGCCACCGATCTCCTCAGCCTGACGATGCTGGCCGCACCGGGAGATTGGGGCGCCGACATCGCGGTGGGCAACAGTCAGCGGTTCGGCGTTCCCCTCGGGTACGGGGGACCCCACGCGGCATTCTTCGCCACCAAGGAGGAGTTCAAGCGGTCGCTGCCGGGGCGGATCATTGGCGTGACGCACGACCCGTCCGGCAATCCGGCGCTGCGGATGGCGTTGCAAACCCGGGAGCAACACATCCGGCGGGACAAGGCCACGAGCAACGTCTGCACCGCACAGGTGTTGCTGGCTGTCGTTGCCGGCATGTACGCCGTATACCACGGCGCCGACGGGTTGTTGCGCATCGCGCAGCGGGTGCACACCCTCACCGCGCTGTTGGCGGAGGGTATCCGCAAGCTGGGGTCGGCCACCGTGGTCAACGACACCTACTTCGACACGCTGTGTGTCGAGCTGGACGAGCCGCAGGCGCCGCAGATCCACGCAGCGGCCCGGGCGCGGGGCATGAACCTGCGAGAGATTGCGGCAACGCGCATCGGGATCTCCCTCGACGAGACCACCGGTCCCGAGGATGTACGGGAGCTCCTCGAGGTGTTCGCCGGAGCCGACGGGCTCGGGTTCGCGCTGGACGCGTTGAATCCGCCGGACGATGACGGCATCCCGTCCGAGCTGTCGCGCACCACGCCGTTTTGCACGCATGAGGTGTTCGACCGCTACCGGTCGGAAACGGAGATGTTGCGGTACCTCAAGACCCTCGAGGATCGGGACATCTCTCTCACCTCGTCGATGATCCCCCTGGGATCGTGCACCCTGAAGCTCAATGCCACCACGGAGATGATTCCGATCACGTGGCAGGAGTTCGGCCGGCTGCATCCCTTCGCCCCGACGGACCAGGCGAAAGGGTACCGACAGATGTTCGACGAGTTGGAGCGCGACCTGGCCGAGATCACCGGGTTCGAGGCCATCTCTCTCCAACCGAATGCCGGATCACAGGGTGAGTTCTCGGGTCTGCTGGCCATTCACGCGTATCACAAGGCCCAGGGCGAACCGCACCGCAATGTGTGCTTGATTCCCAAGTCGGCCCACGGCACCAACCCGGCGAGCGCCGTCATGGCGGGAATGCGTGTGGTCGTGGTGCAGACCGACGACCACGGCAACATCGACGTGGATGACCTGAAGGCCAAAGCGCAGGAGCACCACGACAATCTCGGCGCGCTGATGGTGACCTATCCGTCGACGCACGGCGTGTTCGAGGCATCCATCAAAGAGGTGTGCGACGTGGTCCACGAGCACGGCGGCCAGGTCTACATGGACGGCGCGAACCTCAATGCCATGGTCGGCCTGTGCCGTCCGGGCGAGATCGGCGCCGACGTCTGCCACCTCAACCTGCACAAGACGTTCTGTATTCCCCACGGTGGCGGCGGTCCGGGTATGGGTCCCATCGGCGTGGCCAAACACCTGGTGCCCTACCTGCCCAACCACCCGGTGGTGGATCTCGATCGGCCGACTTCGCCGGGACCGGTGTCGGCTGCGCCCTGGGGCAGTTCGTCCATCCTGCCGATCTCGTGGACCTACCTGCGCTTGATGGGCGCCGCGGGCCTCACCGAAGCCACCAGGGTGGCGGTGCTGAATGCCAACTACGTGGCCAAGCGGCTGGAGGGCCAGTTCGACCTACTCTACTCGGGAGCCGACGGACTGATCGGGCATGAGTGCATCTTGGAGGCACGTCCGTTCAAGCAGTCCGCCGGCGTCGACGTGGAGGACATCGCCAAGCGCTTGATGGATTACGGATTCCACGCACCCACCGTCTCGTTCCCGGTGGCCGGCACGCTCATGGTGGAACCGACGGAGAGCGAGTCGCTGGAGGAGCTCGATCGGTTCTGCGAGGCGATGATTGCCATTCGGGACGAGATCCGAGCCATCGAGAACGGCGAGGCGGACCGGGAGGACAACCTCCTCAAGCGGTCCCCGCACACGCTGGCGGAGGTGACGGCGGACGAGTGGACCAGGCCCTACTCCCGGGAGCGGGCGGCGTTTCCCACGGCGGCGACTCGGCGGCACAAGGTGTGGCCGTTCGTCGGGCGGGTCGACGGCGCGTACGGCGATCGCAACCTGGTGTGCACCTGCCCACCAATCGAGGAGTATCAGTCGGAGCCTGTTGCAGCCGTCACGTGACGTCGTGCACTGGACGTTGATCATCGACCCGGCGGGACGTCCGGGGAGCGACAACATGAGCATCGACACCGCCCTCTTGCGCCTGGCGCAGGAGGGCGATGCTTTTTTGCGATTGTACCGGTGGGATCCCCCCTGCCTCTCCTTCGGGCGCAACGAACCCGCAACCTCCCGCTACCACGTGGATCGCATCAACGCGCTGGGACTCGCCACCGTACGGCGACCCACCGGGGGACGCGCGGTGTGGCACGATGCGGAACTCACGTATGCCGTGGCCGCACCGTGCGACGCTTTCGGTTCCCTGCGAGACACCTATGTGGCAATCCACGAGATGCTCGTGGCGGCACTCGAGGGGATGGGCGTCGCCGCCACCCTGGCATCGCGCCGTTCCGGCCGGGCGCCGCGCCCCTCCGCCGGCGCATGTTTCGCCCTGCCCGTGGGCGGGGAGATCGTCGTCGGTGGGCGGAAGCTCGTGGGCAGCGCCCAGGTGCGCACCGGCAACGCGTTCCTGCAACACGGTTCGCTCCTGCTGGACAACACCCAGGATGTCGTGTCCCACATTACGAAGGGCACCGCTCCCCAGGTGCTCGCCACGTCCCTCGGAGAGGTGCTGGAGCGCAGCGTGGGCTTCGACGAGGTGGCGGCTGCCGTGGGACGAGCGGCGCGGGATCGGTGGTCCGGGACGTGGAGCGACTCCATTCGGTCGCCTGCTATTGACGGCGAGGATAAATTTGGTGACGTGTCTTGGACGTGGCGACGGTGACCACACCCTATCCCCGGGGGTCGTACATGCGTTACGCCAGCGCGGTCTGTCCGCTGTTGGGAAGCCTGCTTCTCGCGGGATGTGCCGCCGAGTTTTCGTGCGAAGGGTCGTGCGGCACGGCGGTCATCACGACCACCGGAGCTCCCAACACAGCACTGCCGGTTCTTGCCGGTTCGGTGCCGTCACAGGTACTCGGCGATCTCGTGTTTCTCCCCCTGGCGGAAATCGGCGACGACCTCAACTACCTGGGTGACGACGGGTTCGAGCCGCGTCTCGCGCGGCGCTGGAGCTTCGAGGATTCGCTGACCATCGTCTTCGAACTGGATGACCGGGCGACCTGGCAGGACGGCATGCCGGTCACGGCGGACGACGTCGTGTTCACCTTCGACCTGTATCGGGATCCCGTCGTGAACTCCGTCGCGCGCGAGGACCTGACGTCCATCAGGGCGGTGACCGCTCGAGACGAGCATACGGTGGCGTTTACGTTTTCCCACCCGTATGAGGAGCAGTTCTACGATGCCGCATACCATATGCGCATCCACCCTCGTCACATCGTCGATACGATACCGCGAAGCGAACTCGCCGGGCATCCGTTCGCGCGAAGTCCCATCGGCAACGGGCCGCTCCGCGTGGCGCGGTGGGATGCCAGTTCCACCATCGAGTTGGTCGCCGACACTACGTTCTTCCTCGGCCGACCGGGACTCGACCGTATCATCATTCAGACCAATCCCGACCCCAACAGCATCGTCACGTCGCTGGTGGCAGGAGAGACGGACTTCACCGATTTCGTGAGAGGCCAGGCTTCCGTGGACCGCATTCGGGAGGCGGAGCACCTCACTGCCATTCCCATCCCGTCGCTGGTCTACATGTTCCTGTCGTTCAACTTCCGGGATCCCGACAACCCCGAGCGCCCCCACCCGCTATTGGGGCAGCGCTACATTCGCGAGGCCATCTCCCTCGCCGTCGACCGGGGGGCCATCGCCCAGGCGACGATGGGGGACATGGCCCGCGTTCCTCAGGGGCCCATCAGCCAGGCCAATCCTCTGTGGGATCTCGAGCTGCCCACCCTTCCCTACGATACGGCTGAGGCGCGCCGGATCCTCGCCCGCCAGGGGTGGGCCGACACCGACGGAGACGGGGTGCTCGACCGGAACGGGCAGCGTTTCTCGTTCAGCGTCATCATTTCCCCCAGCGGTCTCCGGCGGCAAATGGTGACGATCATGGAGAGCCAGCTCGGCGCCCTGGGGATCGAGCTGCGCATCGAGCAGCTCGGGGATTTCAACATCTGGGAATCGCGGTCCAGGGAAGGACGTTTCGACGCGACGGTGGGAGGCTGGTCGCAGGATCCCAACCCGTTGGGGAGTATGCAGGG
>JBDHHA010000102.1:0-24760 GCA_039589615.1 Gemmatimonadota bacterium
CAGGCGCTCCTGAATGGCCTCCTCCGAAAGCCACCGTCCCCGGACCATCACACCGACGCGGTCCGCCACGTTGGCCACGTCCTCCAGGGGATTGGAGTTGGTGAGAATGAAATCTGCCCGCTGCCCCACACCGACCGTACCGAAGTTGTCCTGACTGCGGAAGTAATCCCCCACGTTCTTCGTGCCGCTCTCCAGAATCTCGTAGGGTGTCATGCCCGCCTCCGCCATGGCCTCCATCTCCCGGTGCAGCGAGAAGCCCGGAACACTGAAGATCTGCGGCGAGTCCGTCCCCATGAGAACCGTGACGCCGGCGTCATTCAGCTTCTCGAGGAGTATCCGGCGATTCTCGGCGAAGGCCCGAGCTTGATCGGCGTTGGAATTCTGTTGCTGCTGCCTGACGCGGGTGGCCCAGCTCCGCACCTGCCGCTGGGGCCAGTACTGCATTTCGGGGTAGTTCTCCATCGCGTCCACGTCCCCCACGCCGATGATCCCCACCTCCCAGAGCACCTGCGTGGGTACGACGGCCGCACGAGCTTGTTTGGTCAGCTCGATGGCGTGGTCGAGTTTCGCTTCGTCCAGGGGCGAGTCGATCCCGCCGGCGTACTCCAGGTAGCCGTCGAGATGGTCAAACGTATCTTGCCCCATCTTGATGGCGTGCACGATGCCTACCTCGGCCGGCACGTGGCCCCCAAAGCGCATCCCCACCGCCGAGGCCGTCCGCGCCAGAGCGTCATACTGCTCCACGGTGAGGCCAGGGTGAATCTTCAAGTGGTCCCACCCCTCGGCTTTCTGCCGGCGCACCTTCTCCACTGCATGTTGCGGCGACGTCACCGACCCGCCGTTGAAGCTCGGCCCCGCGAGGTAAAGCGACGGCCCAATCAGTTGGCCGCTGTTGGTCCGGCGCTTCAGCTCCAGATGGCCATCCAGTCCGAGCATGCCTCGCACCGTGGTCACGCCGTTGGCGACGTAGAGGAACATCACCGTCTCGGCAAAGGCACCGCTGGGCGTGTGGCCGTGCATCTCGGCCAACCCGGGCATCAAGTACTTCCCGCCGGCGTCGATGCGCTGGGCGTTCGCAGGAACCGTGACGCTGCCCGCCGGCCCCATGTCCGTGACCCGTCCCTGCTCCACCACCACGGTGTAGTTGCGGAGCACCCGCTCCTCGTCCATGGGAACGACGTTGACGTTCACGAAGGCCGTGACGGGGGGTTGCTGCTGCTGTCCCTGGGCTTGCGCCGGCTCGACCGTCACGCCCATTGCCGCAAGGTGTACCGCGGTGGCGATCACTGCGACGAGAGCGCTGCTGGACACTCTTTTCATCTTCGATCCTCGCCTATGAGTTGTTGCTGGATAGAGAGACCACCGAATCTCGCAGCCGGGGCCTGATAACGCTACAGAGTTACCCGATTTCACCTGGAAGGTTCGGGGGCGGAGCCAACCGCGCCCCGACGGTACCGCACCGTCGTCCACCAGATCACTCCCAGGCACGCCACGACCAGCCCCACCGCAGCGCCGGGATTGGCCCGGAAGAGCGCGGCCATGCCCGTCCCTGATGCCGTGAAGACGATGGCGCCGGGGAGGATGCCGACGACCGTGGTCCACAAGAAGGTCCACCGGGGCACCGACGTCAGCCCGGCGCCCCAGTTGATCGCGGTGAACGCCACCGCGGGAATCAGACGAAGTGTGAGTAAGCCGGGCCACCCGGCGGATTCCACCAACCGGTCGGCCCGCTCGAGCACCGTGGGCTTTACGAACCGCTCGGTGAGGGGCCTCCCGAACCGCCGGGCCAGCTCGAAGCTGATGCACGCCCCCACGATGGCGCCGAGCCAGGTGATGGCCGTGCCCACGAGGGCGCCGAACACGATGCCATTCAGCATGGCGGGGAATTCTGCGGGAATCGGCAGGATCGCCACGACGATCATGAGGAGCGGGGCCACGATGTAGCTCCACCTCCCGAACCGGTCCCGGAACGCCTGTTCCCGTTCCTGTGGAGCCGGGAGCACCTCTGCACTCTGGAGCAGAGCCACTGCGGGAACGAGCGCGGGCTGCTGGGAGCGCTCCTCCGGCACCGCAGCCAACACGCTCGCCACCAGCAGGATTTTCAGCATGTCATCCTTACGCCGACCCCAGGCATCTGTTTCGGAGAGAGAGAGTGCAAAAAACAACACCCCGAGCGCAAGCCCGGGGTGCTGTCCTGCGTCGCATGACTCAAATACTAGGGAGTCGTACCCCGCCCCCGCAGCACGCTCATGACCCGTCCGTACTCGTACTCGGAATCGAGGGTATCGGCCACACGGGTGAGCGCCTCGACGATCTCCGCGTCTCGGCGATGGCGCCGGCCCAGTTCCCGGAGCAGGGTCGATTTGTCATGGTCGGACGACATGCCACCGATGGCATCGATGGCATCCAGCAGTGCGGCGCGGCTCAGGTCATCGCGCTGTGTGACGGCCTGGAGCACCCGGCGCCGCTCGTAGTCGGACGAGAGGGCCTCCACCGCCTGGAAGAAGAGTGGCCGCAACGTATCGTCCATCACGAACCTGCCGGCCGCCGACCGGAGCACGCTGGACAACTCATGGTCCGACCCGATGGTCGCGGCGGAACGCAGGATGTCGCTTCCCGCCGCCTGGGGGAGGTCCTGGTTCTCCATCAGTGCGCTGATGATCTTGCGCCGCTCGTAATCCGATTCGATGCTGTTCACACCGCGGAAGTACACGGCGCGCAACTCGGCGTCCAACACGTACCTGTCGGCCGCGTTGGTGAGAACCCGGCTGAGCTCGTAGTCGGACTCGATGAGCACCGCCGATTCGAGCAGCTGCAACAAGGTCTCGTCGGTCAGGTCCGACTGCTCGAACACCGCCCGCAGCACGCGCGACCGCTCGTAATCCGAAGCTATCCCGCTGGCCGCCGCGAGATACGCCGTGCGCAACCGTGGATTGCCCAGGTATCGGTCGGCGATCTCCCGGAGAAGGCGCGACAATTCGTAGTCGGACTCCAGCTCGGTAGCGGACTCGAGCATGCTCAGCACCAGGTCGTCTTCCAGCCCCGGTTGCGTGAGGATAGCCCGAAGCACCCGGCTTCTCTCGTAATCGGACTCGAGACCGTTTGCGGTGGCGACATACACGCGGCGCAACTCGGCGTCCCGCAGGTAATGCGCCGGAACCGAGCGCAGCAGCCTGGACAGCTCGTAGTCCGACTCGATCTCGTCCTGGGCCCGCTCGAACACCATGGTGACCTGGGCGGCATCCAGCTCTCCGGTCTCGATGGCCTTCTCGTAGTAGCGCGCCCGGAGATAGCTGCTGTACGCCAGACTCGCTTCCTCGAGGAGGCCCTCCACCCCGCGCGTGTCGAGGATCCAATCGACCCGCTCATCCAGCGCGTAGGTACTCCGGCGGAAGAAGTCCTCCAGCGCGGCGGCGAACCACTCGGCCGCCTCGGCACCGTAGGGCTGCTCGTCTCGATCGACGAACCACCTCCGCTCCAGCCCTCCGCGTCCGTCCGTGATGGAAACTTCCCAGATCGTCTCCCCGTCGTCGATCTCGATGGAGAAGAATCCGTCCCGGGACAACCGATCCACATCGGTGAAGTCGCTGTTGAACTCCACGTCCCCGCGGATCCGGATGAGCCCCTCGCAGTTTCCCTCCCACCACTGAATCGTGTGCCGGTCGTCGTTGGAGTTGGAGCTGGTGCCGTGCTTGTCACCGCGGCGGACATCACACTCGATGTCCTGGATGTAGAACACCTGCGGCCCACGCCGATCCAAGGCCACGCCAAGCCCGGTGGACTCGAGCGCCAGGGGTTCCGGCTCCGGCTCCGGCTCGGTCGCACGAACGTCGGGCATGGGCTCCACCGCATACGCCGCTCGCGGCTCGGGCGGGGCCTCCAGCGGCTGGGCGGCAGCGGTCTGCGGCGCGTGGGCGCACGCCAGCGGAAGCACCACCGCCGCGGCCACCACCCACGTCATGGCCGACGTCGATCGACTCACGCCACACCGATTCCGGGTCTCGTCGAGCACGTCCAACAACCGTCCGGTGAGTTGCGACGGGCGCGCCATCGCCACCGTGGCAAAGGCTGTGGACTGAGACGCCTTCAGCGAGCGGGCAATCTGGAGGAGGTGGTTGGCGTACTCGGACGGCTTCGTCCCGGCGTTCAACACCGTGTCGTCGCACGCGCGTTCCCGCTCGAGGCGGAGCTGCCGGGCCGCGAGCCACACGAACGGGTTGAACCAGTAGACCGCGCATGTGTAGCGCGCGATCAACTGGAGCACGTAGTCGTTGCGGCGCACGTGGGCAAGCTCGTGCAACAGCACGTCCCGGCGGCGCACGGACGCCCAGTCGGCCGCCTCCTGGGGCAGCAACACCACCGGACGGCGATACCCCCACGTCATGGGGGTGATGGACGTCTGGCTCTCCAACAACCGAACCGGGCGTCGGATCTTCAGATTGTCGGCGATGGCCTCTGCCAACGCGAGGAGCTCCTCGTCGGCCAACGGCTTCGCGCTCCGGGCAATCCCCCACACCCGGAGCAATCCCAACGCCAGGAGCGACACCACCAGGGACGCACCGGCAAGCCACACCGCCAGAACGGCGACGGGCCAATCCGCGAGTCCCGCCCGGGCGTCCGCCCAGTCGGGGAGGCGCAGGGCCGGGGCGATGGTCGCCGATCCCGCCGCGTCGGCCCGCTCACGTGTCACCGGCGGCACCGGCTCCGGGGCGGCCTCCGCCCATCCCGTCCCGACGCTCCGGCGCGGAGCAGCCGGCACCGGCGGCGCCGGACGCACGGCGTCGGGCCGGGGGGCTGAAACGGCGATTGCCGCCGGCGGCGCGATGTCGGGCACCGGTGCCCTGACCTGTGCGCCGCGCTCCAAGGAGGGGAGCAGCGACACCTGCCACTGCGGAAGAACGATGGACAGCAGCGGCAGGAGCAGCAGGCCCCCCAGAGCCACTGCCCAGACGTGGTGCCGCAGCGCCGCCGAAGCACCCCGGAGCCCCAGGGTCACGGCGGCCGCCACGCCCAGAATCACAATGCTCTTAACGGCGACGTCCACCAAGACGATCACCCATCCAAGAACGTCGTTGGGAACCCCCATCGATTGCAGGACTTCCATTACCCAGTTCATTACCGACCCTCCTTCTTCGCCTGCTCGATGAGCTCGGCCAGTCGTTCCAGCTCGACGTCCGACATCTCCTTCGCAGACATATCCAGCAGCGTGGCCACGGCTTGCTCGGTCGAGTCCTCGAAGAAGGTCCCCACAACCTGCTTCAGAGCCGACTGCCTCGCCCGATCGCGCGAGACCGTGGGAAAAAAGACATACCTGGGACCGTCCTGCTGGTGCCGCACGTGGCCCTTCACCTCCAGGACCCTCAGCAGCGCCCGGACGGCAGAGTAGCTCGGGGGATCGGGCAGGTTCTCCATCACCTCCGCGGCAGTGGCCCGCCCTCGCTGGTAGATGATGTCCATGATCTGACGCTCTCGCCTACTCAATACGGCGTGCTTGTCCATAAGGATTCCCCGATGCTAAAAATTCAGCAGTCTGCTACTAAATTAGCATTGGGCCGGGATTCGTCAACCCGGTGGGTGGTCTGCGTGGCATGTACGGCGGCGGGCGCTAGGATCCGTAGCGGAGCCTCACCAGGGAGGCTTCCCCTCCCGGCTCGAGAGTGACGACGAAGAGCCAGCTGTACTCGTCGTCCCGGAGATCGTCCATGGGCCCCGCCCCGAGAGCGGTGATGAGCCCCGGAACGGTGTTGGAGTGCCCCACCACCAAGACGGTCTCCCCCATGTGGGTGCGAAGCGTCGCCGCCATGTCCTCGGTGAAGGTCCGGGTGATGGGGGTGACGGTGATCTCGATCCCCAGCCGGCTGGCGAGGGGCTCCGCCGTATGGCGGGTGCGGAGAAACGGCGTGGAGTAGATCGTGGTGACGCCCGCGTCGCCGAGCATTTGGGCCAGGGCCACGGCCCGATTGTGGCCGGCCTCGGTGAGCTCCGGATCCCGATCGCCGGCCTCGCCACCCTTCTCGGCGTGGCGCACCAGAATGATGGTGGCGGGCGCCTGTGCCACCGCTGTGGTGGAGATTGGCAGCGACGCCGCGAGGAGGGCCAGGAGGACGGCTCGGGATATTCTCATGTTCCGCTCGTTTCGGTTGTTCAGTCCTGGATGGGAATTTGCCTTATCTTGATGATATACAGAAGGAGCGTCGAGCCGATTCCGGCCAGGCGTTCAGGAAAGCAATGTTCGTCAACATCCCCCACCGGAGCATCAAAGATGAGAATGTCATCCTTTGGTATCCTGGGCCTCGCGATCGTCCTTGCTGCGCCCGCAAGCGCCCAGACGCTCGCCGCGGGCAAGTGGACCGGCACGCTCCAGCTCTCAACCGGTGCGACGATTCAAATCGAGTTCATGGTTCAGGGCGAGGGCGACGCGATGCAGATCGTGATGAAGGCCGTGAACGGCCCGCCGCAGCCCGTCACCGATTTGGAGCTTTCCGACAAGGAGATGTCATTCGTGTGGGGAGCCTTTAATTGCTCCCTCGAGCGAAAGGGCGACTCGAAGTATGAAGGCGAGTGCGGGGGGGCTGCCGACGGGCAGCTGTCTCTCGAGGCTCCAGCCGACGAACCGCCTAGTGAGGACGTCTTGACGGGGGACGAACTCGTGGCAACCGAACACGCGAACGTGTACGACGCCCTGCGCGAGCTCCGCCGGCGTTGGCTGATCGGGCGGACCGTCACCACGACTGCGGGACCCACCAGGGTGGCCGTCTTCGTGGGTAGTCAGCGGATGGGCGGAGTGGATTTCTTGCGCAACCTCGATCTCCAGGCAGTCCGAGAGGTTCGGTTTTATTCGGGGTTAGAAGCCACGACGCTCTTTGGCACAGACGCCGGCGGCGGCGTCATCCAGGTCACTCTCCGCTGACAACGGCGCGCCGCCGAGAAGTGTGATTTCAGGATTCAGATCGCCGAATCCACCTGGGAACCGTGAGCACCACCTGGCGGTGCGGTACGGGGCGAGCAGAGTCTTCAACAAGCTGTAGTGGGTTGGTTCAGTCGTGGAGTGGAGTCTGACGGTCGCGGATCCCCATGAGCTCCAAGAGCCGCAACGCGTCAATTTCATCACACAGGTACAAACCAAAAGTTCGACTATCGAATTGACAAACTACCTAAAATTGTTGGCCGCATAAAAACGACTGAGACTTGAACCAGTGAATCAGTTTGATGGTCGGGCTGCACCCAGCCCGAATGTGAGAAAAAGGAGCGGGAGGAGGACCGCACAGGCGATGGCGGACAGCACTCCCATGTGATGGGTGTAGAGCCCCGTGCCCAGATAGGTTGTCAGCCGGAGGTTCATCACGGTGAACGCCGCCAGGGAGAAGGCGGCCGGAGCGAAGGCGGGAAACGCCCCGAGGAATAGTGCAAAGGTTCGTCCCCGCCACGATCGGCTGAGGGTGAAGAGCAGCGCCGCCCCCGAGAAGAGGAAGAAGAGGTCCAGGGGCACCAAAACCGATGGCGTCATGGCCTTACTGGTGACCACCACCTCGTCGGCGCGGACGAGGGTGTAGAGCCCCACGAGTGCGGCGAGGGAACCGCCGGCGAAGAGCGATCTTCCGAGGGCTGTGCGAACCGAGCCCTTTCGGGCCCTGTGGCCCCAAATCAAGATCAAAACCCAGACCGCCAGACCGAAGATCGGGGCCGGCACACTCGTCTGAGGAAGGAACACGAAGGTGTGGTCCAGGGCATCGGTGAGGGGCCGGGTCACGGCTCGGTGCCAGGGAGCAGACCGACGAAGCCAGACGGTGAGGGCCGGCGCTTGCTGCACCACAATGAGGAGCTTGTCCTCCCCCTGATCCATCATCTGGATTCGACCGTTGTAGAACCGGTCCGTCGCCGCCGCCGAGCCGAGACCGGGAATCCGGACGAAGTCGTACCCTGCACCCTCCGGGATGCGGATGGGCACCACTCCGGTCGCAACGTCCTCGTACTCCAGACCGGTCACCTACCACACGGTAGGGTGCCTCGCCACGGAGGTAGAGCCTGGGATCCCCCAAGAGGTAGAAGTAGGGAAATGCGGCGAAGCCTTTGAGGGTGCCCTGGTTCTGAATTTGGATCATCTGACCCACGGTGAACCCGGGCCAGGTATGTCGGAGGGCCAGGTCCCGGTATTGGCCCAGGAGGTAGCCGGCGATGGGACTGTAGGCAAATCCTGCATATGCAGCGGCGCCGTTGTCCACGAAGGCAAGGGCCAAGGACCGGGGGACCCAGGGCCGGACGGAGTTGCAGCTGCCCGTGGCAACCACGACCGGCGGCAGCGTGGGGATGTCCGCTGTGCCGAACCGGGCTCCATTCGGCAGACCGAGGTACGCCGGTCCACCGTGGCCTGCGAACGTCAGGTAGTCCACCTCCGTCAGCGCTTTTGTGAAGGAGGCATTCGTGAGGGAATGCACGCTCCTCCCTCCCGGTGCGTCCCTGACCAGCCCGATGGGGATCCCCACGCCGGAGCGCGGGTCCGTTCCCCTCGCATCACCTGCCCGCTGCCAGAGGGCCCGAGCCTGAGCGGGAGTGGATCCGGTGATGATCCCGATGGCCACGTCGGGGTGGTCCCGTAGGAAACGTCCTTTCCTGATCATTTCCCGGTCGGAGAGCGATGCGGGGGCTGTGACCCAAAGGACGTGAACGGGCGCCAGGTGGACCACGTCAGACAGGGCCTCCACCAGCACGACGGACTCCGCCTCAGCGATTTCCCGTGCGAGGGCTCGGTAGGGGTCCCGCGGTTGAGAGAGCACCACGGCCTCCCTCTCCGGCATTTGCACCGATGCCACGAGAAGGACGGCGGCGACACCGCTGACACACCCAAGCATAGACTATCGTCCGGTTTGGTTCGCTTGGCGAAGAGCCTGACGGTCCCGGATCCCCATGAGTTCCAAGAGCCGCAACGCGTTGGTGGACGTGGCGACGCCGGGCCGAAATCCATAATCGAACGACATACCGGCCGCTCCGCCATCCCCCCAGGCTCAAGCGCCCACGGCAGCCCATACGACCAAGGTCCAATGGCACTCCCCCTACCCCCTCTCCAAGTTCTTGAGACAATCCACCCGTCGACACGCCACCTCGAATACCCGGAGGAACCGAACATGCGCCGTCTCATGCGCCTGGCCCTCGTCGCGGCTCTCGGCGCCAGTCTATCGATGCCGGCCGCGGCTGCCGCACAGAACTCGGATTCCGATCAGATCCAGGCCACCCTGACCGTGATCCAGGCCCTCTTGGTCACCGGCACGCAGGACCTGGCGTTCGGCACCGTTCTGGGTGGGGCGACGGTGACCATCGACTGGCAGGACCCCCTGGCCGGGGCGATGGAGATTGACGCCGCACCCGGCGAAGCGATCGACGCGTCGTTCACGGCCCTGCCCAACGTGCTCACCCGAGTCGGCGGGACCGAGACGGTGGCCATCACCTACACGGCCGGAGTCAATAGCGTCAACGATCCGGCCAGCGGAGTCGAGATCACCGACCCGACCGGGGTTGGTGTCGCCGCGTTGGGGATTCCCACTACGGGGCAGGTGTACATCTGGATCGGCGGCAGCGTCAGCCCGTCCGCATCTCAGGCGGTGGGCGACTACGAGGCCACCATCGAGCTCACGGCCAGCTACACCGGAACCTGATCCAGGACCGAGTGGCTCCCAGAATGGTTGCTCGAAGGGGTGCCGGCGGAGCCCGGTTCCTCCCGTTGGTGCTCCTCTGGCTGATGGCCTCGGGAGCCTTCCCCACATCCCTGTGGGGACAGGGACAGAGCGCGCCCCGGCTCAAGGTGACGGAGGACATGGCGTTCGGGGAGGTCCTCGCGGGCGCGGCCTTCCGGCTCGATCCCCTGGTCGAGGGTGCCGGCGCCTTCGAGGTGGACGGGAGTGGGGGCGCCGAGATCCTCCTGGCCTTCATCCTCCCCTTGGAACTGGTCGGGCCGGGTGGGAGTACCGTGCCCATCTCGTTCGGAGACGCCGACGCCATCCTCACCCCCGAGCGTAAGGACCCGGAATCCGGGGGGCGGTTCGATCCACGCGTCCCCATCACCTTCATCTCACCAAACAACAACGGGAAGGCCTTCGTGTGGCTTGGTGCAACGGTCTCGCCCGGTTTCTCGGTCCGGGCCGGCGAGTACGAGGGGACCATCGTGATCGAGGCGAGCTACACCGGGAACTGATCGCCGGCCGCGACGCCGGGAGGACAAGCATGACACGATACTCCACGCTGCGTACCGGGATCCTCACGGTCTTCATCCTGCTGGTGTGGACAGCCCTCGCCAAGTCCATCGGGGTGGCGCCCCACGCCGTGTTCATGAGCGACGAACAGCGTGTGGCCGAGGTGACACTGTTCAACAGCACCTCGGCCGCGGAAGAGGTGGAGTTTGCCTTCCAGTACGGGTTTCCCGTAGCGGACTCCACGGGGAGGATGGTGATTGCGCTCGACCCGGATCCAGGTCCGGAGGATCCCTCCGCCGCCGGATGGCTTCGCGCATTTCCCCGTCGGGTCCGGGTGGAGGCGGGGCAGCGCCAGACCATTCGGGTCCAGGCGTCTCCTCCCGACGACCTGGCCCAAGGGGAGTTCTGGTCGCGCCTGATCATCACCTCCAGGACCGCGTCGCCACGTGGCGTTCCCGTGGACTCCGGTGTCTCCACGACGCTCAACATCCAGTTCCGGACCATCATTTCGGTGAACTACCGCAACGGCAACGTGAGCACCGCCGTGTCTCTGGACTCGCTTTGGGCTGAAGCGGCGCCAGACACACTCCGGGCCTGGGTCGACCTGGACAGGGGCGGCAACGCCGCGTTCCTGGGCAGCGCCGTGCTCACGCTGGAATCCCCGGACGGCTCGGTGGCTCTTCGCTCGGATCCCCACCAGGTGGCGGTCTACCGGCCCCTGCGCCGGTGGTTCGCCCTCCCCGTGGAGGGCCTGGCGCCCGGTGACTACACGCTGCGGATGGTGATTTCCACCGAGCGGAAGGACCTGGACCCCGACGACGTGATTCCGGCGCCGGCCGTGGAGGGATCGGTGCGGGTCACCATTTCCTGACCCGGGCTGCGAACCCTGTGAAGCGGGCCCCGTCCGTCTCCTGTCTGGTTGCCGCGGTGGTGTGGCCGTGGCTCTCCCTTGTCCCACTTGCCGGCCAGGTCCCGCTCGACGCCACCGACCTTCTCATGGAGGTCCGCATCGAGGGGGGACCGTCCGGCGTCGTCCAGGCGCTGTTGTCCGGCTCAACCGTCCTGGTGGATGCCCAGGGGCTGCTGGAGTTGGCGGGGGTGGCGGTGGATGAGGTTGCCGACGGCGCCTCGATCAGTGCCACGCTCTATCCGGAGGGCCTGACGCTCTGGGTGGACACGCGACTCGGACTGCTGGACAGGGATGGCCGCCAGGTACAGTTCCTCTCCGACCAGGCCGCCTGGAGTGAGGGGCGCCTCTTCCTGGACGTAGCCCTGCTGGGGGCGCTCCTGGACGTGGACCTGTCGGCGAGCGTAACGCAGCAGTTGGTTGCGGTCAGGAGAGGCGAAAACCTCCCTGCGGTCCGGGAGGCCGCCCGCAGGAGGCGGGCACGCGCCCTGGGCCGAGCCGCTGGCCGTGACGCCCCTCTGCCTCCGGTGTCGGCGGAAACCGGAACGCATTTCGGCGGTGCCGTGGTGGATTGGTCCCTGTCCCTGGGGACCTTCTCCACCTCCAATCTCGGAGGATTCTCCTCCTCGCTCAGGAGTGGACGGGTGGGGGTGGGGATGAACGTGCTGGGGGGGAGCGCGGTTGTCGCATACAACCACTTCGGCGGTACCGGGTCGTACTCGGGGATCGACAACTTCGAGTGGAGGTGGACGCGGGCGTGGCCACAGAACGGCTGGGTTCGGCAGGTGCAACTGGGGAGGGTACAGGGCACGGGCCCCCTGCGCCGGATGCTTCGCGGAGGCGTAATCACGAACGTCCCCTTCGTGCGACCGGCCGCCTTCCTGGCGGAACAGCTGACAGGCAACCTCCCACCGGGGTGGGAGGTGGAGCTCTACCGGGGTCCGACTCTCATGGAGGCCGTCACCCCGGCTCCCGGCGGCAGATACGCGTTCTCGGTCCCCCTGGATTACGGCTTCAACCCCTACCGGGTGGTGGCCTACGGCCCCAGCGGCGAGGTCAGGAGCTTCGACCGGTCATTCGACGTGTTCAGAGGACGGCTCCCGACGGGTCAGTTCGAGTATTCCCTGTCGGGAGGCGAATGCGACCCGTCGCCCTGTGAAGCGGCAACCAACGTGGACCTGCGCTGGGGGGTTTCTCGGATCCTGACCCTGGAGGGCGGCGCGACGGCCCTGTGGCACGACACCATTCCCGACCGGCAGGTCGCCTACGGAGGCGCCATCATCCAACCGACTCGGAGCCTCAGCCTCTCCGGGAATTGGGTGAGCGACATCCAGGCGGGCGGTCAGATCCGCTTCGCCCCCTCCTCCAGCTTCCGAGCGGGCATCGGGTACACCCGCATCCGGGGGGCACCCTCCGACCCCCTGAGAACCGCCGCAATTGACCAGGGGGTCACGACGGCCTTCCTCTTCTACCGCCCGGGCATCCTGCGGGGCCGAACCTCCATCAACGTGTCCGGATCCCATTCCGAGAGTGACTTGCTGGACCGCACCGACGTGAGCGCCCTCTTCAGAGGGCAGATCCGGCGCGTGCGCCTCGATCTGGGTGGGCGGCGCCTGGTCCGCTCGAGCCCCTCCGGAACGGACGACCCGGTCTACTTCGGCCTGCTCCGCACCGTATTCCAGATGGGGCACCAGTTCGGCGTGCTCGAAGGAAGCCTTCTCCGAGCCGGCTTGAGCGTGGAGACCCAGGGAAGGTTGGACGAGGCCTTCGCGGGCATATCCCAGCCGCTGGGCCGCAACTGGCAACTGCGGGTCGAGGGCAGTTGGCAACAGACCTTGGGGTCGTCCCTGCGCGTCGACTTGCGGGCGAACCTGGACGGCCTCCGGTTCAGCAGCCGCAATCAGGTGTACGGCGACGGAGCCCAGGGTCTCCAGACTCTCCAGGGGTCGGTTCTGGCAGGAGGGGTGGGGGGGGTGAGCGTGTCCGACGGGCGAAGCCTGGGTAGGTCGGGGCTGTCGGGCTACGCCTTTCAGGATCTGGACGGGGACGAAGTGCGGGACCCGAACGAGCCGATCATCCGGGGGGTGCGGATCCGAACCACCGGGAGGACGATCCGGACGGGCGCGGATGGCGCCTACGAGGTCTGGGACCTGGTCCCCTTCGAGACCATGGTGATCGACGTAGACCCTGCTTCGGGACCGGGGGCTCAGTGGACTCCCACCTGGACCCGATTCGTGCTCCGGCCCGACCCGAACCAATTCACCATGCTGGACATCCCCTTCGTGCGCACGGTGGAGGTGATGGGTGAGGTACGCCTCGAGCCCTCGGGGCGGCGGTTGGCGGGGCTTGACGTGATTCTTCTGGACGAGGCGGGCGAGGAGGCGTATCGCGCCACCACATTCACCGACGGGGGCTTCTACTTCATGGGCGTGCGCCCGGGCCGGTACCGGGCCGTCGTGGCGCCCGATGGCCTGGCGGAACTGGGCCTTTGGGCGGAGGGTTCGACACTGGACGTGCGGCCCACTGCGGAAGGGGTCGTGGAAGACCTGATCCTCCGGATCGGTCCGGAGGAACTCATGAACCCCGCCGGGCGGACCGACCGCGGTGGGGGCCGCGGTTCCGGCCCCGAGGCAGCCGAGTCCATCACCTGATATCTTCCATGCCATGAACAACAAGTTGATTCTCGCGGCCCTGCCGCTCGTGCTGATGATCGCGCTGCCGGCGCGCGCCCAGGACTCTTCCCCGGGAACAGGAGACAGCGCCTACGTGGCAGGCGAATACCGCGTGTTCACCGGAGCCGGCGAGCCTGCCTCCATCGACGACATCGTCGCCGCCATGGGACGGCATCAGGTCGTATTCGTCGGCGAGACCCACGACGATCCAACCGGCCACATGCTCGAGGCCGAGCTGCTCGAGCGGGCGTACGAGACCTACGGAGCCCCGGGGTCGAACCAGGGCGCGCCCCGCCCGGTGGCGCTATCGCTGGAATTCTTTCAGCGCGACGCCCAGCCGATCCTCGACGAGTACCTGGCCGGCCTGATCACGGAGAGAGCGTTCCGGGCCGCCAGCCGGCCGTGGCCCCGATACGAGACCGACTACCGGCCGCTGATCGAGGTCTCGAAGGAGAAAGGGCTGGCGGTGATCGCGGCAAACGCCCCGCGGCGGTACACGACCCGGGTGACGATGCACGGGCGCGAGTCGCTGTACGACCTGAGCCCCGAGGCCCTGGCGAGCCTGGCGCCCCTGCCCTATGGACAGCCCTCCCCGGAGTACCGCAACCAGTGGATCCAGGTCATCTCCGCGGTGATGGAGCAAGAGGGTATGAAGTGCGGCCTGCCGATCCCCGAACCGGAGGAAGGGGAAGAGCCGGCCCAGGCGCCGGCCCCCATGGGATCACACGACAACATGGGGAACCAGCTGCACAGCCAGGTACTGTGGGACGCGACGATGGCGTACTGGATCTCGGAGCGCCTGGCGCAGGAGCCGGACGCCCTCGTGCTGCACATGGTCGGCAGCTTTCACGTCGCGCGCGGTACCGGCACGCCGGAGCACCTCGAGGCCTACCGTCCCGGCGCCTCGCGCATGATCGTCGTCATGCGACCGGTGGAGGACATCGACACCTTCGAGCCCGCCCCTGACGGCGAGTGGGGCGACTTCGTCATCCAGACGGACGAGACCCGGACGCTCGAGTATATCGAGTGCCGGGAGTACCTGGCCAAGTTGGAAGGGGAGTAGCGCACCAGTTCCTGGCGCGCGAACAGACGCTGCACCACCCGCCAGAACGCCCTGCTAAATCGCAGTACGTGACGCGTCGTTTTCCCGGACCACCTCCGCTGCGCCGCCGGCGCTCGGCTCCGGTTGGGCTTGAAGCAGTTTGGTGGCGTCGTCGGGATCGAGGGGCTTCGAGTACAAATGGCCCTGGCCATACTGGCACTCGAGTGACTTGAGCCACTCTGCCTGCTCCCGAGTGTCCACGCCCTCGGCTACGACCTCCACACCAAGATCTGATGCCAGCCGCAGGATCGTGCGAACGATGGGAACGGTACTTTCGCCGGAACCCGGTTGGCAGATGAACGATTGATCGATTTTGAGCGCGTCGAACGGGATCCGGTGAAGGTAGCTCAAGGAAGAATATCCGGTGCCGAAATCGTCGATGTGGATCTTGGCGCCGAGATCGCGGAGCTGCCTGAGAACATCGATACATGACTCGATGTCTTGCATGAGCATGCTCTCCGTGATCTCCAGGACGACCGACCCCGGAGGCGTGCCGGCGAGGGCGTCGCCGACTTGCCGTACGATATGAGGATCTTGGAACTGTCGAGCCGACAGGTTTACGCTGACGGACAAGTCGCCTCCCTCTGGGAACAGCTCCCGCCAGGTAAGGATTTGACGACAGGCCTCACGCAGCACCCAATCCCCCAGCGGCACGATCAACCCAGTTTCTTCAGCGACGGGGATGAACTGCGCGGGCAACGTCGTGCCGCGCACCGGGTGCTCCCACCGCACGAGAGCTTCGAAGCCGTTGATGCGGCCGCTGTTCAGCGACACGATCGGCATGAAGACCAACCGGAATTGATTGTCCCGTAATCCCGCACGGAGGTCGGCTTCGGTCTGGAGCCGGGATACGACCCGCTGGTGCATGCCCGGATCGAAGAACTCGTAATCGGTCCCCCCGCTCGCCTTGGCCCGGCGCATGGCGGTCTCACCATCCCGCAGTAGGTCCTCGGCGCACTCAGACGGGGATTCACTAGTCGCGATCCCAATGCTCACCGCGGCAAACACGTCCCGGTCTCCGATGCGAAACGGTTCCCGGAGCTGCGCCTCGATTCGCTCGACCAAGCGAATGGCGGCCTGTGCTCCCTGCCTCGGTGACAGCAGGATGCCGAATTCGTCGCCGCCGAGGCGCGCCACCGTGTCTTCCGGACGGACACATCGCAACAAGCGATGCGAAAGGACAAGCAGCAAGTGGTCGCCGCCGACGCGTCCGTGACTGGCGTTCACCCGCTGAAAATGGTCGATACCGAAGACCATCACCGAAAATGTGGCCTCCTGCCGGCGGGCCCGTACCATCGTTCGGCCGACCAGATCCGTGAAGTGGGCCCGATTGGGCAAACCGGTCAGCTGATCGTGCTTCCTATTGAGCGCCGCGTTGGCGCGTGACATGGTCTGATCGAGCAGGGCCAAGACGAGAACCGCGAGCACGCTGACGCCCAACGCAGGGATTTCTTCGATCAGCGACGGCGGGGCACGGTCCAAGGCGCCGGTCGTATCGAAGAGTACCGCAATGCGACTCAGCGCCACTGCGCTGAGCAGCGCGATGAGCGCGCGCAGCCTGGGGTCACTGAGCCGGACGAGGAGCACAATGCTCCAGCCCACAGTCACCAGCAGTATGAATAGCGACACATATGTGATGACAGTCACAGCCAACGGTCCCGGCGTGGGGGGTGGTTCTGCCGGTCAGCCAGGCGGCCCCCGCGGAGGCTCACAAGCGACCGGCAGCCATGGCAAATTATCGGCCGCCGGGCAGGCTGTCGGGGGCGCGCGTCACAAACCCGTGTCCGGGGCGGGGTGAGCTACCGCAAACGAGGGCCTCGGCAAAACACTTCATCCCAAGAGCACGACAAACGGCGGCACGCCCATCACCACCGACACGAGCAGCAGCACCGACAATATGGCAGCGGCCACTCCGGCTCCGGTCCAATCCCGAACCGGGTCGCGCGTTGCACGCCGTGGCGGAAAGTCGGGGAGGTCGAACAGGACCTCATCTCGCGGATAGTAGCGCAAGCGGACCCCCTGCATGGTGCACCGCGTCCTCATTGCCCCGCGGGGCCACCACGACGGTGGCGGGTCACCTCCTGCGCACTCGGCACGGATTTGCCGCGTGAACTCGTGGTCGTCGAAACGGAGGGGGTCCATGGCCAGGAAGGTCTCGCTGACGTCGCGTTGAAGTCGGAAGCGCTTTGCAGTTCCGGTGGAATCGTTGAAGGAGAACACCCACTGGTCGATGAACGTCAATCCGCGATCGGTCCTTATCGTTTCGCGTCGATGGGTGGCGGCAGCCTCGACGATTACCCCATGCCGCACGAGCAACTCCGGAGTCTCGTAGATCGTGGGGACGAGTGCGCCCGACCCGATCGCCACCCAACGGATTGTCCATCCGAAGGTGCCGAGCAGGAGAGAGGCCCAGATTAGTCTGCGGGCCAGGGGTGTGATACTGACACCGGCCACTGACTTGCGTGGAATGGGGACATAGTGTTCCGCATCCTTTATCGGAACGGGCCGCGGTTGAATCGGTTTCAGCTTATCTAAGCCGTCGTGAAGCGCATGACGGGCATCCAAGCTGCGCCAATAGTCGCTATGGCCGATGGCTCGGCGACCGGTCCAGCCCGTTGACAGGTCGCGCCCCTTGAACGGCTTCAGGTCGAGATCACCGCCCATGTAGTCCCCGGGGCGGTGGACGTTGACCCACCGAAACTCATCGAGCCGTCTCACGATCGAATCGATCAGGTCTTCCATAGACTCGGGGAAGAGGGTGCGTGGATATAAGCGCATGAAGTATCGGCGCAGCGGCGAGGCCATCGTCACCAGCAGAATACGATCGGTATCCCTCCACTCGCGCGAGTGCAAGATGGAATCGAGCGCGATCACCGTGCCCATCCCCTGCCCGGACAACACAAATTCTGCGTCCTCGCCGAAGCGTTCTCGAGACCGCACAATGGCCTTGTCAAGCACGTGTTGAATCCTCGAGCGGTAGCCCGGCTCGCCCAGATATCGACACACGTCGAGCATGGCCTCAATCGGCTCTCCGATGGATCGGCGCCCCCCGGATGAGCGCAGCGCCAGGATTGCACCCAACATCACACCCCAACGCACGAGAGCACCCGTACCGGAAAGGAAATACACCGGCAATCCGACCACCCCGAAGAACGTCCACAACAGGACCGTGTCTGCTGCGAGCGCAGCGAGCGTCACGATAATCACAGGCTGCAGCAGCAGGAGGGCGATACTGCGGAATGTGACAATGGGGGGACGCGGCGAAAAGGTGAGGAGTAATCGCAAACCGCTGAGTCCCACGAGCAGGATGATCCCGATGACGATTCCGATCTTCAACCAACCAGCGGCCGCGGCGAGCCCCTGCATCGGAGCAAACACGCTCGTTGGAAGACCGTACCAGACAGCCGGTCTCACCACCACAGACCCGGCGACCAACCTGACAACCGCCAAAGCCACGATGCCGGACACCACCCATTGCAGGAGTCGATGCAAACGCACCTGCCCCGCACCCAGTACCTCGTCTAATCTGTGGCTCCCGAACTCCAAGCCCGCACGCGACGCAGCACCAAAATTGGCGGCGTTCCGCTTCAGATACCGGTACAGATTCCGCACTCCCCCGTGACCGACCCGGGGGATCACCCCGTCCCAATCGAACCCGAGTGTCACTACTCGATCGTACTGTGCCGAATCCGCGAAGTTGCCGTCCATCGCACGCGCGATGTCAACGCTCCGGCCCGATTTATGAATTGCGATGGCTGGTACTGGCACGCCTGCTCCCATGCCGGTCCCGAATCCGGCGTGTGGAAGTTGCGGAAACGTCCTGGCCTTGTATCCACGAAAGATCGGCACTCAAGAGCTTTACGGTCGTGATGTCCGTCACCCTTGTACTCTTCCTGTCCTTCAGGCTCGACGGTTATGGATCCCCATGAGCTCCAAGAGCCGCAACGCGTTGGTGGACGTGGCGACGCCAGGCCGAAGTCGATAATCGAACGACATGCCGGCCGCGGCACCATCCCCCCCGACCTCGATGGTCTCGGTGAAGTGCACCGGCCGGCACGCCTGCTGCAACTCCTCCGCGTCGGCCAGAGCCAAATCATGCGTCGTGACGGCACCCATCGTGTCCAGGGCGATCAGCTCCCCGACAATCCGGCACACGGCCACGTGGCGCTCCGCGGAATTGGTCCCCTGGAGAACTTCATCGAGCAGATAGAGGAATGCCGCATCGTCCACACGGTGGGTCCGGGCCGCGGTCACAATCGATCGGAGGCGCATCAATCCCGCCATGAAATAGGACACGCCGTGCTCGATGGAGTCACGAATCCGCATGCTGGTGAACAGGCGAACGGTCGGCATCCGGAACCGGGAAGCACACACCACGCCGCCGGCCTGGGCCATCACGACGTTCAAGCCTAAAGCGCGAAGCAACGTGCTCTTTCCCGACATATTGGACCCAGTGACCAACAGGAACGTGTGGGCCGGACCGATTTCAATGTCGTTGACGACCCGTTTGTCGCCGCGCAACAGTGGATGGCCCACATCCGTGCCCTCGATGCCGGCGGACGGCTCGGAACGGATCTCGGGAAAGCCCCATTCCGGGTTGTCGTGGGCCAATCCCGCCAACGCCGACAGGGCCTCCACCTCGCCAAGGCTCTTCAGCCACTCCCGCGCACGACGCCCCGAGCGGGACCGCCACCGCTCGAGACCCGCCACCACGTGAAAGTCCCACAAGAGCAGCACTTGAAACAGCCCGCTGGCAGAGGAGCGGCGCACCTCCGAGAGGTGGATCAGGCGGTGGAGGCGCCGCAGAGCTTCGTGCGCGGCAACACCTTCCTCCCGCACCGTCGCGTCGATCCTTCGCAACTCGTCACACGTGAACCGCTGTGCCTCGAGCATGGAGAGCATCTCGCCGTACCGCACAAAAGCCCCCTCGGAGGCGGCGAGGACGTCGAAGGTGGCGTGAATCCGCTCGTGGTACGCGTACACGGGCATCGCATTGACGAGGATGGGCACGATCCACAGCGCGCCCAGCGTGTTGCCCCCGAGCCATGCCACGAAGAGCCATACCGCCGTGGCTCCCAACACCGGCCCGAGCACCCGACACCACGGCACGAGCCACGGCGGATGAACCGGCGTGCCCAGTGACTCCGCCCATTTCAGGAACCCTTCCAGACGGCTCGAGGAGACGTGCCCCGCGTCCAAACCCTTCGCCTCGTACTCCTGGCGGAACTCGAGGCGGGGAATCAGCTCGGCAACCGCCTGCTGCCGCAGCACGACCTCGTCGGGCCGGGCAGGAGTAAGAAGCCAGGTGGTGAGGGTGTCGCGCCCGGGAACGGTTCGGGCCGTGCCCAGGAGCTGGAAGAGGGAAGCCCGCCCCAGTAGGTCCAGGTCTTCGGCGTAGGGATGATCTTCCGCCACCGGCGTGGCATCGTGCACGAGCGGCAGTCGATCCCATTCCCGGTCCACTCGGGCAGCCGCCTCCTCGTTGACCAGGACCATCGCTTCCAAACGCCGTAGTTCCCGCTGGGCGCGGCGGCTTACGACGACCAGAGCCGTGAAGCCACCAAGGAGAACCGTCGCAGACAGAAAGAGAAGCACGCGTGCGCCCGCGAAATCGAAGGCGGCGAGGAGTACCACGAAGGCGAGGACAAAAACAACGAGGCGGGCGTTGGCGACCCGGTGGAGCCGGCCGTCGACTAGGTCGCGTTCGGCTTGGAAGCGTGCGCGGCGATCGTCGTAGAGACGTTCACTCAATCTTTGTCATCTCAACTCGCGCGTCGTTGTAACACGCCCCACCTCCCACCACGTTGACGTGGTCGGGACAGAGCGCGGTGGACGTGAAGCCGTTTCGGGAACTCTTGCGCCAGGCCCCCTTGGGCATGGAGACGACTCCGGGGCGTACGGAAGGACGGACCTCCGCTCGGCACACCACCTCACCGAGGTCGTTGAACACGCGGACGTCGTCCCCGTCGGCAATGCCTCGCGCGTCAGCGTCCTCCGGATGGAGCGTCGCCACGAGCTCGTCGCAGTTGAACTCGCCGAACGTGCTCGTCACCATGCGCGCCGATGCCGGTGAAATGAGCGTCAACGGATACTCGGCGTTGGCCACATGGTCGAACACATAGGGGTTCGCACCGAGTGTTGCGGGGGTGAGATCGACCTTGCCGTCAGGGGTCCGCGGCACGACGGTCTCGAACTGGACCGGATCCCCACCCTCGAACGAGTAGCGCTGCACTGTTCCCTGGAGCAGCACAGTCTCGTCGGCCGGCCCACCCGGCAGCGCCAAGTGTGGCGCCACGTGACTCACATACTCGCCGGGCTCCAGGCCAAACGCGTCGTCGTCCCACCCCATGCCCCGTCCCAGAGCCGCAAACACCTCCGCGTTGGATCGCGCCTCGCCACACGGCGGAATAACCGGCTTCACGCCACCCACAGCGTACGTTCCGTAGGACGCCCTGATGTCTTCGTGTTCCAGGAACGTCGTCGCCGGCAACACGATGTCGGCGTACGGCGCCGAGTCGGTGTGCACCTGATCGAACACGACGGTGAAAAGATCCTCTCGTGACAAGCCGCGGATCACAGCGTTCTGATGCGGGACGGTCGCCACGGGATTGCAATTGTACACGAACAGGCCCTTGATGGGCGGATCGACGCCGCCATTGAGCGCCGCGCCGAGCTGGGACATGTTGATGCGCCGAGTGTCCCACCGCAGATCACCCAGCGCCTCGTCCATACGCGCCCGCACCGCACCGCTGTTGCTCATCGTGTAGCCACCGCCCGGCACGCCGAACTTCCCCAGCAGCGCCGGCATCGCCAGGATGGCGGCGACCGCCTGCCCTCCGTTGCGGTTCCGCTCGACGCCCCAGCCACATCGGATGACGGCGGGCGATGACGACGCGTATCGCTCCGCCAGGCACTCGATGTCCCCTGCCGCCACGCCGCTAACATCCGCCGCGCGGTCCAGCGGCCACTCCTCGGCCCGGGCGAGCAGCGCATCGGCGCCCTTCGCATGCGCATCGAGGAACGCCTCGTCGAGTCGACCGCCGTGAATCCAGCACCTGATCATCGCCAACGCCAGGGGCAGATCAGCACCCGGCCGCACCGGAAGGTGCAGGTCTACCTCCTTGCTGGAAAAATTCTGCCGGGGATCGATGACGGCGATGAAGGCGCCGTTGCGCTTGGCCTCCCGGAGAAACGGAACGAGATGAATGGATGACGCCTTGGGATTCTGTCCCCACACCACGATGCAGTTCGCTTTCGGATAATCCCCATAGGCCACTCCGGGCATCTTGCCGTACATGCCCAGCGCGACTTCCGTAGTGGGAGCGGCACACACCGTCTTGTGCAAGCGGGAGGCACCGAGGCGGGCGAAGTAGAGGGCGTCCAGATACCCGTCGGTCAGGATCCCGTTGGAGCCGCCGTAGTGATACGGCAGCACGGCCTCTCCGCCGAATTCCTCGACTATGGCGCGAAACCGGTCGGTGATCTCGCCGAGCGCGTCGTCCCAGGAGATCCGCTCGAACGTTCCGTTGCCCTTGGGTCCGGTGCGTCGCATCGGGTGCAGCAGGCGGTCGGGGTGGTACAGTCGGCGGTCGAACCGCGAGACCTTGCTGCAGATGAAGCCTTGCGTGATGGGGTGTGCGTCGCCGGCGGCGATCTTCGTGACTCGATGGTCTTCGACCGTCACCGACAGCGCACAGGCGTCAGGGCAATCCAGGGGGCAGACGGTGGAATGGATGGTCGGCATCATGCAAATCTATCCCGAAATGAGCGATTCGTCAGCCAAACGCTGACAACGACGCCGAACGCACACGATTCGCGACGGACGATGCTCGGCCCCTCCCAACGCCCCCCTACCCCGGTGGTAGGGGGGACGTCCCCCACTATCTTGATCGCTTCTTTCCGTCCTTACTGTCGCCCTTTTCCAAAGCGCTCCTCGATCCAGCGGCCCACGAATTCACGAGCACCGAGTCCGATGGCCAGCGCAGCCCCAAACGACGCTGCCCCGAAGGCGATCAAGAACCCGTTCGTCACGAGCTCTTGCCCGATGCGAAGCTGTCCCAGGGCGATGGCGAACGTAAAGACGATCAGGGCATAGCGTGACAGGCCCGCTACGAGTCCCGCCTCCTCGATGCCGGCGTTGGCCGCCGCTGTGCGCACCATCGCGGAGATGAAGTTCGCGGCGTACAGACCCACGGCGACCACGATGACCGCAGCGATGATGTTGGGAATGTAGAGCAAGATCTCGTTCAAGAGACTCGACGCGACCTCTAACCCGAGCGCGTTCACCGCCGTCACGAGCACGATGAGCATTATCAGCCAGTACACCAACACGCCAAGTAGATCGGTGGCCGTGCGTGTCAAACCACCCGTGGTGAGAAACTCGTCGATGCCGGCTTTGGCCGTGAGTGCGGGGAACTGGACTAATTTCAATCCACGAGCCACCGCAGCCTTGAGCACCTTCGCGACAATCCACCCAACGATCAGAATGAGGAGGGCGGCCAAAATCCTTGGGAGGAATGCCCCGATCCCGCTCACAAACGAGCCGACAGACTCACTGATGATGTCTTGAATCTGCATATCGTTCTCCCCTGGTGTCGGATCCGTCGTCGGCCCCGCCCGACGGCGGTGGGCCGTACACGAATTCAGTGATGGTCTAATCTAAGGCGGTGAGGCGGTAACGCGACAAGGCGGTACCACTCCTCACGTCTCCCGTGATACTGGAAGGGGGAAAAAAAGAGGGAAGGGTCTCCCCTTCCCTCTGGAATCACGTTAGCGCCGGCGTGCGCTATTGCGACGCCGTCTGCAGGTACGCCGTGATCTGCCGGGAGTCGGCCTGGGTCATGAACTCGCCGAGCATCGGCTCCATGTGACCCTGCATCCTCCGCACCACGCCCGCCCAGTCGTCCGGCGTGTGCTGCGCGGGATCGGGCAACTCGTGGCAGCGACCGCACTGGGCCACGAAGAGGTTCCGTCCGACGCCGCGCGGCAAGTCGGCCCGGCGAACCTGCAACGCGTTGTTCACCAAATACTCCGCCATCACCATCCGCTCCCCGCCGTTCGGAACCGGAACATCGAACGACGGATCGAGGCGCTCGATCCGCAGCCACATGCGGCGGAGAACACCCGGCCAATCCGTGGCAGAGTGACTTGCCGGACTGGGGAGAGTGTGACACGTCGCGCAGTATCCCGCCACGTGCTGTGCTCCATCCGACTCGGGATCCGGAAGATCCGCCGCGGTGAAACCAGCCGGGGGGAGGGCAACCAGAGCCGATGCCAGTAGCAGTTCTTCGGACGTCGCCGGACCGCCTTGCTCCGCCCCTTCGGTTGACGGAGTGTCGGCCGCACAGCCGACCATCACTGACAACGTCAACAGCATCAAGGGGTAGCGCAGAGTGCGATACATCTGACGCTTCGGCATGAAATCCTCCGGCTCGCGAATGAGAGGGAAGTCGTTGTGTCTACTGGATCTATATGGAATGTCCAGTACCGACCGAAAGATGAAAATGGTGTGACCCAAAGTCAAATGCGACCTTGGGAACTCAACAACCCGGATGTTACGTTCCCCGAGAGCACTCCCTTGGAGACATATGCAGCGCATCAAGATCGCCACCTGGAGCCAGCTCGCCGACCGGGAGCCAGCCGGCGCGTTGGTCGGCAACGTGGATCTGGTGGTCATCCGCCATGGCGACGACGTGTCGGTCCTGTACGGACGGTGCCTCCACCGGGGCGCCCTCCTGGCGGACGGGCACGTCGACGGCCCCAATCTCATCTGCGGCCTCCACGGGTGGGACTACCGCCTCGATACCGGGGTCAGCGAGTACAACAACAGCGAGCGACTTCAGAGGTTCACCGGTTGGATCGAGGACGACACCGTGTGGGTCGACGAGGACGAGAT
>JBDHHA010000103.1:0-16022 GCA_039589615.1 Gemmatimonadota bacterium
GCCAAATAGGGAACCAGGTCGGGGTAGTCCCGCCGGATCGTCTCCACCACGATAGGGCAGGTAGACCGAATCATCGTCCCCCAGTGACCCTTCTCCCACAACTGCTGATACCGCTCAGCCACCAACTCGTCTCCCACAACGCCACGGTAGACGACGCCAAACCCCGCGTGATAGCACGCGTTCACCAATTGTTCCGGCGTATGCGGGTAGAAGTGGACCTCCGACTCGACGCTGAGAATCAGGATCGCATTGCCCGCGACAGCCAATTCGAGCGCTTTGCTGAAGTCACCTCGAACGTCGATGGCGGCGTGTGGGCATGCCGGAACACACGCCCCGCACCGGATACACGCCTCCTCCACGATCTCGACGTCCGTCGCCTCCACCCCCACCGCCTCTACCGGACAAGCCCGGACACAGGCCAGACAGGCCACACACTTGTCCGGGTTGATTTCGAACTGCACGCGATTCTTTGGCTGGCTGAGCGACGATCACGGGAGCTGTAAGGGCTGAGCAATCATGCGGCGGGTCAGGGCACGTGTCAATGGCCGAAGAGCTTTTCAACTCAAAGAATGATGGTCACTTACAGCCATTCACACCTGGTGCATTTCGTTCCAGTTTCCCCCCCGAAAAACGGACCGACGACCGGATACCGGGGTACATCTACTCTCTCGATCTTTACGATCCAACCAGGTCTTCGTCATGATAAACGCCTTCAAGACTGCAGCGCTCTTGGCAGCCCTCAGCGCCATCCTGATGATCATCGGACAGATGGTCGGTGGACAGAACGGCCTCGTGATCGCATTCGGCATCGCAATCGCGATGAACTTCGGCTCCTACTGGTTCTCGGACCGCATCGTGCTCCGGATGTACCGCGCCCGGGAGGTGGGACCCGATCACCCGCTCCACGCCCTCACGGCGGAGCTGGCCGGGCGTGCCGACCTGCCGATGCCTCGGGTATATGTCATTCCCACCGCATCCCCCAACGCATTCGCCACTGGGCGGAACCCCAGACACGCCGCCGTTGCTGCCACGGAGGGCATACTCGCCACGCTGAATCGCGACGAGCTCGCCGGCGTCATCGCCCACGAGTTGGCGCACATTCAAAACCGCGACATTCTGACGGCGTCCATCGCCGCCACGGTGGCCGCCGCGATCACGTACCTGGCGTATTTCGCCATGTGGTTCGGGGGGAGTCGGGACCGAAACGTCCATCCGGCCGTGCAGATCCTGATGCTGATCCTCGCACCGGTTGCCGCGGCCATCATCCAAGCCGCGATTTCGAGGTCCCGGGAGTTTGCCGCCGACGAAGCGGGAGCCCGCATCGCCGGCCGTCCCGACGGACTGGCGAGCGCGCTCCGAAAGATCGAGGTGGCCGCCCGGCGCACGCCGCTGCCCAGCGGCCCGGCCGCTCAGGCCACGGAACACATGTTCATCGTGAAACCGTTTTCGGGAAAAGGGGCGTTGCGTCTGTTCAGCACACACCCGCCGACAGACGATCGGATTGCGCGGTTGATGGGAGTTAGGACGTAGGCCCCAATTCGTATTCCTTGATCTTCCTGTAGAGCGTCCGCTCACCGATCCCCAGCGCCTCGGCCGCTTTGCGTCGGTTCCCGCTGTTCTCCTGGAGTGCACCGGCGATGGCGGCCTTTTCCACGTCGGCCATCGTCATGCCGGCCTCGTAGAGCACGTGCTCTACCACGTCGGCCTCTTCGACCTCGGCATAGGTCGAGAGGTCAATGGCGGTTACCGGCTCCACCGAACGAAACGGCGCCCCTCCTCCCACCTCGATGGCCTCGGCGTCGCGGGACGTCTGCTCATCCATCCGACGATTGAGCTCTTCCATTTTGAGCTTGAGATCCACCAGACTGCGGAAGATGAACTCCAGTTCGTTGCCGCTCGTGGCCTTCTGTGTGTCCGGTGACACGCGCATCGGTAACAACCGCGTGCCCTCCTCACGTATGTCGGCCGGGATGTCGGACGCGCGGATTTCCTGGCCCGGTGCGAGCACCACCATCGACTCGATCAAGTTGCGCAGTTGGCGCACATTACCGGGCCAATGGGCGTTGACGAGCAGCTGCATCGCTTCCGGTGTGATCCCCCGGAAGGGCTTGTTATGCTGCTCGCTGAACTCCTTGACGAATCGGCGCACGAGGATCGGGATGTCCCCGCGGCGCTCCCGCAACGGTGGGAGGTAGATCGACAGCACGTTGAGACGGAAGAACAGGTCCTCGCGAAACTCACCAATTGCCACAGCTTCCTTCAGCATGCGATTGGTCGCCGTCACCACGCGAACGTCAGCGTGGATCGCCTCCGCCCCTCCGACACGGAAGAACGAACGGCTCTCCAACACGCGAAGCAACTTCACCTGGGTTGCCGGCGCCATGTCGCCCACTTCGTCGAGGAAGAGTGTTCCGCCGTCGGCCAACTCAAACCGCCCCAGTCTCCGCTCGGCCGCACCGGTAAAGGACCCCTTCTCGTGCCCGAAGAGCTCGGACTCGAGCAAGGTTTCCGGGAGGGCCGAACAGCTGACGGCGATGAACGGCCGGTCTCTCCGCAGTGACAACTCGTGCATGGCGTGGGCGGCGAGTTCCTTCCCCGTGCCGGATTCCCCCTCGATGAGGACGGTAGACGACACCGGCGCCATCTGCTCGATCTTGACGAGCATCTCCTGCACCGCGGCGCCCTCTCCCAGAATGCCCGTGCGCTCCTGCAGGCGCCGTCGCTCGATCAGCCGTCTCGCCGTTGCCGTCACGTGCTGGGGGTCCACCGGCTTGACGAGCCAGCCGGTCAGACGCAGCGCCGCGGCGGCTTTCGGGGGATCGGACTCCGTCTCCTCGAGGAGGCCGAGCGTCGACACGGATCGATCCCGCGCCAGTTGGATGAGATCTCGCGCGGGACTCTCGTGCAGCGCGCCGGTCAGAATGATGACGTCCGGATCGGCACCCCGGACCGCGCCGGGGACATCGTCCATGGCCGATACCAGCACTGTCCTCTCACCTTCCGCCTCAAACGCGGCATTGACCCGCACCGCGGTCTCGAGGTCGTCCATCGTGAGCAGGATCGTATCGGCCATCAGTGATCCGTTGGTTGGCTGGTGAGGAGATCCACGGCGTGCGCGACGAGGGGGCCCAGCACCCCGAGCCCGTCTTTCACACCGGAGGGGCTTCCCGGCAGGTTGACGACGAGGGTCGTTCCCCGCGTGCCGGCCACCCCACGCGACAGAGCGGCTCGGGGGGTGGCGCCGAGCCCCGCAGCCCGGATGGCCTCCGCAATCCCGGGTGCCTCCCGGTCGAGTACTGCCCGCGTGGCTTCGGGTGTGACATCTCGCGGGCTGAGCCCCGTACCACCGGTTGTGAGGATGACATCGGCAGTCCCGTCGTCCGCCCACCGGCACAGCCGTGCGGCGATGAGATCGCTTTCGTCCGCCACCAACTCCCGTGCCACCACGTCAAAACCGTGCTCGGCGGCCCACGCGACGATCGAATCCCCCGACGTGTCCGGCCGACCCCCGGCCGCGCCAAGGTCGGAGATGGTGAGTACCGCCAGTCGCACCGGCATGGCGGGTTACGCCTTCTTGACGCTTCCTTCTTTGTAGAAGGGCCTTTTCACCACTTCGGCAGTCACCTTCTTGCCGCGGCAGTCGATCTCGATCTCGGTTCCCGGCTCCACGGAGTGCGTCGGCAAGTACGTGGTGCCGATGGCCTCGCCGACCGACGGTCCGAATCCACCGCTCCGGACCGTGTCGACCTTGGTGCCCTTGAGGTACACGTCGTACCCGTGCCGCGGAATCGATCCTTTCTCTGCCATCCTGAAGCCCACGAGCTTGCGCTTGGGGCCGTCGCGCTTGGCCACCTCCAGCGCAGCGCGGCCGGTGAAGGGCGCTCCCTTGTCCAGCTTGACGATCCACCCAAGCCCGGCTTCGTATGGATTCGTGGTGTCATCGATGTCGTTGCCGTACAATGGATACCCGGCTTCCAGGCGAAGCGAGTCCCTGGCCCCGAGTCCAACCGGCTCGCCGCGGCCGTGGCCCACCAAGGTGTTTCCCATGACCTCGGCGTCCGCCGGGCGGAAGTACAACTCGAAGCCGTCCTCTCCCGTGTATCCGGTTCGCGAGATGAAACACCCCACCCCGCCCACGCTGCCGGTTTCGAAGTGGTAATACTTGATCCGCGACAGGTTGATCTTCGTCAACGACTGCACGAGATCCTCGCTCTTGGGGCCCTGCACGGCAAGCAGCGCAACCTCATCACTGATGTTCCGCAACCGGCAATTGATGCCGGTCTTGCGCCCGACAACCACTTCCCAGTCCTTCTCGATATTGGAAGCGTTCACGACCATCATGATCTTGTCGTCGAACCTGTACACCAAGCAGTCATCGACAAACGTGCCATCGTCGGTCAGCAACGCGGAGTACTGGGCCTGGCCGTCCACCAACGCGCCAACGTCATTGCATGTCACCCGATTGGCGAACGCGTTGCGGTCCGGTCCGGTAATCTCGAACTCGCCCATGTGGGACACGTCGAACACGCCAACGCCGTTGCGCACGATCTCGTGCTCTTTCGTAATGCCCGTGGGATACTGCACCGGCATTTCGAAGCCCGCAAAGTCCACCATCTTCGCTTTCAGCGAGACGTGAAGGTTGTGGAACGGTGTCCGTTTCCCGCTCATTGGTCGCTCCCTTTCACCCCAAGAGTTTTACCAGTAACGCCTTCTGAACATGCAACCGATTCTCGGCCTGATCGAAAACCCGCGACCGCGGTCCTTCGAAAACTTCCTCGGTCACTTCCTCCCCGCGATGGGCCGGAAGGCAGTGGAGGAAAATGGCTTCGTCATCGGCTAATTGCATCAAGTTCTCGTCGACTATGTAACCCTTGAACGCGCGCGCGCGAGCCTCGGACTCGCCCTCCTGTCCCATCGAAGCCCACACGTCGGTGTTGACAACATGGGCGCCCTCCACCGCCTCCTCCGGATCATCCGTGACATGCACCTGCGTCTTGGCGCGCGCGGCTTCGAGGATCGCCTCGTTGGGCCTGTATCCTTTGGGACACGCCAGACGCAACTCGAAGCCCATCGTCGCCGCGGCATTCAACCAGGAGTTCGCCATGTTGTTGCCGTCGCCCACCCACGCGACCACCCGATCCTCCACACCACCCATCGCTTCCTGGATCGTGAACATGTCCGTGAGGAGCTGACACGGGTGCAGGAGATCCGTCAGCCCGTTGATGACCGGCACGGTGGCGTGCTCGGCCAACTCCTCGACATCGCTGTGCGCGAACGTCCGAATCATGATGCCGTCAAGGTACCGGGACATGACGCGGGCCGTGTCCTTGATCGGCTCGCCTCTCCCCAACTGGAGGTCTCGGGAGGACAGGAACAAGGCGTGGCCCCCAAGCTGGTACATCCCGACCTCGAAGGACACCCGGGTCCTGGTGCTGCTCTTCGTAAAGATCATCGCCAGCGTCTTGCCGGCCAGGAGGGGGTCCGAGCGCCCGCCGGACTTCAGCTTCTTCGTGCTCCGAAACAGGTCCAGGACTTCGGCTCTCGCAAGGTCGGTGACCGCCAGAAAATCCGTTTTCGGCATGCTCCAAAGGTCGGACAGGGCCAAAATGACAGGTTCGGAGGGGGAGTCTAGCAGCGGATGAGGGGCGTGTAAAGGCTACCCACGCCCCCCGGCCGGACCCTTATAATGAGGTTAGAGAATGTAGTTCCTGAGGTCCTGGTCCTCGACGATTTTCATCAGCCGCTCACGAACCTCCGGGGCGTCGAAGGCGATCTGCCGCTCCTCGATGTCCGGTAGATCGAACAGCACGTCATCCAAGAGCGTGGTCATGACCGTGTGGAGCCGGCGCGCACCGATGTTCTCCAACCGGTCGTTCACGGTCGTCGCGATGCGGGCGATCTCCTTGATCGCCTCGTCGGTGAAGGTCAGCTCCGCACCCTCCGAACCGCACAATGCCTGATACTGTTTGGTCAGGGCGTTCTCCGGCTCCGTCATGATGCGGACGAAGTCCTCCTGTGTCAGCGATTTCAACTCGACCCTGATGGGGAATCGCCCCTGCATCTCGGGGATCAGATCAGACACCTTGGAAACGTGAAAGGCACCGGCCGCCAGGAACAGGATATGATCGGTGCGGACGTACCCATGGCGGGTCTGCACCGTGGACCCTTCGACGATGGGCAGCAGATCGCGCTGCACGCCCTCCCGGGAGATGTCCGGCCCCGCCTGCGAGCGCTCGCCAGCCACCTTGTCGAGCTCGTCGATGAAGATCATGCCGTGGTTCTCGACCCGGTCGAGGGCCTCGTTGATCACGTCTTCCATCTCGACGAGTTTCTTGAGCTCTTCGTCCAGCAGGATGCGGCGGGCCTCGGAGACGCGCACCACCCTGTTCTTGGTGCGCTTGGGCAGCATGTCCTGCAACATCTCACCGAGGTTGATGTCGGTTCCTTCCATCCCCTGGGGAGGTTGCATCAAATCGAGGACCGGCAACCCCTGTTGGGTTACCTCCACCTCGATCTCCCGGTCCTCGAGCTTCCCGTCCCGAAGGAGCTGCCGGAGCTTGTCCCTCGTGCGCTTGTACCTGGCGAGTTCGGCCTCGGGATCCGCCGGCTGCTGCTCCGCGGCCTCCGCTTGCCCGCTGGAGGAAACGACGAAGAGGGGCCGGACCTCGGCCTCTCCGCCGCCATCGGGCGCCGCCGTGGGAGTGGGCTGTCCGGCTGCTGCCGGGGGAGTCGGCGCCGCAGGGGTCGCCGGCGGCGGCAACAGTAGATCCAATATGCGCTCTTCCACCCGGTCCTCGGCCGTGGGAAAGACTTCATCCTCCCGTTCCCCCCGCACCATGTTGATCGCGGCGTCCACGAGATCACGGACCATCGACTCGACGTCCCGGCCCACGTAGCCAACCTCGGTGAACTTGGACGCCTCCACCTTGATGAATGGAGCACCGGACAGCCGGGCAAGCCGCCGGGCAATCTCCGTCTTTCCCACACCGGTGGGCCCGATCAAGATGATGTTGTTCGGGAGGATCTCGTCTCGGATCTCCTCCGGGGCCTGGGCCCGACGCCATCGGTTCCGCACCGCAATGGCCACGGCCTTCTTCGCGTCGTCCTGGCCGACGATGTAGCGGTCCAGCTCCGCCACGATCTGCCGCGGGGTCAGCTCCTCGAGCCATGGCTGTGGTGCCTCCGCCGGACTCTGGTCCGAGGCGGGAACGACGGATGCTGGGGTCTTGGTCAAATCGGTCATGTGTGAACCTGCTTCACTGCTCTCTCCGAGTGCTCGCGCTGCACCTCGGTCAGATATCCATAATCGTCAGGTGGTCGTTGGTGTACACGCAGATCTCGCCTGCGATCCGCAGACTCATCTCCACGATGTCGTGCGCGGAGGAGTCCGAATGGCGCACGAGCGCTCGGGCGGCCGCCAGGGCGTAGTTGCCACCAGAACCGATGGCCAGGACCCCGTCGTCGGGCTCGATTAACTCCCCACTCCCGCTCACCACGAAACTGTGCTCTCCATCAGCCAGCGCCAGGAGCGCCTCGAGCCGCCGCAGCACCCGATCGCTTCTCCAGTCCTTGGCCAGCTCGACGGCCGCCCGGGGCAAGTTCTCAGGATACCGCTTCAGCTTCTCCTCGAACCGCTCGAAGAGGGTGAACGCATCCGCAGCCGCTCCGGCGAATCCCGCCAAGACCTTCCCGTCGGCGACCGATCTGACCTTGTTTGCCTTCCCCTTCATGACGGTTTCGCCGACTGTGACTTGGCCGTCGCCGCCCATGGCGGTCTTGCCGTCCCGTCGAACGCAGAGAATGGTGGTACCGTGTGTGACTTGTCCGGGGTTCATATGCTCACGCTCTCGGATGCGCTTGGTTGTACACCTTCTTCAACCGCTCCACACTCGTATGAGTATACACCTGTGTCGTGCTGAGCGATGTATGGCCCAGCAGCTCCTGGACCGCCCGCAGGTCCGCGCCGGCGTCGAGGAGATGGGTGGCAAAGCTGTGCCGCAAACTGTGGACCTTGAGACCGGCATCCCCACCCAGCCCGTCGAGGAACTTTCGCACGGCGTACTGAATCCCTCTGGGAGTGAGCCTGGTGCTCCGCGCCGAAAGGAACACCGCCTGCTCGGCGCGATCCCGTGACATCAGCCGTTCCTCCCGCAGCGGGAGGTATCGTCGCAACGCGTTGACCGCGTGGCTTCCCAGCGGCAGCAGCCGCTCCTTGCGCCCCTTTCCCCGCACCTTCACCTGCTCGCTCACGATGTCGACATCGACCAGATTCAGGCCGGAGAGTTCCGAGAGCCGCATCCCGGTGCTGTAAAAGAACTCGAGGATGGCGAGGTCGCGGAGACCGGCGAAATCGTTTTCCGACGCGCGCAGCTCCGCCAGTTGAAAAACCTCATCCACTTGTCGGCGATCGAGGACCGCCGGCAACCGTTTCTCCAACTTCGGCAACCGCACCGACGCCGCTGGGTTACCGTCCATGGCGTGGCGCTCGTTGAGGAATCGGTAAAACGACCGCAGTGCCGAAACAGCCCGGGAAATGGATCGCTTGGTGAGCCCCCGCCGGCCCAGCTCCCCCATGAAACTCCGTATGGCGAGCCGGTCGACGGTTTCCCAGTTCCACTCCTCGGCGCCGCCGAAGTACCCGTCGCAAAACACCGTGAACTCGTCCAGGTCCCGTTCGTACGCCTTGACCGTATTCGGCGAGTCGTTTCGCTCGTGGGTCAAGTAGGCAAGAAAGCTCTCGCGCTCGGGACTTCGGGAAACGCTCGTGCTCATTGGCTCAAATCGATCACGCCGCGATGCCGCTCAACCGGTCAGCGAACCGCGACATGGCATCGAGAGCGCGTTCGGCCAGGGCCTCACGTTTCTTTCTCTTGTCACGCACGCGCTGTTCCAGTTGCGGCAGCAAGCCAAAGTTCGCATTCATGGGCTGAAACTTCTTCGGGTCTGCTCCGTGCACGTACCGGAGCAGACTGCCCAGCATCGTCTCGTCCGGCGGCAGCACCGGCTCCTCTCCACCCAGGATGCGACCGAGATTGATCCCGCACAACAGGCCGCAGCCCAGAGATTCCGTGTACCCCTCCACCCCCACAAGTTGCCCCGCGAACAGCAGCTGGGGATCGTCGAGGGCGGCGAGAGCCGGGGATAACACAGCCGGTGTGTTCAGATAGGTGTTGCGGTGGATGCTGCCCCACCGGAGAACTTCCGCATCCTCCAGGCCCGGAATCAAGCGCAGCACCTCGCGCTGGGCACCGGTCCTCATCCGAGTTTGGAAGCCCACCAGGTTCCACATCTGCCCCGCCCGATCTTCGGACCGCAACTGCACCACGGCGTACGGTTCGCGTCCCGTCCTTGGATCCGTGAGCCCGACCGGTTTCATCGGACCAAATCGCAGGGTGTCCGGTCCGCGCCGCGCCATCTCCTCAATGGGCAGACACCCCTCGAAATACGGCACCTTGTCGAAATCGTGTCCCTCGTATTGCTCGGCCGCTTGCAGTGCATCGACGAACGCATAGTAGCGCTCCCGATCGAAGGGGGCGTTGAGGTAGTCATCGCCCTCCCCCTTCCCGTACCGTGACATGCGGTAAAGGGTGTCGTGGTTGAGCGAGTCCGCCGCCACGATGGGGGCGATGGCATCGAAGAAGGCCAAGTGGGTCGTGCCGAGTCGCTCCTGGATGGTCTGGGCCAACCGGTCCGACGTCAGCGGGCCCGTGGCGACGATGCCCGGTGAAGGCAACGTCGTAACCTCCTCGCACACCACGTCGATGTTCGGGTGCGCCCGGATTCGCTCGGTGACGAGCTGGCCAAACAACGCGCGATCCACCGCAAGCGCCGACCCGGCCGGGACCCGGACCTCGTCCGCCGTGCCAAGCAGGAAACTTCCCAAGAGCCGCAATTCCGCCTTCAGCAGTCCGTGGGCGTTGCTCGGATCGAGGGACTTGAAGGAATTAGTGCAGACGAGCTCGGCGAGAGAGCCGGTTTGGTGGGCCGGCGTCTCGACCTTGGGCCGCATCTCGTACAACGTGACATCGATGCCAGTCTCTGCCAGCGCCCACGCCGCCTCACAGCCGGCGAGGCCGCCTCCGACTACCGCTGCTCTCACGATTCCGGGCCGGCCGCCGCTGGCTCCTCCACGTCGAATTCGTGTTCGCAGTGCATGCAGCGGCGATACTCCCCCCTTGCCTTGGAGGACCGCCGCTCGACGCCCTCTTTCTTACACTTGGCACACGCTTCCTGCAGGGGCTCGTACCACGTGGAGTACTCGCAGTCGGGATAGCGGACGCAACCGTAAAACACCCTACCCCGTCTCGTCCGCCGCTGCGTCAGGTCCCCCACCACGCACACGGGACACTTGACGCCCAACGGCACCGGTCTCGTGTGCTGGCAGTCGGGATACGTCGTGCAGGCGAGAAACTCGCCGTACCGACCGGTCTTGATGACCATGGCGGATCCACATTCCTGACACTTCTCATCGGTCGGGCGATCGGGCGGGCGGTCCTTCTTGATGGGACGCGTGTACTTGCAGTCCGGGTACTTGGTACACGCGATGAACGGACCGAACCGTCCGCTCTTCACCGTCAACTTGCCACCGCAGTTCTCGCAGCGCTCTTGCTCAAGCCCCTCGAGATCGTGCGCCTCCCGGATCATCTCCTCGACGTCGATGTTCTCGAGGTCCCTGGAGAACGGTTCGTAGAAATCCTTGAGCACGCTCTGCCACCCAAGCTTGCCCTCTTCGATCTTGTCCAGCTCCTCCTCCATTCCGGATGTGAACTGGACGTTGAAGATGTCCGGGAACCGGCTCACCATGACCTTCGACACCGTTCGGCCGAGCCCCGTCGGCGTGAAGCGCCGGTCTGTGACGTCGACGTAATCTCGATTCCTCAACGTGGAGATAATCGTGCTGTAGGTACTGGGGCGGCCAATCCCCAGCTTTTCCAGCTCTTTCACCAGGCTCGCTTCGCTGAATCGCGGGGGCGGCTCCGTGAAATGTTGATTCGGTGTCACGCTCAGCACGTCCACCTTGTCGCCTTTGTCGAGCACCGGCACGGGAGCCAGATCCTCGGGATCCTGGCCCTCTTCCACCTCCTTGGACTCACGATAGAGAACCTGAAAGCCGTCGAACTTCACCAGCGAACCAGTCGCCCGGAACAAATACTTGTCGACGTCGAAGTCGATCGTCGTGGTGTCGTACACCAAGGGGGTCATCTGTGACGCGACGAAGCGCTGCCAGACGAGCCGGTACAGCTTATGCTGGTCGGCGCTGAGCGCCTTCTTGATGGCATCCGGCGTACGCTCCACATCGGTGGGGCGAACCGCTTCGTGGGCGTCTTGGGCGCGGACGTTCTTCGACTTGTACGCGTTGGGCTTGGCCGGCAGGTACGGAGCGTCGTAGTTCTTCCCGATGAAATCGCGCACGTGGTCGATGGCCACATTCGACACCCGGGTCGAGTCCGTCCGCATGTACGTGATGAGACCAACGGCGCCTTCGGTCTCCAGCTCGATGCCCTCGTAGAGCTGCTGGGCCGTACGCATCGTGCGTTGGGCCGAGAACCCCAAGCGCTTGGACGCCTCCTGCTGCATGGTGCTCGTGGTGAACGGCGCCGCCGGCCTCTTGCGACGCTCTCGCCTCAACACCTTGGACACCACGAACGGTGCATCGCTCACGGCATCCACGACGGCCCTGGCTGCCTTCTCCGATTTCAGCTCCGGATTGGCGCCGCCGATCTTGTGGAGCTTGGCGGTGAACTTCTTCTCTTTCGCCTGGAGTTCAGCCTCGATCGACCAATACTCCTTGGGCTTGAACTTCTCGATCCCGCCCTCGCGCTCCACCAACAGGCGGAGCGCCACCGTTTGCACCCGGCCTGCCGACAACCCCGTCTTCACCGATTTCCACAGCAGCGGACTCGCCTTGTATCCCACCAGTCGATCCAAGATCCGCCGCGCCAATTGAGCGTCCACTTTACGGGCGTCGATGGGGATCGGATGCTTCATCGCCTCCGACACGGCGTCCTTGGTGATCTCATGGAACAGGACACGGCTCACGTTCGCGCCGTCGCCCAGTTGGTCCGCCACGTGCCACGCAATCGCCTCACCTTCGCGATCGGGGTCGGTGGCCAGAAACACGTCCGCCGATCGCTTGGCCACCTTCTTCAGCTCCGCCAGCGTCTTTCCCTTACCCCGGATCGTGACGTACTTGGGCGCGAAGCCGTTCTCGATGTCGACACCGAGCTCGCGCTGGGGCAGGTCCCTCAGGTGCCCCACAGTGGCCTTCACCGTGTAGTGCTTGCCGAGGTACTTCCCGATCGTTCGTGCTTTCGCCGGCGATTCCACCACCACCAGCGCGCCTTTTGCCTTGGCCATACCGTTTGTCGTATCTCCAGATCCAGGGGCTGAGGAGGCGTGCCACCTTGGCACGAACTCCTCAACGGGCTCTCAACGTCTCCTGAGCCTCGCCTCGCGGATCGATGGTTTCTCATGGTCCGACGGCCTAGCAGGGACCGATCCCCCGTCTAGGCCGTTTCCATAAGTCAAATGGTTACAACATCTTACAGGACTCTCACCCCGGGTGCGGTCCTCCCCCCGGGGCGCGCATTATTATCACCCTCCGGGGCTGCGCGCAAGCTCGGCCACCTGCCCCGCCACCTCGGCCGGGGTGCGCCCATCCGTGGCCACGACGGCGTCGCACGCGGAATAGTGGCGGTCCCGCTCCCTGTGCAGTTCCGTCACCCGGGCCTCATATCCTGACGGCTCCGGGCCCAAAAGTGGCCTCACGGTGCCGTTCTGGGCCCGTACGGCGGCTGTGGCGGGTGTGGTCTCCAGGTAGACCGTCAAGGCCCTCCCGGCCACGGACTCGAGGCTCCCGGCTTGAGCCGCCCATCCCCCACCGGGCGCGATCACGTGGGGGGCCTCCCTTGCCACGAGCTCCTCGACCGTGGCCCACTCGTGGTCGCGGAACGCCGTCTCCCCACGCTCCGAGAAGACCTGCGCAACCGGCATGCCTAACCTTTCCTCTATAAGAGCGTCCACATCCACGAACGGCGTGCCCAGCTCCCGGGCCACCAGCCGGCCCACCGTGGTCTTTCCGGCACCCGGCAGGCCCACCAGGATCACGTGGCGCTCCTCACCCACCGGCACCGCCCCGCAACTCCTCCCAGCGTCTTCCGAGACGCCCGAGGTAGCCCTCGTAGGCCCGTCGGAAATCATCCAGCGTATCCCCACCCAGCTTCTCCACCATCGCGTCGGCCAGGACAATGGCCACCATCGCTTCGGCGATGACCCCAAAGGCCGGCACGGCCGTTATGTCGGACCGCTCGGACTGGGCCTTGGCGGACTCTCCCGTCTCGAGGTTCACCGTATCCAGGGGACGCATGAGGGTCGAGATGGGCTTCTTGGCCACCCGGATCACCAACGGCTGGCCCGTGGTGATCCCCCCCTCGACGCCTCCCGACCGATTCGTGGACCGCAAGACGCCCCCGGTTTGCGCCGGGCCGTCCCACCCGATCTCGTCGTGGGCCTCCGAGCCCCGCCGCCGAGCCGCGTCGAAGCCCAGCCCGATCTCCACGCCCTTGGCCGCCGGGATCGACATGAGGGCACCGGCGAGCTTGCCGTCCAGCTTTCGGTCCCATGACACATGGGACCCCACGCCAACCACCACACCCCGGGCAATGACCTCGACGATGCCGCCGAGGGTGTCGCCGCTCTCTTTGGCGGCGTCGATTTCCGCGATCATCGCCTCGGTGGCCTCGGGATCCAGACACCGGGTTGGCGACTGGTCGGCCGCCTCGTTGAGCGGCGTCGGCAGGGGATCCGGCGTTGCGGCCTCGACCGAGCCCAACTCCACCACGTGGCTGCCAATCTCGACGTCGAGGGTGGCGAGGAGTTTCCGGCACACCGCACCGCACGCCACCCGGGCAGCCGTCTCCCGGGCACTCGCTCGCTCCAGGATGTCGCGCGCGTCCGCCCGGTCGTACTTGAGGACCCCCACCATATCGGCGTGCCCGGGACGTGGTCGGGTCAGCCGCCTACGACGCCCCGTGCCACCATCCGCATCGGGCTCCGGCGCCATGACGTCCACCCAGTTGTCCCAATCCCTGTTGGCAATGAAGAGAGCGATCGGCGATCCCAACGTCTCGCCGGCGCGGACGCCGCTGATGAACTCCACCGCATCGGCCTCGATCTTCATCCGGGCACCGCGCCCGTACCCCTGCATGCGACGTTGCAGGTCGTGGTTGACGTCCTCCACCACGAGCGGCAGTCCCGCAGGGATCCCCTCGAGGATCGCCACGAGTCCTTTGCCGTGAGATTCACCCGCCGTCGAAAACCGAATCACATTACGCTCGACATCGATCGTTCTACGAAGAATACACTTCTCCCTCTCACACCTCTACTCAACACAAAGCCCGGCATGTGCCGGGCTCTGCTGTGCATTGTCCCATCCAAGTCGTACTATCGCGGCGGCGCCGGGAAGATGTTCGTGACGCTCGGCAGGATCACCGTCACCACGCCCCGCTCCGTTACGCCGACCACGAATTGCTCACCTGACGGCAGCCTTGCTACACGCAACGGCCCGATGATCGGGTCACGGATCGGGATGTTCGCCACCTCTCCGTAGAAGAACGTGTCGAACGCGACAATATTCGCATCGTCGGTGGCGGCAAACAGCAGGCGATCATCCGGATCGCCAGTGCCGCTGAACGTGCCCGGCGTCCCGCCCTCGTTGGCACGGAACGCGTGGTCGAAATTCAGATCCATGCCGTAGTTCAACGCGCCCGACCCGATAGTACCAGTGAGCTTCAGGAAGTCGTTCAGCACGTAGATCGAATCGGCGCGCACGAGGTGCGTCATGCCGTTGAAGTTGATGCCGATGGAGCGGACCGGGATCGCCGTATTCGAGATGAAGTCGCTCATCTCGACTCCCGGCGAGACCCCTTGATCTATGAACGAGGGTCCGATCATCCCCGCGATCGTATCGATGACGAGCGGCACGAGGGATGTCGTGTCGAAAATGATCGTGGCCCTGAACCACTCGCCGACGTGTCGCTGGGCGTCGTACGCCATCGCCCGGGCAAAGTCGGTCTCCGCCGTACCACCTTCGCCCACGAAGACCCTGGCAAAGTTGCCGGAGTTCCGGACAAAGGTCGTGTCCTCGAACGCCAGCGCCTCCCGGTCGACCATGATTCCCTGCTCGGCGTAGAGAAGGGTTTCTGCCGTGCGACCTCGGACTGCGAACACCCGTAGCGTATCGACCAGGCCAGATCCCGGATCGTTGCCACCAACCGTGGAGTGCTCCCAGAAGAAGTGGGATCGCGCCGAGTCTGGCTCATCACCGGTGAGGGGGGCGAGGTCCGGGCCCAGGCAATCTTGGCCCACCGCCGTCTCACACGCCGTCAGATTCTCCCAGCGCACGGTGCCTTTCTCGGCGAACTCGATGCCCTGATCGATGGTGGGAGTCGTGGAGTACGTCACGATCACACTGTCGGCTGCACAGTTGGTACCACCGCCGGTCGGCCGGCACGTCGCGCCTACGAACTGGGGCCGGTCCGAGAAGTCGAAGCGTTCGACTTTTTCCTGAATGAAGCCCGTCTCGGGGTCGATCTCCGTACTGACGAAATCGATGACGAAATTCGGCAGATCGTGCCGGCGCCGCTGTACGCGGTTTCGAACGTCGACGATCGACACGTTGGTACCACCGGAGTTGGCAACAATGATGGTGTCGGCGTTCGCGCCAAGCGTATCATTCGGCCACAGGGCGATACCCCAGGGTTGTGCGCCGACCGGGATGTCCCCCACGAAGCTCCGCGTGGCGATGTCGAACACCTCAACACGGTCGAGGAATGGGTTCGTGAGGTAGACCTCGCCCGCGGCGCCCAGGTTGCGGTTCACGATCCCGTCGGCAACCCAGCCGCCCACGGGAAGCTCTGAGGTGCGGCCGGCGACGACGGTGATGGTGTCGAGTTGACCGCCGCTCACAATCGGCGTGGTTCCGTCTATGGAGTTGGTACCGCGATTAGCAGCACCATCGATAC
>JBDHHA010000104.1:0-15987 GCA_039589615.1 Gemmatimonadota bacterium
TTGGGGTTCACGACACAGTAGCCGAACACGAGGCCGGGATGATCTCCGGTCAGGCGCACCATGGCGTCGTTGCCGTGGGTGACATCGTCCGGCGACGGAAAGTAGGTGGGCGAGCTGGCCCCCCACGTTCCCAGAATAGACGCGACGTGGGCCGTCACGCCCATCTGCGCCCCCGCCTCCAGCCGGGCCTCGTTGACCTCACGCCAGTCGCCACGACCCGATGCCGCCGTGAAGAAATGAGCGTGCACGTCGATGAGGTCGGCGGTACTCATCCCGTGGCCTTCGTCAAATCACCCACCACGTCTCCCACCCGCTGCAACACGTCATCGATGACCGTCTGGGAATGGGCGAGGGACACGAAGTTGTAGGCGTTCCGTTTGAAGATCAGACCGTTGGACGCGCATCCGGCGGCGAGGCGTGTGGACAAATCGGCGTCCGCGAGCTCCAGGTAGCAGAACTCGGGAATGCCCTTGACCGATCGCACCACCGCACCGTGGTCCGCCGCGATGCGCTCGAAGCCTTCGAGGAGCTGCTGGCCCCGTGCCGCGAGGTATGCCGCGACGTCTTCTCGCTCGTAGGTTCGCAGCACGGCGTCGGCCGCCGCCAGGCTGACGAACTCCGTCGCCAGTGTCGAGGAGATCCACGTGCGGGTCGCCGCTTCCATGATCGCCCGATCTCCGCCCACCACCGCGACGGGGAATCCGTTCCCGAGAGCCTTCCCCAACACAATCAGGTCTCCGCGAAGTCCGTAGCGCCCGCCTGCACCACCCCATCCAAGACGCAGCCCCGTCTTGATCTCGTCCAACACCAGCACCGCCCCACACCGCACCCGGGCATCGTGGACGGCGGTGACCCATTCCCGGGACGGCGGCCCATCCACCACCGGCTCGACGACTATCGCCGCCACGCCACCCTCCTCCACCGCCATCTCGAGGGCGGCCACATCGTTGAACGGAATCTCCCGCCGGTGGCGGCGTACCGTCGCGGGAACTCCACTCGCGTCGGAAAAGGGATCCAACCAACCCTGGTACCCGCACGTCACGATGGCGTCGCGTCCCGTGTACACCCGGGCCAGGCGTACCGCCGCCGCCACAGCCTCCGCACCGGTCTTCAAGAACCGCACCCCCTCGATTCCGGGAATCAACGCACACAGCCGCTCGGCCACCCGCTCCTCGAGCAGAGGGGACAGCGGGCCCACCACGCCGTCGGCGAGCGCCTTGGTCGCCGCGTCTTCCACCGCCGGGTAGCCATATCCCAACGACACCGCGCCCAGTGCCATGGTGGTGTCCAGATACTCCCGGCCGTCCTCAGCCCACACCCGACACCCCTTCGCCCGTACCATCCGCCGGGGCAGGTCGTGGCCGCTGCCGAACAACGCGTCCGGTCGCTTGCTTCCCGTGGATGTGAAGCCGGGAATCATGGCCGGACGCCCGATCGTTTGAGATAGTGCACGACCTCGAGGGCAACAGCCTGCAGCAGCCTGACCTCACGTTCGTCCAGCGGGCCCCGATGCGCGATCTCTCGCACCGTGCGCATGATGGCATCTTCGTTGCCACTCTTGAAGAACTCGATGGCGTGGAGGGCCTCCTCGGCGTCACGGAACAGGAACTCGAGTTGCTCCCGGGTTGCCGGCGGCGCGTCCCGGCGGGGTCGTTTCATGTCGGGCAACTCACTCCGCGCTCTGAACAGCTCATAGAGTGTGACCGTGGCCGCCTGGGCCAAGTTCATCGAGCTGTGGTCGTCCGTTGTGGGGATGGTGACGATCCGGTGGCAGCGATCGAGATCCTCGTTCGTCAGTCCCTTGTCCTCCCGCCCGAAGACGATCGCCGTGCGGTGCGATTCCTCGAGTGACACGAGTTCTTGCACCGCTTCTCCCACGAATTGGACGTTGCGCTTGGCCGACCGTCCCCTGGCCGTGAGCCCCACCACCATCGTGAAGTCGGCCAGGGCCGAGTCGAGGTCGTCGAACACCTTGGTGCGCTGCACCACATCACCCGTTTTGTGGGCAATGCCCTCGATGCGCCGGATGTCGAACTCCGCCGGTGACACAAGGCGAAGATCGCGAAAGCCGAAGTTCTTCATCGCACGGATGACGACGGCCACGTTGACGATGTCCTGCGGGCTGTGTAGCACGACCGTGATGTTCACCGAACCTCCGCGCGCACCGCGTTGATCCACGATTCTCTGTCACCACGTAAATACACCCAACCTCCGCCACCAGCCAGCGCCAGTTGACCGGCCCGTCTCACCCGCCCGCCGTGCATTTCGTTCACCACCACCTGCATCACGATGTGATCTCCGGTCTGCAGCTCCACGCCGACGTCGAAACACAGTAACACGCGGTAGCCCTCAACGGTCTGCTGCCACGTCCCGGTGAGCTGGCCCGTCTCGGCCACGGTCCCCGCCACCGGTCGGATCCGCACCGCGTCCCTGCCTTCTTCCGGCACGGCGACAAACCCGAACCAGCCGTTCCAGTCCAGGTAGAGCTGCACGCCGTCCGAGTGAATGTCCGGCATCTCGTTGTCGAGGCAAGGGTCCTCGGCGTCGGCGGCTCGGAGCGCCATATCGGGCTTGCGGACCTCGACGCCCACGTACAGGTGGCGCCCGCATGCGGCGGAGGCCACTCGGGCGGCGAACACGTCCTCTCCGGGGTAGGCCGCTTCAGAACGCCGGTAGTGCGCCACCCCCATCGTCACCGCCGTATCGGGAGCCAGTGCGTCGAAGCAATCCGCCACGGTGGGAGGCACGTCGAGCAACTGGCACCGGATGATCTGCCGGTGTTCCCGTTGAGACCTACGCGGCTCCGGTGCCGGCAACAGCTCGTCGAGCCGTACCTCGACTTCGCCGCCACGGATCACAACTCCCATTCCGCTCAGCGTCACGCGGGTCACATCTCCGTCGGCCCGCTCGATGGCGATGGCGTTCTCGTCCACCGTGACTCCGGCAATCCGGCTGGCGGGCGGCGCGTACACCTGCACCCAGCGTCCGGAACCGGCACACCGCCGCACCAGGAATTCCCTCCGCTCCGTATCGCCGAAGTCCAGACTCGACGGCCCCGGTCCCCGCGCCAGATAGCACGAACCACCATCCCGCGACGGGAGAAACACGTCGAGCTGCCGGTCATCGCTCGCGTACCGCACGCACTCCGGAGGCGGCGTGAGACGACGCGGATGGTCCACCGCATCGTACCCTGTCTCGTGGCCTGCACCGGGCGCCGGCCGAAACTCGTCCGCCGCATCGCTCATTGCTCCCGCGTCCATCTCCAATTCGCCGCGGACGTGGAGGGGGAGATCGATCACAAAACCCTCAGGCACCGAGACCTCGACCACGTCCACCACGCAGTCGGGGCCGGCGACGACGGTCCTGGTTACGGTGGTCTGCGCCCCGAAGATTCCCTCGGCTACACCACGGCACCATGCCCACCCGTCACGCTCCTCGAATGCGTCGCACCATGCCCTCCCCTGCACCTGTCCCACGCCGCAGAGACCCGGCGCGTTGTGGGCAAGGGTCGACCGGTACCAGTGGAGCGATTGGGCGACGTACGACCCGGTGCCGAAATCCACGAGCCAAGGGTGGTGCCAGAAGAGGGTGAGGTGCAATCGGTCGGGGTGTCCGTGGCCCTGGCCGGTGCCGCCGCACTCGAGTCCCACGTATCGTTCCGGCGCCGGCCGCAGAATGCCCGGCCCCGACGGTGCGATCATCACCGACCCCGCCATCCACCCACGGGGATCTCCCGAGGGTGCTTCTTCGTGCATCCAGAGGAGCGCTTTCCACCCGAGTCCGTCTCTCGAGAGGCGCTGCGGCGGACGGTTCTGCTCCACCTCGGCGATCTCCCTCAACCCGTGATCCTCGCCGCGGGGAATGTCGAACCCGTACATGGCCGTCAACAGATTGGCGAGGCGGGAATCTCCGGTCCGGGCCCACGCGATCTCCCACAGTTCGGCAAAGCGGGGCTGCAGGAGCGTCACGCCGAAGGGGGAATCCCCCCGGGCGGGAACGGAGAGATCGGGGAGCACCGTGGCGAGTGGTGCACTGTACATCTCCCGCAAGCGGCCCTGCCAGGGATCTTCGTGATACACGTCGATCCCGGCGGGCCGCAACAGCTCTGCGGCGAACTGGAAGCCGCGCAAGGCGAAGAAGTGATAGTTCTCGCCCTCGTGCCATCGGCCGTTCTCCGCCGCGCCGCGCGTCAACAGTGCCGTGACGCCGTGCGGGCCGTCGAGGCCTTGTTGCAGGAGTGGGGCGTCGTCCAGCCATCGTCCCGCCGCAACGAGCGCCGTGCTGTTCCACACCTGTCTGTTCGACCACCCCTCGTCGAACGAAGCGATGAGCGACGCCGACTCGTGCACCACCGATCGCAGGTCGTCGAGGTCGCGCTCCGCATCGTCCCAATCCAGCAGCGACGCGGCGATGACCAGCTGCACGAGCCAGATCGACTCGAGGTAGGTCGAAAAGAAGAGACGGGTAGGCCCCAACACGTTGTCGACGTTGGGGTAGTCGCGATACCCCCTCGCGTAGCGAACAACGATCTCCCGGGCCGTCGACGCGGTCCCCGGCCCCACCCCCAGCCCGTCGAGCAGCGCCAGGTGAATGGCCCGCTCGGTAAGCCAGATGTGGTAGCGCCAAATCCACGCCCGGTGGTGTCGCTCCCCCTGGTACACGGTGCCACACGCCGGACATTTGTGGTGGTCGGGATCGAAGGGATCGAAGCGCAGACGCGACCCGTCGTGGGAACACACCCCCCCGTCCTGGGACAAGAGCGCCTTCTGTTCGGGAAGAGCCGGGAGGCTGTTGACGACCCGGTCGCCGAGCCGCTCCAACCTCTCCGCAAGCCTTGACAGGTCGGGCGCGTCGCCAAGCGCGGTGCGCCGCCGCCCGAGATCAGCAGCCGTCGTTATCAGCATCGTCCTTCACCCACCGACTCGTCACGCCCTCGAAGTCGAAGGACCAATCCAGCAGTCGTCCTCCCACCGCCGCCGCCGCCGCGCCGATGTCGGCCCTGCGGTCCGAGGGCCCCGCGACCACGAGACATCCCCCCGCCCCCGCCCCCGTCGCCTTCAGTCCCCACGCACCGGCATCCCGCACCGCCGTTTCGATGCTCCGCGTGGCTTCCGTGGAGATCGTGGCGTCGAGGCGCTGCTGCTGCGTCCAGTTCTCGTCGATAAGACGCGCCAACTCGCGCCAATCACCGGACTCGACCGCGCCCGTCACAGGATCGACGAGATCCCGCATGGCTCGAATCGCCTCACCCATCCCCCCGCGATCTTCGCGATACGCCTGCCACACGCGGTCGTGGGTCTGTGACGAGAAGTGGGACTGTCCCGAGTACACGATGAGCAGGTGATTCGCGAGGTCCGCCGCCGCCTCCGGGGTGACGGACATGGGGTGCGCCTCGACCCCACCCCCCACTCCGAACGAGAGTGCGTTGAAACCACCCAGCGCAGCCCCGTACTGATCCTGGCGCCCGCCGGCGAGCTTCAGCTCCGCCGTCTCCAACAGGAAGCCCAGCTCCGCGAGCTCTGTCGCCTCATACTCCTCCTCGCGGCACAGCGCCAGTGCCTGAAGCAACGCCACATCCAGCGATCCCGAGGCCCCGAGTCCCGAGCCGGCCGGTACGTCCGACGACGTGAGGATCTCCACCCCGCCCAGCACCGGCAACATGTTCAACGCGGCCTTGTGGAGATCGAGCGTTCCGTCGTACAACACCTCGGCTGGGGACCGCAGAAGGACACGTTCTCCGATATCGGTGGCGTGTATGCGATAGCCGTTTCCTCCGGCGAGACACTCCACATGGGCGTACAGCGTGATCGCGGCGTTGGCTACGGCGCCCCCCTCGGTATCGGCAAACTCGGGGACGTCCGACCACCCACCGGCGAAATCGATCCGCACCGGTGCCTTAGCGTGAAAACTCACTCCATTCCCTCCTCCCCGGCGATCCACCAATGCGTCACGCCGGCCAATTCCCCTCGGATGTCGAGGTTGAAGCCCCGCACCCGCCGGTTCACACCCTGAACCCCCCGTGCGTGATACAACCATGTCGCCGGCAGGTCCCGGGCCAGGGTGCGCTGCGCTTCACGCCACGCCTGCTCCAGTGCGTCCGCCGACTCCGCTTGCGCAACCCGGCGCAGCGCCCCATCGAAGGCGGCCGAGCGGTATCCGGAGTACGCCAGCGATCCGGAATCCTCACCGCCGAACAATGCCGCGACGTGTCCCAAGGACAAATCGCCGGGAACCAACGTCACCAGCGCATCGAAGTCCCGATTCGGACCCTGCGCCACCGCCAGAAACGTGGTCAGCTCCAGTTGGCGGATAGTGACGCGCACGCCCACGGTCCGGAGCTGTGCCTGAATCATCTGCTCGAGGGCATTGTCCGCACTCCCCACCGTCAGCAGCGTGAACGACAGGTCCCGGCCGTCGCGCCGCCGGACGCCGTCCCCTCCCCGGACCCACCCCATTTGGTCGAGAAGCCGCTCGGCCGCCGCCGCGTCGTGACCTACCGGCGTCACCTCCTCGAACCAAGGATGATCCGGCGACACCGGTCCATCGGCAAGCGCGCCGAAGCCGTACACATAGGCCTCGACCAGAAGCGCCCGATCCAACGCCATGGACAACGCCCGTCGCATGCGGGCGTCGTCGAATGGCTCGCGCCGGAGATTCCACAGCAGGGCGTTGGCGAACTGCACCGGGTAGTCGACGACCGTGAGTCGTGGGTCTCTTCGGACGAACGAGGCATGGGCGGGATTGATTCCCGCAAAGTCCAGCTCTCCCGACGTGAGTGCCGCGAGCTTCGTGGTGGCCTCATCCACCACGACGACGACCAAACGCTCGATCCGCGGGCGACCCAACGACTCGGGGAACCCCTCGGCGCGACGAAACACCCAGCGTTGATTGGGACGGTACTCCACGAACTCAAAGGGCCCGTTCCCCACCGGCGCGGCGTTGAACGGCGCGGTACGGATGTCCTCCGCGGCAACGCCGGCGAATCGGTGCTCGGGCAGGACGGCCAGATCCGTGAGCACATCCGGGAATACCGGTTGCTGCCTGTCGAACTCCAATGCCACGGTGAGTGAATCGACGCGAAGCACGTCGCTTACCGACGAAAGATCTCGGCCCCGGGGGTACGCCACTGCTGGATCCCGCGCGTGCTCCAGCGTCCAGACCACGTCGTCGGCCGTCGTGGGCTCGCCGTCGTGCCAGCGCACGTCGGACCGGAGAGAGAAGGTCAGCATCGTTCGGTCAGCGCTCCACCGCCACGTTGCCAGGCGAGGCACCGGCTGCATGGCACTGTCATACGCGGCCAGTGTGAGGAACAGCACGTGTTTCTGCACCTGCTTGGCCAGGGGGTGGACCGCGACGAGAGGATTGATGGATTGGAGGTCCGCGCCCGATGCGAAGAACACGGTGGTCTCTCGGGGACGGGGGGGCGCGAAGCACGCAGTGATCCCCAGTAACCACACAACGCTTGACGGCACGACCCAACCCCACCCAGTGTTCCTGATGCTCCACAAGGCTCTGCGCCGATTGGCTATCGGCTTCGGTCTGGTCTTGGCCGTCGTCACGATCACGTTCGTGTTAATCAATCTGGCCCCTGGCGATCCCGCCCGGCTCTGGGTGGCTCCCGGAGCCACCGAGACCGACCTGGAAAACGCGCGCCGCGTGCTGGGACTGGACCGCCCCCTTCCCGTGCGGTACGCGGCCTGGCTCGCCGATTTCGTCCGTGGAGACTGGGGCACGAGCATCGCGCAGCAGCGACCGGTGTTGAGAATCCTGGGCGACGCCCTCCCCCATACGCTGTTGCTCTCCGGTGGTTCCCTGCTGCTCACCTATTTGGTCGGCGTGGCGGTCGGCACATTCCAAGCCGCCAAGCGTCGTTCACCATGGGATACATCCCTCACGATCGGCAACCTCGTCGTGTTCGGCATGCCGGCCTATTGGCTTGCCATCATGCTGGTGTTGACCTTCGCCTACGCCGGGGCCCGCTACGGGTGGCCGGCGTGGCTCCAGTTCCCCGCCATGGGAGTCGCCTCCCTCGACGCCGATTTTCTCACGCCCTGGGGCCGCGTCGTCGATCGCCTCAGACACTTGGCGCTCCCGCTCGTCACCCTGAGCCTCATCGGCGCTGCGGGGACGTCGCGCTTCGTCCGCGGCGCCGTCCTCGAAACACGGGGACAGGCCTTCGTCAATGCCGCCCGTGCCCGTGGACTGTCCCGTTCCGTGGTCGAAGGGCGATACGTGATCCGCAATGCGCTGCTGCCCATCATCACCCTGCTGGGGCTCTCCCTCCCCGCCCTCTTCTCCGGCACCGTGTTCGTCGAGGTCATCTTCGCCTGGCCGGGGATGGGACGGGAGATCGTGACCGCCGTCGGCGCCAGGGACTACCCCGTCGTCATGGCGACCACGGCAATCTTCGCCGTTCTGGTCGTGGTGGGCAATCTCCTGGCGGACATCCTCTACACCGTGGCGGACCCGCGCATCCGCGAGGATCGAGCGTGACCCGGGGCCACGCATTGCTGCGGGACCGCCGGGCGGTCATCGGCCTGGCCATTCTCGGCGTGCTGGCAATGGTCGCACTGCTGGCACCCCTCTTGGCTCCGGTGGATCCCAACGCCCAGCCCGACATCCTCCGCACCCGTTTCCTTGCGCCGCTGAGCGCGGGTCCGGACGGGACGACGTATTGGCTCGGCACCGATCGCTTTGGACGGGACATCCTCTCCCGCCTGATGTACGGATCGCGGATCTCGTTGACGGTGGGCCTGCTCTCGGTGGCGGTGTCCGTGGTCCTGGGGTGCGCGGTGGGTGTGGCGGCGGCGGTAGGAGGCGGGTGGATCGAACGCGGGCTCATGGCGGCGACGGACACAATCTTGGCCATGCCCCGCCTCGTCGTGCTCCTGGCGTTGGTGGCCCTGTGGGAACCCAGCTTGCTGCTCGTGGTCCTGGTGCTGGGGCTCACCGGGTGGATGGGGATTGCCCGTCTTGCCCGGGCGGAAGTCAAAGGAATCCTCGCGCGTCCCTACCTCGATGCAGCCCGAGCCTTGGGCATCTCCGGCCCACGCCTGTTGTGGCGCCACCTCCTCCCCAACGCCATGACACCGATCATCGTCGCCGCGGCGTTGGCGGTGGGAAACGCCATCACGCTGGAGTCGGGGCTGTCGTTCCTCGGCATCGGGGTCCCGCCCCCGGCACCCTCGTGGGGAAGCATGATCGCCACCGGCCGGGACGCCCTCGTCCACGCACCATGGATCGCCACGTTCCCCGGCCTTGCCATCGTCCTCGCCGTGGTGGCGACCAATCTCATCGGCGACAGTGTGCGGGACGTGCTGGATCCCACCACCCGGACGGGTGGCGGGTCGGCCGGCTGAAACCGGTTAGCGGATCCCGGCCTCGGCCCGAGCGGTCTGGGGCAGGAGGGGGATGGCGAGACGCACCGGCACGGCAAAGGCGAGACCCGCCGACTCCGCCAACCCGGCGCGGTGGATCGCCACCACTTCGCCCGACGCGTTGAGGATGGGACTGCCGGACGAGCCACCCACGGTGAAGCCGTCGAACCGGATCTCGTCCGCCGTCACCTGGCTGAAGATGCCGCCCGCCATGGACGTGCGAATGGTCTGCGTCCGGTCGAGGGCCACCGCCAACCCTGCGGGAAATCCGATGAGCGCCGCCGGCTCCCCCTGCCGGGCCTTCGTGCCGTCCCAATCGAGCCGCGGAACGTGGGGCCCCTGGTAGTTTCGGATGTGGAGCACGGCGATGTCGGGACCGTTGGTCGGCGCGATGTTGATAATGTCCGCCCGGGTCATTCGCCGCTGATCGGCCATCGTCACGAACACCGAGTCGGCCCGCCTGCCGTTCACCAACACCACGTGGCGGTTCGTGAGAAAGAAGCCCGAGGCGGTGATCGCAAACCCCGAGCCGTCGTAGATGCTGGGCCGCGGGGACGACGGGTTCGCGACGAACGCCGACACCAACCCCACGGCCCCTTGATTCGTCTGGGCCACCGACGCGAGATCGACGCCGCGCACGGCACGAACGCGTCCCTCGATGCCGGACAGCTGGTCCTCGGCATCCCGCACCGCCTGGCGGAGACTGTCCAACAGATCCTGGGACACACTGCCCCGGGACGCCGCCGCCATCTCGACGCGGAGACGTTCCAACTCGTCTTCCCGCAGTCCGCGGAGGGAATCCGCCTGGGCGAGCTGCGCATCCAGTTCACCCCGGGCGCGGCGGAGGGATTGTTCCAGGGCCCTGGTGCGGCCTTCCGCTTGGACGAGGGCCTGCCGCAGACTGTCCACCACCGCCGACGGCGCCGAGCTGTTCCGCGCCTGATTCACCTCCTCCTGGAGGCGCTCGTATTCCGCCGTCGCCGCGGACTGGACCGAATCGGCAATGACCTGCTGGGCCGCCAAGGCCAACCGCTGTTGTTCGAGTTGGGCCGCCGTTGCATCGAGGGCCGCCTCGGTCTCCCGCGCCCGCTGCTCGGTGTACCAGTACACACCTCCCACCCCGATGACGAGGAGGAACGTGAAGCCCCAGACCACCTTCCTGAGTTTCGCGTGGCTCTTCTTGTGGGTCTCTTCCACCAGTTCCCGCACGAACACGGTGCGGCCCTTGCCGCCAAAGCTCCGGCGAGGTTTCTTGGGCCCGCTCGCCGTGACTTTCTCCTTCTGCTCTTCGGGCTCCGGGGCCCGGGGAGCCGCCCCGCCCGGTCTCGGCCCGACTTCCCGACCTCCGACGAACAGCTCGGTAACGACGAGTTGTGGCCCCTCATTCCCCAGGACGATGAAATCGCCGTCGTGGATCTGATCCTCCGTCACCTTCTTGCCGTTGAGGAAGATCCCGTTCCGGGACTGGGCGTCCCGCAGCACGACCACACCGTCCGGCTTGAGGACGATCTCGGCGTGCACTCGGGACACGGTGGTGTCACCTTCCTGAACCGGGCGGAGCTCGCACTCCCTACCCCGGCCAATCCGCAGCCGGCCGCCCTCGCCCTTCACCTCATCGCCGGTCCGGTCCTCCCGGAGGACGATGCGGATCTTCTTGGGGTCCCCGGGGACGGGCGTGGTAGCGTCTCCGGCACCCGGCGCCGGCGGGAGACCTTCCATGGGCACCGTCTTGTCCACGGGTGACACGGCGGGCTGCCCCTCCACGACGGTGGCAATCAGCTTCCGCTCGGCGGCCATGTCCACGTTGTACCGTGGACCCGCGGCTCCGAACCCCAAGACACTCCCTGTCTCGAGACGAACCGGCTGATTGGGGACGAGCCGGTTGTCGTCCACAAACGTGCCGTTGGTGCTGCCGGAATCCTCCACGACCCACGCGCCGGCGCGGAACGAGAGGAGGGCGTGATTCCCGGACACCACCTCGCTTCCTTCGCCTTCCAGGATCCACTCCAGGTCGGGAGCCCGTCCGACGCGCACCGTGTCTTGGTCGAATTCGAGCACTTGGCCCGAGCGGGTGCTTCGCAATTTGAGATACGGCATAGGCCAGAAATTACGGTTTCCGCAGGCACTGCGAAACCCACATCCGGGCCTCCCCGGGCGTGTTATCTTCCGTCCGTCGATTTCCCAGGCTGGACGATTGGACACCCAAGAAGTCATCACCGAGACCACACCGCTGTCGCCCGTCGATTTGGCGAAGCTCCTGTCCGAGGCGCAGCAGGTCTTTGCCGGACGGTTCGAGCTGGAGCGAATCGTCGCCGGATCACCCATCCGCGTCCTGTTTGCGGCGCGCGATCTGGTGCTCAAGCGCCGGGCCGCGCTGCGCCTCCATCTCGTCCCGGGGGGGGAGCACCGCCGGTGGTTCGAGGCGGAGACCGAGCTCCTGGCCGCGCTGGACCACCCCTCCATTCGGAGTGTGTTTGCCGCCGGGTACGAGGGAGGTTGGGCCTACCGCGTCAGCCAGTGGATCGAGGGGGAGAGCCTGGCGAACGCGGTGACACGTGGCCCCCGGTCGTTTCCCTTCGTGCTTCGTCTTGCCAACGATCTCTTCTCGGCGCTGGAGTACGCCCACTCCAAAGGCATCATCTTGAGGCGGCTCATTCCCACCACTGTCATGGTGGACCGAACGCAACGGGCGGTCATTACCGACCTCCGGTACGCCAACCGCTGCCTCAAGCTCGCCGACCCGGACCGGGACGAATCTGCCATCCCGTTTCTCGCACCGGAGACGTGGCATCGGCATTTCGGGGAACCGGGCAGCGACATCTATGCGGTGGGCGCCCTCCTGTACCTCGCCATCACGGGCCAACCTCCGGCGTCCAACCCCGAAGTTCTTCGGCCCCCCAGCGAGTTGCGGAGCAACACGCCGGAGATTCTCGATCGGCTGATCCTCCGAGCCATGGCCCGGGACCCGCGCAACCGATACCTCAGCGCGGCGGACATGGCGGAACACCTCGGGTCGGTCATGGGCGATATCGAGAGGCCCCAGGGCCTGCCGCCCGAAAAGAACGCCAACGAAAACCCCGAGGCGTGGGAGCGGCAACTCCGGCGTGCACTGGGAGACCAATACGAACTCCTCGACGAGTTGGGTGTGGGTGGCTTCGGGAGTGTGTACCGCGTCCGGGATCTGAGCCTGGAGCGGGACGTGGCCCTGAAAGTGCTCCACCCCTACCTCACCACCAACGCCGAGGTGGTGGAGCGGTTTCGCACCGAGTCACAACTGGCCGCCAAACTCGACCACCCCAACATCGTCAGCATCTACAGCATCGGCAGTCGTGCCGGCCTCATGTGGTATACCATGGAGTACATAGCGGGCCCCAGTCTCGCCCAGGTGCTGGAGATCGAGGGACCCATGCCCCTGGATCGGTGGATGAAGATGATGCGGCAGGCCCTGGGGGCCCTCCAGCACGCCCACGCGCAAGGCCTGGTGCACCGAGATCTCAAACCCGAGAACATCGTCATCGACGCCCGCGATGGGGCCGTGCACATCACGGACTTCGGGTTGGCCCTGGCCCTGCACGGCCACCACCGCGGGAGCCGCCTCTCCCATTCCGGGACGCCCGAATACGCCGCACCCGAGCAGATGCTCGGCGAGGAAGTGGATCACCTCGCCGACCTCTACGCCCTCTCCATGGTGGGCATCCACGCCCTCACCGCCCAGGCACCCTTCGCCAGCGCCACCGTCGAGTCCATTCTTGCCCAGAAGGCGGCAGGGCGACTGCCGGACCTGGGACCCTTCCGGGAGGATGTCCCCGCGGAGGTCCTGGACACCTTGCGGCGCGGCGCCGCCCGGGACCCCGCCGACCGCTTCGCATCGGCCGCCGAATACCTCAAGCAGCTGCAGGCCGCCGTGGGCACCTCCTCCAACGGCATCGGAAGCCGGCTCCGGGCCCTGTTCGGAGCGCGCTAAGCCGGCTCCCACGCGCGGCTTCAGGGCCGACGTCACCCCTTGCAACGTTCTGTACCCGCCTCCATGTTGGGCACCAACGGTCTTAGCAGCGAAGGCAGGGTTCGCGCGTAAGTCCCGGTGACCGGACTCGGGAGAGAAAGAAGTCTGGCCGGGATCCCTAGTAATCAGGGCGACGACCGTGTGGAACACGCTGGATAGCTCCGCCTCCGCGGGTCCGGTGTCACGACGCCGGCGTTTTTTTCTCCGGCACCGACTGAGGCTCGCACCATTAGGCCAGCCGTCACACTCGACGACAGTCCGTGACATCGTGCGGCCCCCTCCCAAATCCTCCACGCAGCCACCGCTCCATCTTCGCGTACACATCGTCCTCCTCTGGCTCGTCATCGCCACGGGCGGCGTGACGCAAACGGTCACCGCCCAGGTCGCCGAGATTCAGGTGCTGCCGTCGGAATTGAGTCTTGCCGTCGGGCAGCAGGGAACCCTGATGGCCACGCCGTACGACTCGCGTGGCATCCCGATCACGGACCTGGTGGAGTTCTCGTGGGTGTCGACCAATCTGGCCGTGGCTACCGTCGCCTACGAGGCGGCCATGCCCACGTTTGCAACGATTACTGCTGTCTCACCGGGCATTGCCCAAATCGAAGTGCGCTTCGGCAACATTCGGTCAACGGTGGTGGTAGAGGTCCGAGCTCCAGCCGTCGAGGAGGTTCTCCCTCCGGCGCCGCCGGATTCGGTTCTTCCGCCGGAAATCTCCACAGCCAGCATCGACCTCCTCGCCCGGATCGAGCCCCACAACTTTGAGTATGCCCCGGGTTGTCGGGTGGGGGCGTTCGTGGGATCGAATCTGCTGCTGACGACCTACATGGCTATCCGCGGGGCGGATTCCATCGAGGTCATGCTGTCGGACGGCCGGCGCGTGAGCACCGGCATTCGGATCGCCGCCTACGACGCGCCCAGTGATCTCACCGTACTCCACGTTCCGGTGCAACGGACGGGACAGATGACGGTTGGCGACGACCCCGAGGTGGACGATTACGTGTGGGCCGTAGGGCAGCCCAACTGCCAGACGACCGAAACCACCCCCGCACGCATTGCCGATGTGCCGTCAACCGGCACCCTCCGCCTCAACCGCGTGTTGGGCTTCGGACAAGTGGGGTCGCCGGTCATCGACCAGACGGGGACGATCGTCGGGGTTGCATCCGAAGGCTCCCGCGCCATCCGGGCCACAGACGTCGCGTCGTTCACCACACAGGCGGGGCGCAATCTGGCTTCCGGGATTCTGCTCACGCCAATTCAGGTTGCCCGGGCCGAGCGGCACGCCTACGGATCCATCGCCTTACGGTCGAACATGACCGGCGCCGTGGCCCGCATCGCGCCGCTGGAGGATTGGCACTGGCCCGAACTGGCCCGGGAACGCTCCCTGCCGCTCACCTTGTCCGGACCCGAAGGACGATACCAGGTAGAGCTCATCGCCAGTGGTGCGGTACAGAGCACTACGACCGTGACCATGGAAGCAGGTGTGGCCGCGGATGCGCTCCTGCTACCGACTCTGCTGGCACAACCGCAACCCGCTCCAGCAGAAGAACCGCCACCCGGAACCGAGATCGCGCCGCAAGGTGGCGGCGGGGGCGGCGCCATCATTGCGGTGCTCCTCGTCCTGGCTGGCGGCGGGGCCGCGGCTGCGTTCCTGCTGAAGCCCAAAGAGCCTCCCCCGCCAACCCCCACCACCACCACGGGAGGCGTGACGATCCGGGTGATAATCCCGGGATCGGGAGGAAACCGCTGACCCAGACCGGCCCCTCCTGACGAAACCGGTTCGAGTCAGTGTCAAAAACGAAGGATTGCCCATGGGCAGCAAAACGCTTCGGCGACTGATCCTCCTCACGGGACTCATGGCATGTGACAGGAGTCCCGCCGGTCCGGAGACCGGGGGGTTGGTGCTGTTCCTGTCGGCCAGCGACTCACGCGCTGCCGCCGTCGACGCGGTACAGGTAATTCTGAGGAATGCGTCCGGCGATCGGTCACCTGTAACTCTCACCCGCGTGAGCGATAACGAGTTCGAAGGGACGATTAGCAATCTCCCCACGGGGCCCTACACCCTGATCGTCAAAGCCCTGACGGCACAGCTGGTGGAGTTCTACGGCGTCGGCAGCGTCACAATCGTCGCCGACGACACCGTCCCGGCCACCGTCAACGTCAGCTCGTTCCAGCCGACGATCACATCGGTCAGCGAGCAAGTGCTGGATATCACTGTGGACTTCTCCCAGGTCCAGCACGCCACGGACTACCTGGTCGAGGCCAGCACCGATGCGAGCTTCGCCACCGGGGTCGCGTCGGTGCAGACGGCGGGCACGTCGACCACGCTCACCGTGAGCGATTTCGGCGACCACTTCGTTCGGGTACGTGCTTCGAATGCCGACGTGTCCTTTGCCGCCGCCAGCCCAAGCAGCTCGTGGCAGCTCCAGCTCGCGAACGACGCGCCCCAGGTAACGCTGTCTCTCCCCGCGGACAACAGCACCTTCCTCGAAAGCGAGCCCGTGCTGTTCGAAGGATCGGCCAGCGACTCACGCGCTGCCGCCGTCGACGCGGTACAGGTAATTCTGAGGAATGCGTCCGGCGATCGGTCACCTGTAACTCTCACCCGCG
>JBDHHA010000105.1:0-15893 GCA_039589615.1 Gemmatimonadota bacterium
GGCTTCATGCCCCAAAAATCGACCTACTTCGACCCCAAGGTGCCCAGCGGCCTGGTGGTCCTGGGGTGGTGATCCCCCGAGTCATTTCAGCGAGGAAGCCATGAGTCCGCGATCGCGAGAGAAGATCCTCACCAACCTGGAGGACATCTACCGGGAGGCGTACGATCGGGCGAAAAAGGCCGAGGACGCCGGCAGGATGATGGACCTCGACGCGTCCTATCAGCGAGAGCAACTCCTTCTCGAGGTCCTGATGGACATTCGGGATGCCATCCACACCATCGGCGACGAGCCGAACGAGAAGACCGCTCTGGAAAAGCTGCAGGCTTTGCGGAAGCTTACGAAGCTGCGCTGACGGCTTATTTTTTTGCCCATGGAGCAGACCCAAGCTAGCTCGCGCACGCAGCGTTCGGCCTCCCAAAAACTCACCAAGACAGGCCTCCTCGACGTTTACCGCTTGATGTTGATCTCCCGTCTTCTGGACGATCGGGAGATCATCCTCAAGGGACAGAACAAGATCTTCTTCCAGATATCGGGCGCCGGACACGAGGCAATCTGCGCTGCGGCCGGTATGGTCTTGAAACCCACCCACGACTGGTTCTATCCGTACTATCGAGATCGTGCGCTGTGCTTGGCTCTAGGGATGACTCCCACGGAGATGTTGCTGTCCGCCGTGGCCGCCGCGGACGACCCCAACTCGCACGGCAAGCAGATGCCGTCGCACTGGGGGCACAAAGCGCTGAACATCGTCAGCTCGTCGAGTCCCACGGGCACCCAGTTTCTCCAGGCCGTGGGATGCGCGGAAGCGTGGCTCCGCTATGCGAAGATCGACGGCATTGCCGATCGTGACACGATGATCAAGGGAGACGAAGTCGTCTATGTGAGTTCCGGCGACGGGGCCACCAGCGAAGGAGAATTCTGGGAGGCCATGAACACGGCGAGCAACCTCAAGCTCCCCGTGCTGTTCGTGATCCAAGACAACGGGTACGCCATCTCGGTGCCCATCGAGGTGCAGACGGCCGGGCAATCGGTGTCGAAGCTGGTTTCCCAGTTTCCGGACCTGTACGTGGAAGAGGTCGACGGCTGCGATCCCATTGCGTCGTACGACGCAGTGTCGCGGGCGGCGGCGTACTGCCGCGCCAGAAAAGGCCCCGCACTCGTCCATGCCAACGTAATCCGGCCGTACTCCCACTCGCTTTCGGATGACGAAGTGGTGTACAAGGCCGCGGCGGAGCGCGACGAGGAGGCGAAGCGCGATCCCCTGGTCACGTTCCCCCGTCGGTTGATCGAAGAAGGTGTGGCAACGGAAGACGATCTCGCGAAGATCAAGACGGAAGCCGAGGAGGAGGTCCAACTCGCCACCGACCTCGCCCTGGCGTCACCGCAGCCCGCCGCCGAAAACCTGCACCTGCACGTGTACTCCGAGACGGTGGATCCCACGAGCGAGAAGTTCGACACCGAGGAGGATCCGCAGTTCAGCGGGAAACCCACCACGATGGTGGACTTGCTCAACAACTGCATGCGAGAGGAGATGCGTCGTGACGCGCGCGTGGTCCTCTTCGGAGAAGACGTGGCCGACGTCTCTCGTGACGCTCACATCGAGGACGTGAAGGGCAAGGGTGGTGTTTTCAAAGTGACCTGGGGATTGCAGCGTGAGTTTGGTGGCGACCGCGTCTACAACTCACCGCTTGCGGAGGCCAATATCGTCGGCCGGGCCATAGGTCTTGCCACGCGTGGCATCAAGCCTGTGGTGGAGATTCAGTTCTTCGATTACATCTGGCCGGCGTACCACCAAATCCGCAACGAGATGGCGTCGATACGTTGGCGAAGCGACAGCGACTTCAGTTGTCCGGTTGTCGTGCGCGTCACCTACGGCGGGTATCTGAAGGGGGGAGGGATCTATCACTCCCAGACGGGGGCCGTGGTGTACACCAGTATCCCCGGTCTCCGGGTGGTGTGTCCCTCGACGGCGCTGGACGCCAACGGACTCCTGCGTACCGCTATTCGCTGTGACGATCCCGTCATCTTCCTCGAGCACAAGCACCTGTACCGTCAGACTTACAACAAGGCGCCGAACCCGGGACCGAACTTCATGATTCCGTTCGGCAAGGCTCGGGTGGCGCGGGAGGGATCTGATCTCACGGTCGTCACGTACGGTGCCGTGGTGCAGCGTACGCTCGTCGCTGCGAAAAGACTAGCGGAAGAGGGTATCGACGCCGAGGTGATCGACCTGCGGTCGTTGAGTCCCGTGGACTGGGAGACCATCGGTGCCTCGGTCCGGAAGACGAGCAAGGTGATCGTTGCGTACGAGGACAGCCTGTCGTGGGGATACGGTGCGGAGATTGCCGCACGGATCGCGGACGACCACTTCTCCTGGCTGGACGCGCCGGTGCGGCGGGTTGCCGCGACGGACACGTTCGTGGCGTATTCGCCGGAGCTGGAGAACGTAATTCTTCCGCAGATCTCTGACTTGGAGGCGGCGATGAGGGAAGTGGTGGGGTTCTAGGGCATTGGGGTCGATCGACCCAGAGCCTCCCTGATCTCTCCTGCCGCGTCGATGGCTGCGTTGACATCGATGTTCAACGCCTTCGCCTGCTGCGTCACCATCGTGAGGTTGTCCAACACGGCGCTCACGCCCGCTGAGCGCAGCCGCAGCAAATCGAATCGCATACTCTGAATCGCCAGGGCGCACGACTCGAACTGGGCCTCCACTTTCTCCCGGCGCTCCAACAGATCCGCCAGGGTCTGGCGCTGGCGGCTCAGCAACTCCAGGTGCCGTTCGCTTTCCGGGCCCGGGCCTTCGGCCTCCAGATCCTTGAGCTGGTTGTCCACCTTCCGCAGGGCGTCGGGGTCTACCTCGCCCTCCATCTGGTTCAGCGTCCGGCCCAAATCCACCGCCCGTTTCATGAGGGATTCCACGGTGGGGACGATCTCCGGGAGCATCTTCTTTTCGGAGTCCGGGAGGCGTTGCACCATCTGCATGATGGCCTGCCGGTCGCTTTGGATCTGGCGCATCTGCCCGGCAAACTTGCCGTAGTCGCCGGTGGTGGCCTCATCGGAGGCAGGCGCCTGAGGCTGGGGCAGCTGCTTGCGGGAGCCCTTCGCCTTGGTCTTGGGTGCCTCGATGGCGTCGGCGGCGGGCGGCCGGTTGATCACGTCGCGCCAGCTGTACCCCGACGTCCACAGCTTGCCGTAGCTCGACGCCATCCCGATTCCCCAGGGAATGGCGCAGAAGAGGAACCACGGCGAGTCGATGCCCGTCAGCAGGTTCAGCATCATCAGACTGCCGTTCACCGACACGTATGAGGCGAAGCTCGAGCGGAAGTCCCGGACGATTTTCGGCTCACCGGACTCCGTTCCCTTCGCGGGCTGTGTACGAGGACGATCCCGTGGGGCTACCCGATCTCCCCGCTGCCGGCGGGCGGCTGCGTCACGGGGTCGCCGCCGTGCCGGAAGCTGCCGATCCTGATCGTCCCATTCACGCCACGGTCGCTCGTGCCTGCGCCTTGCCCCCGACTGACCGTGGCGGGAGGAGGCCGAGGGGCGCTCCGGCTTGCGGTAGGGAACCGATGTTCGGCTCTCGAGGGCGCGGCGCAGGGCATCGGCAGTGGCCCATCTGTTCTCCGGGTCCTTCTCGAGACATCGTAAAATCGTGGCTGCCAGCTCCTCGGGACACTCGGGGCGGCCCGCCATGATGTCCGGGGGAGGCTCGGTGATCTGCTTCATCAGGATGCCTGGCACGGTGGGTGCCTTGAAGGGCACCTGGCCCAGGAGCATCTCGTACGCCACGACGCCCAACGAGTAGAGATCACTGCGAGCGTCGATTTCTCGCTCGCCGGCTGCCTGCTCCGGACTCATGTAGGTGGGTGTCCCGATGGCGACACCGGTGCCGGTCAGCGTTCCGGAGCCGACGTCGGACAGCGCCTTGGCGATCCCGAAGTCCGTGACCATCACCCGCCGACGCGTGCCGTCCAGCAGGATATTGTCGGGTTTGATGTCCCGGTGGATGATCCCCATGGTGTGGGCCAATCCCAGGGCGTCCGACGTCTCCTTCATGATGCGCCGGACCTCCTCGATGGGGAGCTTGCCCCGCCGCTTGAGACGGGCGCCCAGGGCCTCGCCGTCGACGAACCCCATGACGAAGTAGACGAGGCCGTCGGCCTCTCCGACTGCGTGGATCGGGACGATGTGGGGATGGGAGAGGCGTGCAGCCGTCTGGGCTTCCCGTGTGAAGCGAGCCCGGATCTCGGATCGGTACGCCAGCTCGGGCGGCAGAACCTTGATGGCAACCCTGCGCTTGAGCCTGAGGTCCCGGGCCACGTAGACGACGCCCATGCCGCCGCGTCCGATCTCTCCCTCAACGGTGTACTCATCCTTGAGAGAGTCGGCCAGTCGTGCAGCAAGCGATGGGGTGTTTGTTTCCGCCATCAGACTCCTGACTCGAACTGTTTTGCAGCGCGTGAAGAGGCCCCCGCGTAGGACAGGGTGGCCTGCCAGTGCTCAATGCAAAGAACAGACCATACCCCCGACTCGCCAGGGAAGTTCGGCAGAGCATTGGGGATATGGCATCGGGTCCCAAGTGACCGTAGATTACTCGGGCTCATACCCGCTGGCAACCGTTCAGCCCAGGCACTCACGAAAGCTCCATGCGAACGTTCAGCGACAAAGAAGGAAGGACCTGGAAAGCCGAGCGTATTGGCCGCACATCGGGGATTGTGAACTCCCAAAAGGGGAGCCGATCGCTCCCTGAGCCGGCGGACATCATTCGCTTCGTGTGCCAATCCGACCCCGACGAGCAGGACCGGGAGACCACGATGAGGGCCGGCATTGTGTCCGGGTCCAGCGAGGAAGACCTGGTCTCGATCCTCGAAGGGGCGCGTAGAATAAGGAGACGGTAACAGATCCTTCGCGGACGGCTGTCATTTTGGCAGCAATGACATCACTTGCCAACGTCATGGCTGTCAGGAACACCGCCGTTCGGGCGGTGTTTTTGGCATTAGGGGGCTTGGCCGACGGCACGATCGGTGCTCATGGGACCAGGGACCGACCACACGCGAATCCGTCAGGATTGGAAACGATAAATGAGCGAACAAATCACGGAGCGATTTCAGCTGCCGGTACTCCCGTTGCGGGAACTGGTGCTCTTTCCGGGTGTGACCGCACCTGTGGGAGCGGGCCGACCCGGCACGCTGCGGGCTATCGAGGCGGCGCTGAAGACCGAGGATCGCCTCGTCTTTGCGGTATCACAGCGGGAGAACGTGGAAGCAGTCGATCCCGAGATCCTGCACACCATCGGGACGGTGGCCAAGATCGGCCAGGTGCAAAGAGGCCTCGGGGGTATCCAACTACTCCTGCACGGCGACTACCGCTCCACGGTGCTCCAATACACCAAGACGGAAGACCACATCCAGGCCGTGGTGCAGCGGGCCCCGGACCTTCCGCCGACGGATCCCAAGGATGCGGCGTTCAACGCCCTCCACAAGGAGCTGCGGGAGCGTGCGGCCGAGCTGGGGGAGAAGACGGGCATCGCCGCCGACATCGTAGAGCAGGTGCTGCAGACCGTGAGCGACGCCGGTGCCCTGGCGGACATCGTGGGCGGATATCTCGATATCTCGCCCAAGGAGCGGCAGGCGCTGCTGGAAACGTTGGGTGTGGAAGAGCGGCTGCGCCGCGTGCTGATTCACGTGCAGCGACAGATCGAGTTGCTGGACGCCCAAGAGGACATCAAGTCCCAGGTTCAGGAGGAGATCGGCCACCGCCAGCGGGAGATGTTCTTGCGGGAACAGCTCAAGGCGATCCGCAAGGAGTTGGGTGAGGAGGAGTCGGAGGGGGAACTGGACGAACTGCGGGAGCGCTTGCGGCTGCTGGAGCTTTCCGACGAAGCGCGCAAGGAGGTGGAGCGAGAGCTTTCGCGTCTGGGGCGGACGTCGCCGGACTCCATGGAGTCCCAGGTGATTCGGACGTACCTGGAGACCATCGCCGAGTTGCCGTGGAACGATCGGAGCGAGGATCATCTCGATCTCGAGGAGGCCGCGAAGATCCTGGACGAAGACCACTACGGCTTGCGGGACGTGAAGGATAGAGTGTTGGAGTTTCTCGCGGTGCGGAAGCTCCGTCAGACGAAGGAGCAGGAGACCGTCGACAAGGCAGAAGACGAGCCGGCTCTCGGGAACGAGGACGACAAGCAGCCCAAGGGGCCCATCCTGCTGTTCGTCGGACCGCCCGGCGTGGGCAAGACATCCATTGCGAAGTCCATTGCCCGGGCCATGGGCAGAAAATATGTCCGCATCTCCCTGGGAGGTGCCCGGGACGAAGCGGACATTCGCGGGCATCGTCGCACCTACGTCGGGGCGATGATGGGGCGCCTGATGCAGGGTATGAAGACGGTGGGGACCAAGAACCCCGTCTTCCTCCTCGATGAAGTCGACAAGCTCAGCGCGTCGTACCAGGGCAACCCGGCGTCCGCGCTCCTCGAGGTGCTGGACCCGGCGCAGAACGACACGTTCACTGACCACTACCTCGGGGTGCCCTTCGACCTGTCGGAGGTGCTCTTCGTGGCCACGGGGAATTTCATCCAGGAGATCCCTGGCCCCCTGTTGGACCGGATGGAGGTGGTGGAGTTCTCCGGGTATACCGAGGCGGAGAAGGCGGCCATCGCCCGTCGCTATCTGCTTCCGCGTCAGCTGCGCCAGGCGGGACTCGATGACCAGCAACTGGAATTGGGTGACAAGGCGTTGTCGGGACTCATTTCCGGGTACACCCGGGAAGCGGGTGTGCGGCAGCTGGAGCGGGAGTTGGGACGTGTGGCGCGGAAGGTGGCCCGGCGGATCGAGGCAGGAGAAGTGGACCGGTTCGAACTCAAGAAGGACGAGATCAGCGACCTCATCGGGCGGCCTACTGTGCATCCCGAGCGGGCCGCACCGGCGGACCAGGTGGGGGTCGGGACAGGGATGTACTACACCCCGGTGGGCGGCGACATCATGTTCGTCGAGGTTTCGATGATGAGTGGCAGGGGTGAGCTCGTCCTGACCGGACAGCTCGGCGACGTGATGAAGGAATCCGCCCGGGCGGCGTTGACCTATGCCAAGTCCCACGCCGAGGAGTTGGGTATCGATCCGGCGTTGCTGGACGACAAGGACATTCACATTCACGTGCCGGCCGGAGCGATCCCCAAAGACGGACCGTCAGCCGGTGTTACCATGGCCACAGCGCTGATCAGCACCCTCTCGGGGATCCCGGTTCGACACGACGTGGCGATGACGGGCGAGATCACTCTCTCCGGACGGGTCCTGCCCATCGGAGGGGTGAAGGAAAAGATCCTCGGCGCGTGCCGGTCCGGGATTGCCAACATCATTCTCCCGAAGGAGAACCTCCCCGACCTCGAAGATCTGAGCAAGGACGAGCGGGACCGGATCACCGTCCACCCCGCCGCGGATCTCGCCGAGGTCCTGGATGCAGCGCTCCGCCGGGCCGACCGAACCACAGAGTCGGGGGATACCTCATCCGAGCCCGACTTGGTCACAACCCTGGCGTAACCACATCTGTCGGCGGCCCTTACGGGGCCGCCGATACCTCCCTCTATTGCAATCGAGATCGGGTTCCTTTAGTAGTAGTAGCAGCTACTTCTCATGACCGATATCGATCTGACGCCGTTTGGCTTCACGCCGACGGAAAACCTCGCCTACGGGGCCCTTCTGGAAATGGGTCCGTCGAGTGGGTACGCCCTGGCCAAGGAGCTGAGCATTGCCCGGGCGAATGCGTATCAGGCGCTGAACGGGCTGGCGGCCAAAGGAGCCGCGGTGGCTGTCGAAGGTCAGCCCCAGCGATACAGGGCGGAGCGCCCCGACGCGATCCTGGCGAGGGTCATCGACTCGGAGGCAAGGAAGCTGGACACCCTGGCCGCCCAGGTGGGCGCGGTGGGAGAGCGGGACGGTGCGGCAATCATCGAGCTGCAGGGTGCCCGGGGATTGGTGGATATCGCCCTCCGGACGGTGGCCCGAGAAACGGGTGAGGTGACCTGCCTGGCAGAGGCGGCCCTCATTGTAGCTCTTGGGCCGGCCTGGCGGCATCGGGCGTCCGATTCCCGAGTGAACTCCGTATGGATAGTGGGGGACGATCCGGGGGGTCTTCCGGTGCCCCTGGCGGGATCGATAGACACGGACCGGTTGGAGGCGTTGCTGGGGGGGGGGGGGTTCGTGCTGCTGGCCGGGGACGTGGCCGTGATTGCCAGGAGTGACGGCCAGGAGATCATCGGATATTGGACAAGTGATACTACTATCGTGGGGGCGGCGAGGGGCTTGGCAGCTCACCTCACGGCAATATAGTCAGTATACCTGTCGATACTATCTGAACTCCAGCTCGAGACCAGCCAGTTTAGCGAGGTGCGCCAATCGGAAGGTGACATCGGCCCGGCGCGCCTCGGCACTCTTTTCGTTGACCTCCAGGGGAAAGTAGAATCCGGCGAGGCCGGACGGACTCTTGGGGAAGGACCTGAGGCTCTTCGCGCTCCAGACGCCGTGGTCGTCGCAGTCCTTCAACAGCCGGGTGAGAGCGCGTTGCGCCGACGGCGACTCGCGGAGGCCTTTCATCCGGGCGAGAAGCTCTATCCAATGGAGGGCGAAGGGGAGGTCCCTGGGGCGGCCTACACTGTCGTTTTGGAGAGGGTCGCCGAGGATCTGGGTCGTGGGTTTGTAGCTCTTGTTCCCGACCACCACCACGTAGGGTCTCTTCGGCGCCGGTTTGGCCAGGAATTGCTGCAAACGCTCGATGAATCCCGCCCGCTCCCTCTGCAGTGCCGGCATGTAGGCGATGAGGGCCACGGAGTAGAGGGTCGGCGCGTGGGCGTCGGGATTGAGGATATTCTTGGCCCCCTTCTTCACGATGGGTTTGTCCGCAGCACTGGTCCGCAAGAAATCGGACAGGGCGTTCGCCACCCTTTTGGCAGCCCCCCGAACCCGGGGATCCTCCACCAGACCCCCCTGCGCCAGGGCAGCCGTCGCCGCCTCGTGCATTGCGCCTCGGGCCCAGGGGACGAGATCCGGGTTGGTCTTCGCCGACTTTTGGTATTCGAAGAGGAGCTTGGGGTCGTCGTCCCGAGAAAGCAGACGGAATAAGACCCGATTTGTGAGTTGAAGGGCCCGGCCGGTGGTGGGCGCCCCGAGCTCCAACAGCCTCCGGTATTGGGATACTGTTCCTATATCCTTTATTCCCAAAGATTTAGATGGCTCAATGCCGAGGATGTTCGACGCCCAGATTCCAGTGCTCCGCTGCTTCTTCTCTACCTGGGTGACACCCTTGTAGGTGAGCAACTCGGTCCTGAGAGCGGCGACCTCGTCTGGGTCTACCGCCTCGGCGGGGAGGATCTCGGTTAGGGTCCGGAGGCGGATGGGGACCGAGGCGTGGTTCCTCAGCCAGGTCACCGGTACCCGGTGTGACATAGGGATTTGCAGTGGTTCTCCTCGAATGCTGACAGCGAAGAGGGTCGAACGGGCGAGAAATTATCGTTTTTGCCGGATCAGGGTAAGAGGCGGATCACCTCCCGGCTCGGAGCCGGTCGCCGGCCTCCCGGAACTCGGAATCCTCGTTCCACACGGGATACTCCTGCGTTTCCGCCAAAGCCCAGGCCAGGCGCATCATGGCGCGGACCTGCTGGAGGAGACCCTCGTACCGGAAGTCCGGGCGGTATTCATCGGAGGGCTGGTGGTACCTCGCGGCCACGTAGGCCTGGGCCTGGTTGCGACCCCACTCGGGAGGCCGGTCCAGAAAGTCGACGCCGTTCCCGATGGAGAGAACCGGTACTCCGGCCCGGGCAAAGGGAAAGTGGTCGGAGCGGAAAAACCCGCCGCTCTCCGGGCTCGGATCCTGTACCAAGATCAAGCCCTCGGCGGCGGCCACCGCGGCGGCCATCTCGCCGAGGGACGACCGATCGGCTCCCAGCATCACGATATCCCGGGTGGCGCCCCGCACGTTTGCCAGATCGAGATTGACGACGGCCGCCGTGGCCGCCAGCGGGATCGGTGGAGACTGGACGAAGGCCTCGGCTCCGAGCAGTCCGGACTCCTCGGCGGTCGTAGCGAGAAACAAGATGGAGCGGTGCGACGGCGTGCCGGCGGCCACCAGGCCGGCCGCCGCGGCCAGCATCCCCGCCACGCCCGAAGCGTTGTCCTGGGCGCCGTTGTAAATGGAATCCTCTTCCACGGGGAGCCCGATGCCCCGATGGTCGTAGTGAGATGTGAGGATGACGGCCTCGTCGTCGTCCTCCACCCTGGCCGACCCGAGACGCCCGACCACATTTACCGACTCGAATCGCCTCACGCGACTCGTGATGTCGATGATGGCGTGGGCGTTCATGGTGATGGGACGGAAATCCCGCCGCGTCGCCCGCCGCAACATCAGCTCGTAGTCGATGCCCGACGCCCGGGCAATCTGACGCGCGGCGTCCTCGGTGATCCAGGCTCCGAACCGCAGTGTTCGGGGAGCCTGTCCCTCGATCTGTATCTGCTCGCCGGACCACGAATTCCGCACGACGCTCCACGGGTACGTGGCCGATTCGTCGGTGTGCACGAGGATCACCCCGACCGCCCCGAGCCGGGCCGCCTGCTCGAGCTTGTACGTCCACCGGCCGAAGTACGTCATCTTGCGTCCTTCGAATACCGTAGGATCCTCGAGGCCGGGGTCATTGACCAGCATCATCAGGATCTTGCCGGTCAGCGGCTCCAGCTTGAAGTCGTCCCACGTCCATTCCGATGCCTCGATGCCGTACCCGACGAAGACGATCTCCCCGTCGGCGATGACTGTGGGATCGGCCGCCGCCGGCCAGGCGACGAAATCCTCCAGATATTGCAGTGCCATGGTGCGCTGGGCGACCCCGACCACCAACGACGGAGAAGGCGTGATTCCTGCGAGTCGCACGCGCTGGTAGAAGGATCCGTCCACGGCCCCGGGCTCGAGTCCCGCGGCCTCGAACTGGGATTGGATGTACCGTGCCGCGATGGCCGCCCCCTGGGTGCCCGGCGCGCGGCCCTCGAGGAGGTCGTCGGCCAAGAACCTGAGATGTGCATCGATGGCCCGGGCGGTGGGGACGGCGAGAGCCCGCTCCAGCGCGGTGGTGTCGGGAACGGCCTGCGCCGATGCCGTAGTGACCACCACACCCAGCGCCAGCACGGCAACGAAGCCGCGGAGGGGCCTGGTCAAGTTGGGCATGTCACTAACGTAATTGGTCCGGGCCGACCGGTCAGCGCTTCACTCGTCAGGACGACCGTGTCCTCGTCGAGGAAATCGACTCCTTCACCCTGAGGCTCCCTCGCGCCGATCACACACGGCTCCCCGATCGGGGCGAGGGAGCCGCGTCCGTCATATGTATAGAAGAACAACTCGGTGAATGTCCGGAGCACCACGCGGCTGCCGCTGGGGGACACGGCGGCGCCGGACACCCAGCGCCCCAATGTCCGAAGCAACTGCAGCCCCGTGTCGTTCGTCGGCTGCAGGGTGATCTCGGATCCGGCGAGGAGCTGGTCCCGGGAGATGACGAACTTGACCATCGGCTTCCCGCGGGCCCTGGAGACGAGCAAGACCTCCCCGCCGGGTCCCACGGCCATCGCCTCCACGTCTTGCGGTCCTTCTGCGTAGCGCACCTCGAAACGTTGCGCGACCTCCGTGTCCCGCAGGCCGACGGCATCCAGGGGAAGATCGGGTTCGGGGATCACGTAAATGGACACGCTGCTGCGGCGGTAGAGGTTGTCGCCGGTATCGGCAATGTAGAGACAGTCGGTGCTCGCACCGGGGCAGGGGCCGAGGGCGATGTCTTCCCAATCGACGTTCTCGGTGTTCGTCGCGCGAAAAATGCCCAGCAGTTCTCCCTGGAGGTTCAGCGCGTACAGGCGGGCCTCGTGGCCCGAATCGTTGTGGGACCAGATGACACCGTCGTGACGGCGGCTCACGGCGACGCCGGAGCTTTCCCGGAGTTCCCGCGGCAGGTACCCGACGCGCTCCAACACCGTGGGCGCCACTGCGTGGTCTTCCTCGATGTTGGATTCGGGAGTGCATGACGGCGACGCGAGGAACGCGACCGTCATCGACCACATGATGGCGAGAAACACACGGGGACCGAACATAGACTGCTCTATAGTACAAGGGAGCTTGCCCGCCAGCGAGCGCTCGGTGATCTTTCGCGCATGCATCACGACTCGAAATACGTCAAGCTCTCCGGACGCGTGCTGTTCTTGGCGGAGGACGCGGACCTGGTACGCCGCCAGCTCGCGGGTGAGGACTTGCCGTCTCCGGCCACCGCCAAATTGCGGGACAACATCTCCACCGATGAAATCACGCCGGCATACATCTGTTACTACTATGACGAAACCCTTGGTGAGTTTCCCTACCTGGGGCTCAAGTGCGGTGACGAGCAGCCCATCACCCGAGGGAGTGTCAAGGCCGGCGGGTTCGTGTGCTCTGTCAGCGGAAAGCGGCGTGGCAAGGGATCGTCGCGGGAACAGTCGCCGTACGCCGAGATGTGTGCGGGCATCAAGCTGGTCATCGCCGAAAACATCGAGCGCATTTATCGAGAGAACTGTCAGAACCTCGGCATTCTCACGAGCACAGACTTCTCATTGATAGACCGCGTGCGCAGCGGCGAAGAGATCCCGCTGAGCGTCTTCACCGACGGTGAGGGAGACATCACCCGCGGCATCATCGAATACGGCGGTCTCTTCCAGTACAACATGGCGCGCCTCGAGGGGGAGGTGCAGGTTCCGGTCGTCGCCACGCCGCCCCGTCCCATGACTCTCGCCGAGAAGATCCTGGCCCGCCACTGGGTGACGGACCTGTCCACGAATCAGGTGGGGACGGCCCACGTGCGGCCGGGAGACGAAGGGTTCGTGCGCACAGACATTCGTTTCAGTCACGAGTACGTGACGCCCATGAGTGCGATCTTCTGGGAACAGCAACTCGGCGCAGACAAGACGGTCGTCGATCCCGAGTCGGTGTTCTTCTTCAGGGATCACCTGACTTTTCTCGAACTCGCCATGACAGACGAGCGCAAGGCCGAAGGCTTGCTCGACGTGGCGTTGGAGTTGAAGAAGAAGCAGGAGGAGTTTGCCGCCAAGCAGGGCATCACCCTCTACGGCGAGTTACCGCGTCTGGGCCGCAACGCACCGGTGCGGGGCTCGGAAGCCATTTGTCACTCGAAGATCCTGGAACAGCACGCATTGCCGGGACATCTGATCATCGGCAGCGATTCCCACACGCCCCACGCCGGCGCCATCGGTGCGGTCGCGTTCGGAGTGGGCACGACCGCGATCTTCAACTCGTGGATGACGAAGGACGTGCGGCTCAAGGTTCCGCCGTCGGTGCTGATACGCGTCAGCGGGACGAAGCCGAGTCACGTGACGGCCAAGGATTTCATGTTGCAGATCCTGCGGCAACCGTACGTGCGGAACGGCCACGCCATCGGCAAGATCGTGGAGTATGCCGGCGACGCTGTGCAGGGTCTCTCGGTGGACGAGCGGGCCACGATGACGAACATGGCGGCCGAGGTGGGTGCATTCACCGGCATCATCGCGCCGGATGAACGGGTCGTGGAGTTCTTGGTCCGGGAGCGGGGGGTGCATCCCGACGAGGTTCGCCCGTTGCTGGAGGGCCTGTACTCCGATGCAGACGCCGACTACGAAGAGGTCATCGACATCGACGCCGACGCACTCGAGCCGATGGTGGCCCTGCCCGGCGATCCGGGGAACGGATTGTTCATCCACGAACTCGGTGATCGTGTGAAGGTGGACGTGGCGTACGCGGGATCGTGTACCGCGGGTAAGAAGTCGGACATGGACATGTACGCCCGCGTGTTCCGGGATGCGGTGGACAGCGGACGGCGACTGCCGAGCGACGTGGAGTGTTTCATTCAGTGCGGCTCGCAGGAGGTGAAACGCTACTGCGAGGAGCAAGAGTATCTCGAAGTCTTCGAGCAGGTTGGCGCCCAGTTCATCGAGCCGTCGTGCGGGGCGTGCATCAATGCGGGGCCGGGCGTGTCGTACGACACAGAGACGGTGACGATCAGCGCCATCAACCGGAACTTCCCGGGTCGCTCCGGGCCGGGCCAACTCTATCTCGCGAGTCCGTACACGACGGCGGCCAGCGCCCTGGCGGGCTATATCACGGAGTGGCGGCCTGGCGGCGGACCTGTAACGGGCTGAATGCGAACGACCGTATTCGTTGCGGCCTTGAGCGCCGCCGGCGTCTCGCCACTCCCGGGACAAACACTCTTTCACGACGACTTTGAGCGAGGCCTGGGCGGCTGGGAGCTAAGCGTTCCGCGAGCCGTCCGCGTGCTGGACTCCGGCGATCCTGCGCGGGGCCGTGTCCTGGAACTGTCGTCCGACGGCGCCGACGTCTGGGCGCTCATCCGTGGTTCGGCTGATTGGGGGAGCGCCGGATCCGGCGTGCGGATCGATGCCGACTTCATGTTTCCGCAGGAGTTGGACAGCTACCTCGCCGTGCTCTACAACGTGACACGGCGTGGCAATCGTACGGATTTCGGCAACATCTACATCAAGAACGGCAGCTACATTCGGGTCAACCCGCATCGTGACCACAACGTGGGGCGCACGCTCTACGAGGAACTTCGCACCCCACTGACCGGTGCGGCCGCGGTCGAGGTGGGTTCGTGGCAACATCTCCGCGCAGAGGTCATGGGTCGGACCATTCATTTCTACGTTGGCGACATGGAGACGCCACAGGTGACGTTCGGGATGTTCGAGTACGACTCCGGTGCGTTGGGATTTCAGCCCCGATCGATCGGCGCGCCGGTGCTATTGGACAACGTCCACGCGGAACGCATCGATCGCTTTGCGTACGACGGCCCGCCCCGCCCCGACATCGTCTACCAACCCGATTCTCTCGTCACCGAGTGGGAGGTTGCCGGCCCGTACCCGGAGCATATGGAGGCCATCGAACGGGACATGCGCGATCCGCCGGGTGGTTGGCGACCCGCCCCGGTCGACGCGCGGGGTGCGGTGATTACAGCCGCGGTCACCGACTACCGCGGTCCGCGAACGGTCGGGTATTTTCGAGCGCACGTCACCGTACCACGTGACACGGTCCTCGCCCTCCACCTGAGTTCTGTGGACGACGTTGCGATCTACATCAACGGTCGATTCACCGGAGGGTTCATCCCCCGGCAACCGCTGGCCTGGTGGGATTTTTGGAAGAACCCCGACCACGCCGGTTATCCGGTTCATCTCGAACTCGAGGCCGGGACGAACCGTGTGTTGATTCGGACGCGGGGCGGCGTGTACGCATCGGGGGGGTTCTTTGCGAGGCTGGAGGCGTACAGCCAATAGCTCCCCGCAAGCGGGTCGGCACATCAAGAGACCACTGAAACTCACCAAAGTCTCTGTCGCATAATGAGGGATTCTTTAGGTATTCCTCGTCCCAACGATAGTTGACGGCTGCTTGACGCCAGCCGACCAGATTCACATCATGCAAACCCCTGCTAATCGAGCCCGCGCGGACGTGTGTATGAGAACGGGTTCTCTCTTCCTCTTGGCCCGGTATTGGCCAACGATTCTCCTCGTTGGTCTGGCGGCCACGGCCGCCCCGATCCGCGGTGCCTCGGCTCAGAGCCAGGACCGGCTCGCCCTCACCCAACGCGCCACGTGGTGGCGTTACCCCTCCAAGGCGGAGTTGGCCAACCGGACACGAGACGTCCTTCCCACGATCGAGGCGGACGTGCCGGAGATCGAGCCGAACAACAGCGCTGCCGCGGCGACGGCGGCGAGTATCGGCGACCGTGTGACCGGCAGTATTAGTCCCGTGGGCGACGTGGACTACTACGTCGTCACAGTGCCGGCCGGCACGTTCCTGGAACTCGAGGTTGAAGCATCGCGCGTTGGGTCCTTCTTGGACGC
>JBDHHA010000106.1:0-23146 GCA_039589615.1 Gemmatimonadota bacterium
TCGCGCCGTGCGAGGAGTCCGCCGTGAATGAGGGGATGCAGCGTCTTGACCCGGCCGTCCAGCATTTCGGGAAACCCGGTGACGTCCTCGACCTTGGTGACCGTCACGCCGCCGCCTTGCAGCGCCCGCGCCGTACCGCCAGTGGAGATGACCTCCCACCCCAGCTCCGACAGCCCCTTGGCTAGCTGCTGAATACCCTGCTTGTTGCTTACGGAAATCAATGCGCGCGGCACGTGTCCCTCGCTGTGTCGTTTGAGTGTTAGCTCTTCACGAGCGTCTTGGTAACTGCTGCAATCTCCCCCGCGGCAAACGCCGTTTGGGGAAACGGTAAACGGACTACGGTGCCCTCTCGGGCGGCCGTCAAGACCACAGCCGGCAGCAACTCGTGCTCCACCTCGAGTACGCGTGCCGCCAGCGTTTCCGGTGTGTCGTCGGCCCGCACCGGTACCGGCCACTGGGCCAGGGTCTTTCCCTTGTCGTACTCCGCGTTCACCATGTGGACGGTGACACCCGAGACGGTTGCCCCCGACTCGATGACCGCCCGGTGCACGCGAAGGCCGTACATGCCCTTGCCGCCGAACGCGGGCAGCAACGCCGGGTGAATGTTGACCATGCGGCCCTCGAAGGCTCGCACCACGTCTACCGGGACCAGCTTCAGGTACCCGGCCAGCACCACCAGATCGGTCTCGGCATCCTGCAACACCTGGACGATGGCGCTCCCATCGCTGGGATCCGGAATGACGTGCGTCGCCACGCCTGCCGCGGCCGCACGATCGAGGGCGCCTGCCGACGATTTGTCGCTGACGACGAGCGCGACAGTGGCCGGTTCCGGCGGGCGGCACACGTCGAGAAGTGTTTGCAGGTTCGTCCCGCCACCCGAAGCGAAGACCGCTACTCGCATGGGAGGCATCTCGCGATGTGAGGGTTCGGTTGCCACGGAAGGCAAATCACGATGTGACAAATGTAACCCGGGGCAGAAGGGGCAGAAGGGTACTCCGTCAGATCTTCCGTGCGGCGGCGATGGCCTCCACCACCTTGTCTTCCTCGCCGTCTTGAATGGTTCGAGGATCGAGCAACACTCCGTCCTCGCTCGCCCGGGCGACCACGGGGGGATCGTGACGGCGCAGCAGGGCCAGGAACGCGTCGGGATGTTCGGTGGGGATGCACAGCAACGTGGTCGAGGGCTCCGCGTCGGGGAACGACCCTCCGCCCACCGACGACGTGCCCGGGACGATGACGGCGCCTTCCACTTTGGCTGCCAGCGCCTCCGCCCGCTCGTGGAGCACCACTGGGTCGGCGGTGAGCATGGCCAGCGTGGGAATCTGCGTCAGAGCGGCGTTCCGGTCCCGGTAGAGACGCAGGGTGGCCTCCATGGCGGCAATGACGGTCTTGCCGGGTCGCATGGCTCGGGTGAAGGGATTGACCGCCGCTTCCCGGATCACCTCCGACGGTCCCACGATGATCCCGGCCTGCGGCCCCCCCAAGAGCTTGTCCCCCGAGAATACCGCCGTCGCGCCCGCCCGGACGATCTCCTGGACCAGGGGCTCGCCCGTCAGTCCGTAATCCGCCAGGTCGATGAGGAGGCCGCTTCCCACGTCGTGCACCACCGGTATGCCCTTGGGGGCCATCTCCTCGACCAGCGCGTCCGTCTCCACCTCGGTGACGAACCCGGACACGCGGAAGTTCGAGCGATGCACCTTGAGGACGCACTTGGTCCGGGGGCTGACGGCGCCGCCGTAGTCGCGGAGCCTGGTCCGGTTGGTCGTCCCCACCTCGATGAGGACGCTGCCGCTCTTTACCAGGATGTCGGGAATCCGAAACGAGCCGCCGATCTCCACCAACTCCCCCCGGGACACGATGGTCTCGCCCCCCGCCGCCACGGTGTTGAGGACCAGCACCATCGCCGCCGCGGCGTTGGTGACCACCAGGGCGTCCTCCGCTCCCGTGACCTCCGTCAGCAGGCTACGCAGATGATCCTGTCGGGAGCCGCGCTCCCCGTCCTCTACGTCGTACTCGAGGGTGTTGTAGCCGGCAGTGCGCACCACCGCCTCGCGGGCGACCTGAGCCAGAGGAGCCCGCCCCATGTTGGTGTGGAGCACCACGCCGGTGGCGTTGATGACCGGCCCCAACGACGGGCGCTGCTTGGCTTCGACCCGGCGCCGCACCGCGGGCATCCATCCCTCATCCGGGGGCGCAGCGTTCCGACGGCGGGCCGCCTCCAGGGTCTCCCGGATGGCGTCGACCACGACCTCCCGGGGAGCCTGCTCGGTCAACCTCGCCTCCTCGGCCTCGGCGAGGAGTTTGTGGACGGCCGGCAGGCCGCTTCGTGTGTCGCTCATGTGGAATCCGGTTCCGCAGCCGGTATGCTCAAGAACCGGCCCGACTCGAGGAGGACGCCCAGGAGGTTGGCGACTCGTGCCTCGATCCAGTACCGCGTCCCCGGCTTGAGGGGCTCGACGGTGACGATGACCAAATCCGAATAGAGGGCGGGACGTTGCCCGAGGAGCGTCGCCGCCCGGACGCTGTCGGCTTCGCGGACGATCGCCAGGGAATCGGTCAGGAACTCCTCCACAGCGGGCCGGGCCGCCGTCGTGTCTGGTGCGGCCACCGCCACCGTGTCGGGCACCTGCGCCGTGGTGTCGGGTTCCACCCCCAGGGAATCCGCCACCGCCGCGGCGGAGTCCCGCGCCGCCGCCGCCAGCGAGTCCGCCAACACTCGCGCGATGGAATCGGCCACCCGGCGCAATGAGTCGTACTCCGCCCGCATCAGCACCTGGCCCACGGTCACCCGGTTGGAGTCGGGCAGCTCCCACACGCCGAACGCTGCTGCTGGGGGGAGCGCCAGCGTCAGCGACTGGCTGAATTCCAGACTCACGCTCACGCTGTCCTCGAGGGAGATATCGGTGACCCGGGGACCCACCGTGTCGTGGCGAAAGGTCCAAAAATCCCGGTTGAGCACAGAATCCGCGAACGTCACGGTGGCGGAGTCGTACGGTTCCCGGGAATCGATCCGCCGGTTGCGGTTGCCATCGATCCCCGCTCGGAGCAGGTAGGTGCCCGGCGGCACGAAGAACACGTTGAACTGTCCGGTGGAGTCGGCGGATCCGAGGTAGGTGAGGGAGTCGGGCAGCCGGATGGCCTCGACCAGGGCGCCCCGCGCCACCTCTCCCCCCTCCCAATTCACCACCGACCCCCTGATACGGGTATTGGGAATCTCGTCGCCGGTGGAGAACACGATGGTGCGTTCCTCTTCGGTGCGATTGGCCTGCAGATCGGCCACCCCCGGCAACAGCGTCACCTGATAGACCGCGCCGGTGTGCCACCCGTCCCGCGGTTTGACCGTAAAGCGCTGCCGCTTCCACGAGACCGAAAGCTCCTCGTGCCGCGGAGAGATGAGGACGAGGCGGTCGAGGCCCGTCTCGGCGATGACCTCGTCGAACTGGAACTCCACGTCGTCGTCGAACTCGCCGACGATAGTGCCCGAGTCGGGTGTCGCCGCGACGAGGATCGGCGGGTCGGGATCGTACGGCGCGCCGGGCGGGGGTTGCATGCTGGCGCACGCCCCCACGAGCCCGACGGCGAGGCCGCCTAACAGCCCAGCGAGCGCCGCTTGGCGGCCAGCGTATCCCGCTGCTCGCGCCACGTTTGCTCCTTCTGTCGTTCGCGGTCCACCACCTCGGCGGGAGCGCGTTTCGTGAAGCTCTCGTTTTCGAGCTTCGCCGTCACCCGGTGCAGCTGCTTGTCGAGCCGCTGCATCTCTCTGGCCAGCCGGTCGCACTCGGCGTTCACGTCGATGGCGTCGCCCAGCGGGACGAACACCGCCGAGCCGTCCGGCAACACGGCGTGGGCGCCCACTGTTTCATCCGGGCTATCGAACACCAGCCCCTCCACCTTGGCCAAGCGCTCCACGGTGCTGCGCTCCGCCTCGAACGAGCTGCGGGCGATATCCGATGCTGGCTCCACTGCCGCGCGAACGGTCTTGCCGGGCTTCACGCCATACTCCGCCCGGATACCGCGGATGGCCCCCGTGAGGGATTGCACCAGTTCAAACCGCTCCTCCGCATCGGCATCGATGTACTCCGTCTCCTCCTCGGGCCACGACGCCCCCGCCAGGACCGGCTCGCGCTCACCGGGCAGGTAATTCCACAGCTCCTCCGTGATGAACGGCATGATGGGGTGGAGCAACCGCAGCGTCGTGTCGAAGGTCGAAACGAGGGCGGCCCGGGCCGCGTCGGCCCCGGGCGCGTTGCCGTGCAGTCGGGGCTTCACCTGCTCCACGTACCAGTCCGCCAGCTCGTCCCACAGGAAGTGATACACGGTGCTGGTCGCCTCGTTCAGCCGAAACGCGTGGAGGTGCTCCGTCACCGCGCGGGTGGTGCGTTGCGCGCGGGAGAGTATCCAGCGGTCGGCCAGCTCGAATTGCGAGGCATCGACGTCGCCCGGCGACGGCGGCGCCCCGTCGAGGTTGGCCAGAATCAACCGCGCCACGTTCCAGAGTTTGTTCCCGAAATTGCGTCCGGCCGCGAACGCCGCATCCAGGTCTCTTTCGTCCAGGATGACGTCGGTCCCCGCCGCCGCACCAACCACCATGTTGTAGCGCAGGGCGTCGGCGCCGTACCGGTCCACCACCTCCAGCGGATCGACGCCGTTGCCCAGGGACTTGGACATCTTGCGATGCAGCGAATCGCGCACGATCCCGTTGAGGTACACGGTGTCGAATGGCCGATCTCCGAGAAAGTGATAGCCCCCCATAATCATCCGGGCGACCCAGAAGAAGATGATATCCGGTCCGGTCACCAGCGTGTGTCCCGGATAGAAGTGCTTCAGGTCGCTCGTTTCCTCTGGCCATCCCAGCGTGGCAAAGGGCCAGAGCCACGACGAGAACCATGTGTCCAACACGTCCTCATCCCTGCGCAACGTGCCCCCGCAACTGCACGCCGCGGGCTCGTCCGCCGCCACGATGATCTTGCCGCACTCCTCAGCCTCGCAGTGCCACGCGGGAATGCGGTGCCCCCACCAGAGCTGGCGAGAGATGTTCCAGTCGCGGATCTCGGTGAGCCAGTTCTCGAACACCTTGCCCCACCGCTCCGGAATGAACCGGACTTCTCCGTCGCGGTACGCCTGCAGCGCCCGTTTCGCCAGGGGCTTCATGTTCACGAACCACTGATGGGAGAGATGAGGCTCGACCACGGTGTCGCAGCGATAGCAACGCCGGACAGCGTGCTGATAAGGCTCTTCCTTTTCCAGCAGGCCCCCGGCCTGGAGCAACTCAACGATCCTCGTGCGGGCCTTGTCACGATCGAGACCGCGCAGCGCCTCAGGAACGCGTTCGGTGTCCACCATGGTGGCGTGCTCGTCGATCACCACGGGGCGGTCCAGGTCGCGGCCCATCGCGTTCGCGATATCGAAGTCGTTGGCATCGTGCGCCGGTGTCACCTTGAGCATGCCGGTTCCGAACTCCCGCTCCACGGCCGTGCTCACGTCGATGGGGATCTCGACATCGGTGAGGGGTATCCGCACCGTCTTGCCGGTGAGCGCCCTGTGATTCTCGTCGTCGGGGTGGTGCACCAGGGCCACGTCGCCAAACATCGTCTCGGGTCGGGTGGTCGCCACCGTGACGTGGCCGGATCCGTCGGTGAGAGGGTAGCGAATGTGCCACAGTCGGGTCTCCCGATCGTGGAACTCGGCCTCCTCGTCGGACAGGGACGTCATGCACCTCGGGCACCAGTGAATCACCCGGTGGCCGCGATACACCAGTCCGTCTTCGTACAGCTTGATGAACACCCGCTTGACGGCGGCGGAATATTCTTCGTCCAGGGTGAACCGCGTGCGCGACCAGTCGCACGAGGCGCCGATGGCCTTGAGCTGATCGAGAATGGTCCCGCCCTTGCTGTTCACGTGGTCCCACACCCGCTCCACGAACGCCGCGCGCCCCAGGTCCTGCCGCGCCTTCCCTTCTTCGTCGCGCAGGGTGCGCTCCACCACGTTCTGCGTGGCGATCCCGGCGTGGTCGGTCCCCGGGAGCCAGAGGGCCTCCCGGCCGCGCATCCGCTCGAACCGGATCATCACGTCCTGGAGCGTGTTGTTGAGCCCGTGCCCCATATGGAGAATGTCGGTCACGTTGGGCGGCGGGATGACGATGACGTACGGCTCCCGGCCGGAGTCGCGATCGGCGGTGAACACCTCGGCGTCGAGCCATCGTTGATAGACGGTCGACTCGATTGCCGCAGGGTCGTACTGGGGGGCCAGTTCTGTCATCGGACTACGGTCTCTACCGTTGATGGTACAGATATTGGTGCAGGTGGGGATGCGCGTCAGCGTCTGCCCGCGTCATGTTGCGGTGATCAGCGGCCCCCACCCGGCTGTGGGCGGAGGCTCCTACGAGACGACCGCCGACTGCTCGTTGGTGTCGGTACCCTCGACCAGGACGTGATTGACGATCACGTCCGCACCCAATACGCCCCGCGCCAGATCGGCCGCCATCTCCCGGGTCGTTTCGTCGGGTGCCGTCCCGGCCAACTCGATGAGTCCGCCGCCCAGGGCGCGGACCGTCAGGCTCAGATGGCGCGTTGCCGGGTTGTGCTTGAGGACGTCGAGAAGCTCGTGCTCGAGGCGGTCGAGATCCTCGTCGGCCGCGTCCTCGTCATCCATGGGCCGCAGCCGCCGCACCGCCCGCTTCACCCGATCCGAATCCACATCGCCCAGCAGTCCGCCGGCAACGAGGCCGAAGAGCAACCCGGCGCCGAAACCGACGGCGCCCGTGAGTGCGAGACCGAGCCCACTACCGGACTCTCGTTCGGTCACTCGCAACGCCCCTCCCATGGGTGTCGGGTACATGCTAAACTTAATCCTCCTAACAATGTACGAACCCTGCGAGTTTATCAACGGATGACTTCCCAGCGCGGACCCGAGGTGAGCAACCAGGCCCTGATCCAGTCCCTGATCGTGGCCGTCGTGGTGGCTGCCGGCATCGTTCTCCTGTTTCTGTTCGGCGACGCCCCCAGGGCGATTCTGCAATGACCACCCCGATCACGATCAAGCTTCCCGACGGCTCGGCACGGGAGGTACCGGCCGGGACGACGGCGCTGGAGGTGGCCCAAGGCATCGGCCCGGGATTGGCCAAGGCGGCGCTGGCGGCCAAGGTGGACGGGGAGGTGTGGGACCTGAGCCGGCCGATTTCCGAGACCATCTCCCTGGAGCTTCTGACGGACCGCCAGCCGGAGGCCCTGGACGTATTGCGCCATTCGGCCGCCCACGTGTTGGCCACGGCGGTGCGCCAGCTCTTCCCCGAGGCGAACATCGGATTCGGCCCGGCGATCGAGGACGGGTTCTACTACGACTTCGAGGTCGAGCGGCCGTTCACGCCGGAGGACCTCGAGGCCATCGCATGCACGAGGTCATCAAGGAGGACTACCTCTTCGTGCGCGAGGAGGTCGACCGGGCCGATGCCGAGGGCCGATTCAAGGACGACCCCCTCAAGCTGGAGCGTCTCGAGGAATTGGGTGACGACGAGACCATCTCGGTGTACACCGATGGTCCCTTCATCGACCTCTGCCGCGGCCCCCACCTGCCGGGCACCGGCCGCCTCGAGCATTTCAAGCTGCTCCACGCCGCCGGGGCCTATTGGCGGGGTGACGAGCGGCGTCAAATGCTGCAGCGGATCTACGGCACCGCCTGGTTCAGCAAGAAGGATCTGGACCAATACCTCATCCGGCTCGAGGAGGCGCGGAAGCGCGACCACCGCATCATCGGCAAGCAGCTCGATCTGTTCAGCATCCAGGACGACGTGGGCCCCGGGCAGGTGATGTGGCACCCGCGCGGTGCGACCATCCAGTTCGAAATGCGCCGGTTCATCGAGGACGAGGTGTTACGACGGGGTTACGACCTGGTGTACACACCCCACGTCACCAAGGAACAGCTCTTCGTCCGCTCGGGACACATCCCGGTCTATGAAGAGTTCCAATTCCCCGCCATGGCGGCGGCCTCGGGCGACGCGGACGACGTGCGCTATCGCGTCAAACCGATGAACTGCCCGATGCACACCCTCGTGTACGCGTCGCGGCAGCGTTCGTACCGTGAGCTACCCGTGCGGCTCGCCGAGGTGGCCAACGTCTACCGCAACGAGCGGTCGGGAACGCTCCACGGCATGCTGCGCGTCCGCGGTCTCACCATGGACGATGCGCACGTCTTCTGCCGCGAGGATCAGATCGAGGACGAGATCTTCGACATGCTCAGCCTGACGGATTTCGTGCTCAACGAGACCTTCGGACTCGAGTATCGCCTGGATCTGTCCACACGGCCGGAGAAGAAGATCGGAGCGGACGAGGCCTGGGACGTTGCGGAAGAAGCGCTGCATGGGGCGCTCGAGCGCAAGAAAATCACCTTCGGCATCGACGAGGGCGGCGGCGCGTTCTATGGCCCCAAGATCGACATCAAGATTCGTGACGCCATCGGACGAGAGTGGCAGGGCGCCACGATCCAACTCGACTATCAGCTCCCCGAGCGCTTCGAGTTGGAGTACGTCGGTTCCGACAACAAGCCCCATCGGCCCGTGATGATCCACCGGGCCATCTACGGTACCATGGAGCGGTTCGTCGGCATGCTCATCGAGCACTTTGCCGGGGCGTTCCCGGTGTGGATCTCCCCGGAGCAGGTGCGGGTCATTCCCATCACCGACGAGCTGGCGGGGGACGCGGGCGGCATCCACGAACGCTTGCGGGCAGCCGGGATTCGCTCGAGCGTCGATGACCGGAGCGAGACGCTCAACTACCGCGTGCGTGACGGGGAGATCATGAAGGTGCCTTACATGGCGGTGGTGGGAAAACGTGAAGCGGAGGGCGGCACCGTGGCGTTGCGCGTGCGCGGGGGCGGCAAGAAGCAAGAGATTCTGCCAGTCGACGCATTCATAGAGCGTGTCCTGGAGCAAATCCGCAATCGGACACTCTCGCCGATAGGTTGAGCGGGCGGGGACCGCCCGTTTACCTTTCCTTTTCCGGCGCTCTGTGCGTCCCTCTCGACCACGCTGAGCGCCGGGTCCTGAAGTCAGAGTTTTTTTCCAGCAAAAACGTCAGGTGAATCGTGGCAAATAGCGAAACAACTCCGGTTCTCCTGAGTGCCACACGGACACCCATCGGCCGCTATCTGGGCGGCTTGGCACCACTCCAGGCCACGGAGCTCGGGGCGATCGCCATTCGCGACGCGTTGGCCCGCGCCGGCGTGGAGAACGCAGTAGTTGACGAAGTCATCATGGGGAACGTGCTGCAGGGCGGAGCGGGACAGGCCCCCGCCCGTCAGGCGGCGATGCAGGCGGGGCTGCCGGGGACGGTGCCCGCGATGACCATCAACAAGGTGTGCGGCTCGGGGCTCAAGGCGGTCATGCTGGCCGCCCAGGCCATCAAGGCCGGGGACGCCCAGTGCGTCGTCGCCGGCGGCATGGAGTCCATGTCAAACACCCCTCACTACCTGTGGGGGATGCGTGGCGGGGTGAAGTTCGGCAATCAGGAACTGAAAGATGGACTGATCTACGACGGGCTGTGGTGCTCCTTCGGCAACTGCCACATGGGGGGGCACGCGGAGTACACCGCCGACAAGGCGCAGGTCTCGCGGGAAGAGCAAGACCAGTTCGCATACGACAGCCATCGTAAGGCCGTCGACGCCATCGAGAACCGTCGCTTTGGGGCGGAGATCGTGCCGGTGGAGATTCAGGGACGCAAGGGGACGACCGTCGTGGACACCGACGAGTCGCCGCGCAAGGACACGACCGTCGAGGCCCTCGGGAAGCTCCGGGCGGCGTTTCAGAAAGACGGTACGGTCACTGCGGGCAACGCGCCCGGCCTCAACGACGGCGCGAGCGCCATCGTGGTGGCGTCCGAGGCGTTTGCCAAGGCCCACGGCGTCGAAATCCTTGCCCGCGTCACCAACTACGCCACCGGCGGGGGAGAGCCGCAGGATCTCTTCTTTGCCCCCGTCGTTGCGGTGCAGAACTTGATGCAGAAGGACAACGCGAAAATAGGGGATTACGATCTCATCGAAGCCAACGAGGCGTTCTCGGTCCAAGCGCTGGCGGACGGGAAGGCACTCGGGTGGGATTGGGACCGCGTAAACGTGAACGGTGGGGCGGTGGCGCTGGGGCACCCGATCGGGGCCAGCGGCGCACGCATCCTCACCACCCTGTTGTACGCCATGCAACAGCGCGAGGTCTCGCGGGGTCTTGCAACGTTGTGCCTTGGCGGTGGAAACGCCGTCGCCCTCAGCGTGGAGCGAAACTGATCGTGGCAACCCTACCTCTCTCAACAACCGCAGTCCCGCACGCGTTGACGCTGCGGCGGATGATCGCCCTCGTCCTGGGTGCGCTGCTGGTGGCCGTCGGAGCGCAGGTGGCGATACCGCTGCCCGGCACGCCGGTACCCATCACCCTGCAGGTGCCCGCGGTCTTGTTGGTTGGCGGGCTGTTGGGGCCCAGGCTGGGGACCGCGAGTCTGGTCCTGTATCTCGCCATGGGCGCGGCCGGGCTCCCGGTGTTCGCACCGGTGGGGGCTCCGGGTGTCGCGCGTCTCTTCGGACCCACCGGGGGCTACCTGCTGGCGTATCCGCTGGCGGCGGGTCTTACCGGCCTGATCGCCCGGAACGGCGGCTCGTGGGTGCGGGTGGCCGCGGCGGTTGTGGTGGGGTTGGTGGTAATTCACACCGGCGGCGTGGCGCAGCTTGCCGTATTGGGGGGCGACATGGGGACGGCGCTGCGGCTCGGATCGCTGCCGTTTCTCGCAAACGACCTGATCAAGTTGGCATTGGCGGCCCTCCTGATCCGCAAGTTCGGTGACAAAGCAAAGGCGCTCCATTGAGAGCGCCTTTTTTATGGAACAACGAATAGGACACAGCCAGGTGCGGGAAACTCGGAGACTGACATGAACAAAACGGCGGTTGTTGGGGCGGGAACCATGGGGAACGGCATCGCGCACGTCTTTGCGCAATCGGGGTGCGACGTCCAATTGGTCGACGTGTCGCAAGAAGTCCTCGAGCGCGGGCTCGCGACGATCCGCAAGAACATGGATCGCCAGGTCACAAAGGAAAAAATCACGTCTGACGAGCGGGATGCCGCGCTGGGACGGATCAACACGTCTACCGACCTCGGGTCCCTCAACGGCGCCGAGCTGGTTGTCGAGGCGGTGACGGAGACACCGGATCTCAAATTCGGAGTCTTTCGGGAGATGGACGGGGCGGCCGAGAGCAATGCGATCCTCGCCACCAACACGTCCTCGATCTCCATCACCGAGATCGCCGCGCAGACCAAGCGGCCCGACAAGGTGATCGGCATGCACTTCATGAATCCGGTGCCGATGATGAAGCTGGTGGAGATCATTCGCGGTCTGCAAACGTCCGACGAGACGTTGGCGACCGTGGTGGAGGCGACGAAGGCGCTCGGCAAGACGCCGGTCGAGGTGAACGACTATCCCGGGTTCGTGTCGAACCGGGTCCTCATGCCGATGATCAACGAGGCGTGCTACTGCGTGATGGAGGGTGTGGCCGAAGTGGAGGCCGTCGACGCGGTCATGAAGCTCGGCATGGCACACCCCATGGGCCCGCTCACGCTGGCGGATCTCATCGGGTTGGATGTGTGCCTGCACATTCTCGAGGTGCTGCACAGTGGCCTCGGCGACGACAAATACCGTCCATGTCCGCTGCTCCGGAAGATGGTGGCTGCCGGCCGGCTCGGCCGGAAGAGCGGACAGGGGTTCTATGACTACTCCTAGGGTCATGGAGGAAGTGGTCGACGAGGAGCGGCGCCGGGAGTTCGTGGAGGTCGCCCGGGACTTTGCCCAGCGGGAGATTGCGCCTTACGCGGCCGAGTGGGACCGGACCGGGGAGTTTCCGGTCGACGTCATCAAGCAGCTTGGTGAGATGGGATTCCTCGGGCTGCTCGTGTCCGAGGACCATGACGGGCTCGGCCTCGACCCGGTCACCTATCTCATGATGATCGAGGAGATTGCGGCGGCTGACCCGAGTGTGTCGATCGCGTTGAGCGTGCACAACTCGCTGCCCTGCCACATCCTCGGCACCTACGGCACGCCCGAGCAACACGAGCGCTGGCTCAAGCCGATGGCACGGGGCGAGTTGCTCGCCGCATTCTGTGTGTCGGAGGCGGACAGTGGATCCGACTTGGCGGCCCTCCGCGCCCGCGCCGAGTGGAACGGGTCGGGCTGGGTGCTCAACGGCACCAAGGCGTGGGTGACCAGCGGCGATGTCGCGGACGTCCTGTTGATCATGGTGCGGACGTCGGAGGATGCGAGCTCCAGGGCCCGGGGATTGTCGTTCTTCTTGGTGCCGGCCGATACGCCGGGCCTCGAGCACGGGAAGGCGGAGGACAAGATGGGGCTCCGCGCCTCGCGCACCACGTCGTTCGTGCTGAACAACGTGGAACTGGGAACGGACCATCTGATCGGTGAGGAGGGGAAGGGGTTCCATCACGCCATGGAGGGTTTGGACAACGGGAGACTCGGGGTGGCGGCCCAGGCCATCGGGATCGCCCGCGCTGCGCTCGACCACTCGTTGAAGTACGCGGCGGAGCGGAAGCAGTTCGAGAAGCCCATCAAGGATTTTCAGGGCGTGAGCTTCATGTTGGCGGACATGGCAACACGGCTGTCCGCCGCACGGGCGCTCTTGCACGATGCCGCCCGCGGCAAGCAGCGGGGAGAGACCATCACGATGCGGGCCAGCATGGCGAAGCTGTTTGCGTCCGAGATGGCCATGTACGTGACGACGCAGGCCGTGCAGATCTTCGGTGGGTATGGGTACATGCGTGATTACCCGGTTGAACGGCTATTTCGCGATGCCAAGGTGACCGAGATCTACGAGGGAACCAGCGAGGTCCAGCGTATCGTCATCGCACGCGAGCTATACTCCAACAACGATTAACGAAGGGATCCGGAAGTGATTTTCGAAGCGATCGGCAAGCACGCGCATGAGCAAGTCAGCTACATGTACGACCCCGACAGCGGGTACCGGGGGATCATCGCGATTCACAACACGACCCTGGGCCCGGCACTCGGCGGCACTCGATTCTGGAACTACGAGAGTGAAGAGGAGGCCCTGGTCGACGTGCTGCGGCTTTCCCGAGGCATGACGTACAAGGCTGCTGTTGCGGGATTGGACCTGGGCGGCGGCAAGAGCGTGATCCTCGGGGACAACAAGACAACCGATCGTGAGAGCATCTTCCGCGCGCACGGCAAGCACGTCGAGCTGATGCGGGGACGCTATATCACCGCGGAGGATGTGGGTACGTCGCCGCAGGACATGGACTACGTGCGACAGGAGACCGAGCACGTCGTGGGATTGGAAGACCGTTCCGGCGATCCCTCGCCGGTCACGGCCTTTGGAGTGTATCGCGGCATGAAGGCGTGCGGCCTGTTCAAATACGATGACGGGTCCCTTGCCGGGAAGACGGTGGCGGTGCAGGGCATCGGCCACGTGGGGTACTACCTCTGCAAGTATCTGCATGAAGAGGGCGCCACGATCATCGTCAGCGACATCGATCAGGAAAAGGTCGATCGGGTGGTGCAGGAATTCGGCGCCACGCCCGTCGGCGAAAAGGAAATCTATGGGGCGGACGCCGACATCTTCGCGCCGTGCGCCCTCGGTGCCGTGGTCAACGACGACACTCTCAACGTGCTGAAGGTGGACATCATCGCCGGTGGGGCGAACAACCAGCTCGCCGAAGACCGGCACGGCGACGCCCTGCACGCTCGGGGTATCATCTACGCGCCGGACTATGTCGTCAACGGTGGCGGGCTGATCAACGTGAACGCGGAATTGTCCGGGTGGACGATGGAGCAGGCCCACGCTAAGGCCGGCGAGATCCACGACACGGTGTACCACGTCCTTGAGATATCGCGCGACGAAGGTATTCCTTCTTATAAGGCGGCCCGGCGGCTGGCCTTGCGCCGGATCGAGGACGCGAAGCGGACCGTAGCCGCCAAGTAAGCGAAGTCCATCCCGACCGACAGTGTCTTGGGGGTTCGTTGGCAGAGAAGATCCCGATTGGGGCCGACCATGCAGGGTTTGCCCTCAAGGAACGGTTGAAGCGCGAGCTCGAGGCCCTGGGTTTCGAGCCCGTCGATGTTGGGACCCACTCCACCGATTCGGTGGATTACCCTGACTATGCCAAGCAGGTGGCGGCCCAGGTTGGTGAGGGGGCGGTGACGCGGGGCGTGTTGACCTGTGGCACCGGGCTTGGTATGTCCTACACTGCGAATCGCTACGCCGGCGTCAGAGCCGCGGTGGCGTGGACCCCTGAGGTCGCGGAACTGTCGCGACGGCACAACGATGCCAACATCCTGGTGCTGCCGGCGCGGTTCGTCGATGAAGACCAAAGCGTGGAAATCCTACGTCGCTGGCTGGAGGCCCCCTTTGACGGAGGCCGCCACGAACGCCGCGTCGCAAAAATCGAGGCTGACAAATGACCCCGGTACATACATTGGAAGACTCCGACCCAGCCGTTTTTCAACTGATCCAACGGGAGGCCCAGCGGCAGGAGGAGGGCCTGGAGCTGATCGCGAGCGAGAACTTCACCTCGCGGGCGGTGATGGAGGCAATGGGATCGCCGCTCACGAACAAGTACGCCGAGGGATATCCGCGGAAGCGATACTACGGCGGGTGTGAGGTCGTCGACGAGGTCGAGCAACTGGCCATCGACCGGGCCAAGGAACTGTTCGGCGCCGATCACGCCAACGTCCAACCTCACGCCGGCTCGCAGGCCAATCTCACAGCCTACATGGCGGTCTTGAAGCCCGGTGAGAAACTGATGGGCATGTCCCTCACCCACGGCGGGCACCTCACCCACGGGCACAAGGTCAACCACAGCGGCCAGATCTTCGAGTCTGTCCAGTACGGGGTCGTCGAGGCGACGGGGCTCATCGACATGGACCAGGTCCGGGAGATGGCTCAGCGCGAGCGGCCCAAGTTGATCATCGCCGGAACCAGCGCGTATCCGCGCATCATCGATTTCGCGGGGTTCGCCGACGTGGCCCGGGAGATCGATGCCGTGTTCCTCGTGGATATGGCCCACTTCGCCGGGTTGGTCGCCGGGGGGCACTATCCCAACCCCATGGAGCACGCCCACATCGTCACCAGCACCACGCACAAGACCCTGCGCGGTCCCCGGGGAGGTTTCATTCTGTGTCGTGAGGAGTTTGCCAAGGCAGTGGACAAGAGCGTGTTCCCGGGTGGGCAGGGTGGCCCACTGGAACACGTGATCGCCGCCAAGGCTGTGGGGTTCGGGGAGGCCCTGCAACCCAGCTTCAAGGAGTACGGGGCACAGGTCATCCGGAACGCCAGGAAACTGGGGGAGGTGCTGGCGCAGCGCGGCTACGACCTCGTGGCCGGCGGAACCGACACCCATCTCATCCTCCTCGACCTGCGCGACAAGCTGTTCTCGGGCAAGGACGGGGAAGAGGCCCTGGGGCGCGCCGGGATTCACGTCAACAAGAACACGGTGCCCGGCGATCAGCGCTCTCCGTTCGTCACCAGCGGGCTCCGGATCGGGACGTCGGCGTTGACGACGCGAGGAATGGGCGAGGACGAGATGGCCCGTATTGCGGACTTCATCGCCCGGGTGTTGGGGGCCTCGGACGAGGGCGTCATCGAGGGTGTGGCCACCGAGGTGCGGGAGCTGGCGGAGAGCTTCCCCCTCTACGCGACGGCGCCAACGGCGTGAATCCCACTTGCTCGCCTTCGTCCGCTCAGCCACCTTTGACCTATGACTGAGCTGCAACTGGCCGACGAGATTCTGGACAAGATCCGCGAAGCGGATGGACAGTACCACGAGCGGGCATACCTGTTCGTGCTGGCCGCGCTGGAGTACGGCCAGCAACAGCGTCCGGTGCGAGGTCACGTGACCGGCCAGGAATTGGCGTGGGCGTGTCGGGATTTTGCGGTGGCGCAGTTTGGCTTGACGGCTCGAGCGGTGTTGAAACACTGGGGACTCGAGAACACCGAGGACATCGGACGGATCGTGTTCACGCTGATCGATGTCGGTCTGTTCATGAAAGAGGAATCGGACCAGGTCTCGGATTTCGAAAACGTCTTCGATTTTGCGACAGCGTTCGACCGAGATTATCCGTGGGCTGGAGTGAGGTGCGTAGGGCATTAGCATGAACCCGGCCAGCGGGGTGTTCCGCAGTTCTCAGGAGCAAAGGGGGTGGACATGATGGAAGGCAGGGATTGGCCGGATTGTAAGAAGTGTGGGAAGGGGCTGCTACTGCCACTTTCCGACTATGGCCGGGATGGCGCACCGATCACCTATAAAGCATGGGTCTGCTCGGATCCGGAGTGCGGTTTCAACCTCCGCATCGACAACGGCGAGATTTCTCTCGGGCGGCCCGTCGGACAGAGTTTCAAATAGGGGAAGTACGACGTCCCGCCGTTGCGGGGCTGTTTTACCCCAGAGCGCCGGACGAGCTCCGGACTTTAGTTGAGGGCCTGCTCGCCGAGGTCCACGCGACGCCGGAGCCCGCCACGGCCGCCATCGTACCCCACGCAGGCTTGATCTACTCCGGCAGTTGTGCCGCCGAGGTGTTCAAGCGTCTGCAATTCCCTTCCACGGTCGTCATCGTGGCGCCGAATCACACCGGCATGGTGGGTGCGCCGGGCGGCGCCAGCACGTGGAGCCGCGGTGTTTTCCAGACTCCCCTCGGTGACATCGCGGTGGCCGAAGACTTCGCGTCCGCCTTGTGCGCCGCATGCCCACTGGTGGCTCACGATCCGCTGGCCCACGCCAAAGAGCACGCCATCGAAGTGGAGCTGCCGTTTCTTTCCTTGTTGTCCCCATCCACGGCCATCGTGCCCATCGTCCTGGCATGGGACGACTGGGACCGCTGCCGGCAACTCGGCGAGGCCCTGGCCGGCGTGGTGCGCGACTGGCCCGAACCGGTGGGGCTCATCGCGTCGTCGGACATGACCCACTTTGAGAGCGCCGCCTCCGCCGATCAGAAAGACCACATTGCGCTGGAGCACGTGGCGAGGCTGGACGGCGAAGGGCTGTTGGATGCCTGCCGGAAACACCGCATCTCCATGTGCGGGCGGGCCCCGGCCGCCGCCGTCCTCGAGGCGGCCCGACTGCTGGGTGCCGAGCGCGGGGAGCTGGTGGACTACCGGAACAGCGGGTGGGTGACCGGGGACGAGGGGCACGTGGTGGCGTACGCCGGAGTGACGATTCGATGAGCCAGGACGACGCCGTGCGAAAAATGGCCGAACATATCGGCGGCCGGATCCCAGTGCTCGACGCGGAGCAGTCGGGGAAGTGGGACGCCATGTCCATCAAGGCGGGTGTCCCGTCCCGGGTGCTCATGGAGGCGGCGGGGCGCGGAGCCGCCACCGCCATCGGCGAGGCCTACGGCGCCGAGTTGTCGAAGGGCGTCATCGTCGCGGTGGGCCACGGCAACAACGGCGGGGACGGTTGGGTCGTGGCCCGGGCGCTGCAGGGTCTTGGGGTCCCCGTATGGGTCGCGGAAGTCGAACGGGATCGCTCCCCCGATTGCGAGGCGAACCGGACGCTCGCCGTGGTGAGCTCCGTCCGGCCCCTGGCCCCGGATGACGACTGGCCCCGGGCCGGCATCGTGGTGGATGCGCTGCTGGGGACGGGGGCCAGCGGCGAGCCCAGGGGGGACATCGGAGACCTGGCCTCGCGCATCGCGGAGTGCGGCGCCCCGGTGGTGGCCATCGATGGTCCCACGGGACTCGATCTCAGCACCGGGGAGGCCCACGGGCCGGTCCGGGCGGACCTCACCGTGACCTTCGGCGGCCTGCGCCGCGGCCACCTCATCGCCCGGGAGTGGTGCGGCCGGATCGTCGTGGTGGAGATGGGGTTCATCATGCCCCCCTCACGCTGGCCCCTGTTCGTAGACGATCGCTGGGCCGCGTCCCGCATCCCCGCGTTCCAGGCCAGCATGCACAAGGGGGATCGGGGCCGGGTCCTCATCGTGGGCGGCCAGAACGGGATGGCCGGTGCCGTGCGTCACGCAGCCCGGGGGGCGTTCGCCGCCGGCGCGGGACTGGTGAAGGTGGCCGGGCAGCCCGAGTCCGTGGCCGCACTCCAGGAATCCTTGCCGGACGCCATGACGCTGCAGACCAATCTCGGGCCCGGCGTGGAACCGGAGCTGGCCGCCGCCCTGGGATGGGCCGACGCGGTGGTGCTGGGTCCCGGCATGGGACGTGACGAAGCGCGAGCGGACTTCGTGAAGCAGGTGCTCGAGACGGCACCCGTCCCGGGGCCGGAGCGGCCCGGGGGAACGGCGATCGTGATCGATGCCGACGCGCTCCACGTGGGGGCGGGCGCGCTGCGTGCCGGGAGCGCCCCCCGGGTCTTTACGCCACACCTGGGAGAGTTCAAGGCAGCGTTTCCCGAGCAGGGGGAGCTGGCGGAGACCGATCGCTTTGCGGCAGCCGTGGCCGCCGCCGCACCGGTGCCTCGAAACGACGACGTCATCGAGCTCACCGGCGCCACGCAGACCTTCACCGTCCTGTTCAAGGGCGTGCCCACCATCGTGGCCGGGCGGGACGGTTCCGTGCGGGTGACCGGAAGCGGCAATCCGGGCCTGGCCACCGGCGGCAGCGGCGACGTCCTCTCGGGTTTCGTCGCGGCGTTTCTTGCCCAGGGTCTGAACACCCTGGAGGCCGCATCCCTCGGCGCCCACGTGATGGGGCGCGCCGCCGAAGCCGCGGCTGCCCGGGGATCGGTGCGCACCGTGCGCCCCGACGACGTCATGGCCGCCGTGCCCGACGTCTGGCGACAGTTGGAGACGCCGGCCCCCGTCCAGCCGCCGGTGCTGCTCCGGTTGGATCCGCCGGCGGTGACATGACGTTCCGTCTCGCCGGCGCGGTCGTGTTCACGGCGCTCCTCACCACTCCCACCGTTGCCCAAACCAGGATCTGGCGCCCCGACGAGCGGGTGGTGCTCCGGGACTACGGCTTTGTCTATCAGGTGGCGACCACCAACGAGGCGGTGTACGCGGCGACGGCCGGGGGCTTGATCGTCTACAACGCCCTGTTCGATCGGTGGCTGCCCCCAATCACGGAGCTGGACGGCTATCCCGGGGGCGAGGTGGTGACCGCCATGGTGGGCGATCGCTTGGATGAATCTCTCTGGATCGGCGCCGTGGACGAGGTGGTGCACTACCGACCGCGGATCCAGCTGGTGGAACGGATTCGCATCGGCCAGTTGATCGAGACGATGTTCTTCGACAGTTCCGACCCCTCGAGCCCGTTGTATGTGGGCACGAGCACCCGCCAGTGGTTCGTCCTCTCCGCGGGGAGCAGCATCCCCGTCCGTGTCACCCAATTTCCCCCCTCGGGTTCACGGGCCTCCGGCGCCTCCCTCCAGGCATTGCTCCGGGTGTTTCCGGCTGCCGATCCGCTCCAGGCCGTGGTCCTCTCGGAGGGCCGGAGACAGCACCGCCTCACCTCGGGTGCCGCGGATCCGATGAATCGCAGGGCCTACTTCGGCACCGACGGGCTGGGTCTCGTGCGGTACGACGCCGGCGTGGCCCGTCTGGAACGGCTGCCCTACGGACTCCTCGCCGATGGCGTGGGGGCGGTGCTCCTGGCGGACGGTGGGGTCTGGACGGGGACGACTGTCGGCGCCCGACCCCGGACGGTTGCCAACGCTCCACCGTATACCCCGGGGTTCTCCTGGGTGCGTGCCAATCTGGAGGAGTCGCGGCTGGACCGTGGGCCCGGGACCCTCGGGTACGGCTTCCGGGACGTCCGAGATCTGGCCCGCTGGGAGGATCAACTCTGGGCGGCGACGGATGCCGGCGTGGTGCCGGTTGGGGGAGGGCGCTCGAGCACCATCGACCGCCAGGCCGGTCTGCCTGCCAACGACGTCTACGCCCTGGCGCCGTCACCCGCCGGCCTCTGGGTGGGGACCTCCAGAGGGCTGGCACTCCTCGGGGATGGTGGCGCCAACGTGGAATTGGCGGAAGCCACCGTCGGGGCCGGCGTGATCATCGACGCCCTCGCCGTGGACGGGGCCGGTGTGTGGGCCGGTGGGCCCAACGGCCTGCTGTTTCTGCCCGACGGGACGGACCGGGTGACGATGCCCGCCCTCACAAGCGGCGAGCCCCTCCTGGGAGACAGGGTGGCGGCTCTGGCGGTGGTGGGGAGACAGGTGGTGGTGGCGATTGGGGATCGGATCCTCTGGCGGGACGCCACCGGCCGGTGGACCCACGAAACGCCCCTGGGGCTGGGTCCTCTCACCGCCCTGACCGCCGACGGTGACGGCGTGTGGGTCGGGGGCGAGCTGGGGGTGCAGTATTTCACGTTCGACAGCCGGGAATTCCAGACCGCCGCCGGAGCGGGAGATCTCCCGGCTCGAGTGCGAGATCTCGCCGCGTCTCGCGACTATCTCTGGGTCGCAACCGAGGGGGGGCTGGTGCGGATCGAAAAGCGGGTCGTGCTGCGATGAGTCATACGCCGCTGGGCCCCGGCGCCGAGTTCGACATGATCCGGAGCATCTGGCAACGGATCGGCAAACGGGGCGCGCCGTCGGGGGACGACTGCGCGTTCGTGGAGGTGGGCGGCGTGCGGCTGGCCATCTCCAGCGATCTCTCCATCGAGTGGACCCACTTCCTGGTCGGCTGGCTGGATCTTCCGGAGATCGGCTGGCGGGCGGCCGTGGCGGGGTTGTCGGATCTCGCCGCCGTGGCGGCGGAGCCCCTGGGCGTCACCGTGAGCATCGGCGCGTCCCCGGAACTGCCCAATGACCACGTCGCCGATCTCATGGCGGGTGTCGCCGAGGCCGCCGAGGAGGTGGGCGCCGTGGTGTGGGGTGGCGATGTGGTGCGCTCCGATTCTCTGGTGCTCGACGTGACCGCCGTGGGACGCCTGACGCAGGAGCCCGTGCGGCGGTCCGGCGCCCAGCCGGGCGACGCCCTGTTCGTGACCGGTGTCCTGGGGGGCCCCGCAGCCGCCCTCGGCGCCTGGAGCAACGGCCGCGAGCCCGATGCTGCGGCTCGTGTGCGGTTTGCCAGGCCGCACGCCAGGGTTCGTGAGGCCCGGTGGCTGCGGGATCGGGGCGCCCACGCGATGCTCGACCTGAGCGACGGCCTCTGGGCCGACGCCGGGCACCTGGCGGCGGCGTCGGAGGTGTGCTGTGTCCTCGAGCGGGACGCGGTTCCCGTCCATCCCGCCGCCGATCGCACGCTGGCCCTCGCCGGCGGCGAGGAGTACGAGCTTTTGGTGGCCCTCCCCGGGCACGATGCGGCGTCCGGTGAATTTTTCGATGGGTTCGGGTTATCCTTAACCCGCGTCGGAAGCGTGGAGTCGGGGTCCGGCGTCCGCGTCGAGTCGGATGACGAGTCGCTCGAGCTTCCCGACGCCTTTACCCACTTCTGACGTCACGACGGGAATGCTCCGCACCGCCTGGTTCCTTCTCAATCTCTTCGCCTACACCTCCTGGTATGCCAGCAAGGCGGTGATCGCCGGCGTGCTCAAGGTTCCCAACCGGCCCGGCGGTGTGTACGACGAATGCGCCCGCCGGTGGTCCGTCCGGATGATCAAGGTGGCGGGAGTCGAGATCCGCACCGCAGGATACGATACCGTGCCCCAGGATCGACCCGTCGTCTACGTCTCCAACCACCAGTCGTGGTTCGACATCTGGGTGATGTCCAGCATCGTCCCGGGGCAGTGCCGCTTTGTGGCCAAGAAGGAGCTGCAGAAGATCCCTGTCTTGGGACGGGCCATGCGCTCCGCCGGCCACATCTACATCGACCGGCAGAACCGCCAAAAAGCCTTCTCGGCGTACGAGGCGGCAGCAGCCTACATCAAGAAGGGCATGAGTGCTGTGCTGTTTCCCGAGGGGACGCGGAGCCGCACCGGAGACCTGTTGCCGTTCAAGAAGGGACCGTTCGTTTTGGCCCTCGCGGCCCAGGTGCCGGTGGTCCCCGTCTACATCGCCGGAACGTTTTCGCTGCTTCCCAAGGGGAGCATCAAGATCCACCCCAACCCGGTTGCGGTCATGTTTGGTGAAGAGATCCCCACGGAAGGCATGGAGTACGAGGATCGCGCGCGCCTCATGGCCGTGACGAGAGAGGCCATTGAGCAGCTTCGCGTTGACTCGCAAAGCGTGCTCGGCTAGGTTGCCGCCGCTATGTCAACAATCATCGGAGTACACGGACGAGAGATCCTCGATTCCCGGGGAAACCCCACGGTCGAAGTCGAGGTCGCCCTCTCGAGTGGCATCATCGGGCGCGCCGCTGTGCCCAGTGGTGCATCGACTGGAGAACATGAAGCCGTCGAGCTGCGGGATGGTGATCCCGACCGCTACGGCGGAAAGGGTGTGCTCAAGGCCGTCCAAAACGTGAACGAGACCTTGGCGCCGCCACTCGAGGGCTGGGCCGTCGAGGATCAGATCGGGGTGGACTCCCTGATGGTCGATCTCGACGACACGCCCAACAAGGGCCACCTGGGCGCCAACGCCATGCTCGCCGTGTCCATGGCCGTGGCCCGGGCGGCTGCCGCCGACGCCCAACTGCCGCTGTACCGCTACCTGGGCGGTCCCATGGCCCACGTGCTCCCGGTGCCCATGATGAACATCCTGAACGGAGGCGCCCACGCGTCGAACAACGTGGACGCCCAGGAGTTCATGGTGGTGCCGGTGGGGGCCGAGACGTTCCCGGAAGGCCTGCGCATGGGGGTGGAGGTGTTCCACGCCTTGAAGAAGGTGTTGAGCAAGCAGGGGCTCTCCACCGCCGTGGGCGACGAGGGCGGATTCGCGCCGATGCTGCCGTCCAACGAAGCGGCCCTAGAGTCCGTGCTGGCCGCCATCGAGGCGGCGGGCTACAAGCCCGGGGAGGACATCGCCATCACCCTCGACGTGGCCGCCAACGAGTTGTACGAGGACGGCAAGTATGTCTTCAAGAAGGGGGACGGCAGCAAGCACACCGCCGAGGAGTTGGTGGAGCTCTACGCGGGGTGGCTGGACAAGTACCCCATCGTGTCCGTCGAAGACGGATTGGCCGAGGACGATTGGGACGGGTGGAAGAAGTTGACCGATGCGTTGGGGAGTCGCGTGCAGCTCGTGGGTGACGACATCTTCGTCACCAACCCCGAGCGCCTCGCCCGGGGGCTCGAGGACGGCGTGGCCAACGCCATCCTC